>URXG01000037.1 GCA_900551715.1 uncultured Blautia sp. | reverse complement strand
GATACATTCTGATGCTGTGTCAGGTCATAATCTGTTCTGTCAGCGATTCCCCACAGTTCGCCCCATCCAAATGGGAACAGGAACTCAACGTCTGTGGTAGCCTTACTGTAGAAGCTCAGCTCTTCTTTATCATGATCACGATAACGTACTTCATCGTCTTTCAGACCAAGAGAGCTCAGCCAGTCAAGACAGAATTTCTTCCAGTATACAAACCACTCAAGGTCTGTATCCGGCTCACAGAAGAACTCAAGTTCCATCTGTTCAAACTCACGAGTACGGAAAGTAAAGTTTCCAGGTGTGATCTCATTACGGAAAGATTTTCCGATCTGTCCGATTCCGAATGGGATTTTCTTTCTGGAGGTTCTTTGAACATTCTTGAAGTTTACAAAGATACCCTGTGCAGTTTCTGGTCTTAAATAAACAGTATTCTTGGCATCCTCTGTAACACCCTGGAATGTTTTGAACATCAGGTTGAACTGACGGATATCAGTGAAGTTGTGTTTGCCGCAGGAAGGGCACGGAATTTCATGTTCTTTGATAAAATCCATCATCTGTTCCTGTGACCATGCATCTACAGCACCTTCAATGGCAATATCATGATCTGCGCAGAAATCTTCGATAAGTTTGTCAGCACGGAAACGTTCGTGGCATTCTTTACAGTCCATAAGAGGATCAGAAAATCCTCCAAGATGTCCGGATGCAACCCATGTCTGAGGATTCATAAGAATTGCACAGTCAACACCTACATTATAGGGAGATTCCTGAATAAATTTCTGCCACCATGCACGTTTTACGTTGTTTTTCAGTTCTACACCAAGATTTCCGTAATCCCATGTATTGGCAAGTCCACCATAAATTTCAGATCCCGGATAAACGAATCCTCTGGCTTTTGCCAGAGCAACAATTTTTTCCATTGTTTTTTCCATAGTATCTCTCCTCTTATTTATTTAGTAACTAATTCCCTGTGTATACAGGTTTTCTTAACATTATACCTTATTACTGATTTTTTTCAATGTTTTATTTAGGTTTTATTTCATGATCTCAAGAATCTTGAGACTTTTGAACTTCCTGTCTGTATTTCTGGCAGTATAAAGATGGATGATCTGTTCCAGCTCCAGAAGAATATCTGGATTCACAGTGAATGTATATAATTTTCCCATAGGGATAGAAACTATGTACCGCATGGAATACACTGCAGAAGCAGAAATCCTTCTGGCATCTCTTTTACCGTTAGCACAGGAAGGGCATAAAATCCCATGATATTCCTGAGAAAAATACCACTGGTCTTCCGGTACATCTTCTCTTCCACACTCACTGCACTGAAACAGCGAAGGACAAATTCCCTGTTCTGCCATGGTACGAAGTTCAAAAATGCAGCGGACCAGACGGTCATCCATCTGTGGGTTAAGGAGAGCTTTTACCGTAACATAAAGGAGATTCATGATTTCTCTTTCGTCTGTACCCTCCCGTCCAAAATAATCTGCAAGCTCCAGAAAATAATATCCATAATAGATTCCCGGCTGCATGGTAGCAAGTTCTACAAAATGGTGTGTTACAGAAACCTGGTTCAGACTATAACTGGTTCTTCCTTCATACAACGTAAATGCACCGAAGACAAAGGGATCTGATGCAGCCATAAAAGGACTGTTCGGACGTCTTGCCCCTTTGGCAAAAACAGAAATCTTGCCTCTTTCTCTTGTAAGCAATACGATTCTCTTGTCATATTCCCCTACAGGCATTGCAGAGATCACCACGCCCTGCACAGTAACCAGATCACTCATCTGTCAGATTTCCTTTTTGTCGTAGCCAAAATTTTTGATCATAAAATCACTGTCACGCCAGTCTTTTTTGACTTTGACCCATAATTTGAGATTTACCTTTGCTTCCAGCATCCGTTCCAGCTCATAACGGGCATTACTGCCGATCTTTTTCAGCATGGAACCCTGTTTACCGATGATAATTCCCTTATGGGAATCTCTTTCGCAGATGATCGTTGCATCAATATCTACAATGTTCCTTTTGCCGGGACGTTCTTTCATACTGTCAATGGCTACAGCGATTCCATGAGGTATCTCTGCATCCAGAGCATGAAGAGCCTTTTCCCGGATGATCTCTGCTGCGATCTGTCTCTGGGGTTGGTCTGTGACAGTATCTTCATCATAAAACATAGGGCCATAAGGAAGATACTTGAGAATGCATGGGATAATATCTTCTGTATTCTGTGCACGAAGAGCAGAAACAGGTATGATCTCATCAAAATCATAAAGTTTACGGTAAGTATCAATGGCTTTGAGAATCTCATCTTTGTCTACAGTGTCTACTTTGTTGATAATAAGAATCACAGGAAGTTTCAGTCCAGATAACTGCTCTGCGATATGACGTTCTCCTGCTCCGATGAATGTAGTAGGCTCTACCAGCCAGAGAATCACATCTACATCTTTCAGAGTACGTTCTGCTACCTGTACCATATATTCACCAAGTTTGTTCTTGGCTTTGTGGATGCCCGGTGTATCCAAAAATACAATCTGTCCTTCCTCACAGGTATAGACAGTCTGAATTCTGTTTCGGGTTGTCTGGGGTTTCTTTGAAGTAATGGCGATCTTTTGTCCGATCAGATGGTTCATTAATGTAGATTTACCTACATTGGGACGACCGATGATCGCAGCAAAACCTGATTTAAAATTATCGTTCATTTAGTTCCTCTTTTTGTTCAGATTAGTTAACTGTTAATAAGTGGAAGGAGGATTCCAAAAAGATCTTTTTCTTTCTGGAGAGCCGGTTCACTTCCTACAACACACAGTGCTTCGTTGGAAAGAATTGCCCCGATAAGAGGTGCCAGTTCCCGTATGTCGTTTTCTTTTGCAGTGAGGATCTCCGTTCTTTCTTTCTGCATCATGTCTTCAGTAATTCCGCAGAAATATGCTCTTTTGGAAATACTTCCCTGCATCTGTGGTGTACGGGGTACATCCAGCCCACTGATGGTTCCGATGATATATTTGGTCATTTCTCTCTCATCTGCCTGGAAATTCCGCACATAATCAGGAATTCCTGCAAATATATCCAGTGTGCGTTTCAGATGTGGATCTCTGTAGGAAACAAAGAAACTTTCTCCGCTTCTCTTAAAGCCACTCATGCAGCCATAAGCTCCGCCTTTGACACGTATATTGGTCCAGAGATAATCATAACTTAAAGCCACTTTCAGGATATTGAGAGTTCCCGTGTACTCAAATCCCGCTTTACGGAAGTTACCTGTCTGTGCTACATACTGTACCTGACCGGATGTCATAAATCCTTCGTTCTTCTTCTGGCAGAGAACCGGATTTCCGGAAATCTCTGTTCCCTTGTACTTAAGAGAATCTATAAGACAGCTGCACTGTTTCATTACTGCATCCAGAGATTCCCTTTCTGCTGTATAACTGAAACAGATATGACACGGACAAAGAATTTCTTCCATAAGTGTTTTAAGACTGGAAATGATTTCTTTACTTAATTTATCAAAATTCTGATCCAAATTTTCGATAAACTGATAATAGTCAATTCCTGCCATACGATCCTGGAAGGCTGCCATCGGTGAGGTATAAGAGGCTGCCCGGAGTACTGCTGTGGAATGTCCTGCACTGACAAGACTGGACTGTGCTCTGGATCTGACTCTGGATATGATTTCATGAAGACGTTTCTCATCATCCAGTCTGGAAGTATTGAGAATCTCCCGGATCATGCGGAAAAGAATATCCGTTTTAGGGTACATGACTTTTCCACGAATTCCAAAAAATGCCTTGTATGCATCTGTGGAATCTGCCTGTTCAAAAACTTCTACTCCGCATGCTATACCACCGGTTTCTGCGTTGATCTCATTGGAAAGTTCACTGTAGCTGTAATGCTCTGTATCCACAAATCCCAGAACAGATTTCAGAAGTCCAAGATATGGAACCATGGATTCATCCAGATCTTTCAGATCAAACATTACATCCAGATAACCAATTCCATTGGTAGGTACTTCATGATACAGGAAAAGTCTGTCTCCTACCTTCAGTTCTGTATTGCTGAAAGGTGCTACTTTGGTACTGATATCTTCTCTTTTCAGCATAGGGATACATTTGGCAGCTTCCGGATCTTCCGGTAACTCCTGATATGCTTCCAGGGCTCTGGTCTTATCTGCCAGTGTCTGTTTTTCTTCTTCTGAAAGATTGTTAAGATAGTTTGCCAGTTTATCCTCCAGAGCTTTGGCTTTCTGTGCCGCCAGTCCTCTGGACGGTTTCAAGGTCAGCACAGAACCATGCGGATTGTTCAGAAGGTATTTTTCGATAAGATTTTCCCAGAATTTATTCCCCTTCTGCTCTTTCAATCTGGCAAATACAGGATTTAACTCCACCTGAACAAAAGGATGTTCATCATCATAAAGCCAGTTATCCAGGATATCCAATCCGTAGATCAGTCCCTTTGGATAGGAGGCAAAATCAGCTTCTCTATAGCGGAATTCCATGCAGTTGATGCCTGCTTCAATAGCTTTCTGGTCTATTCCATTCTTTACGATAGCTTCAAGTGTCTGACGGATCACCGATACAAATTCTTCTTTTTTGTCTGTGCCGGTACCTTTTGCAATGATGCTGAAGTATGGCTGACGAATGCCGTCTTCATAGGAACCATAAACGTCTTTACCAAGTCCCGCATCCAGAAGTGCCTGTTTCAGCGGTGCTCCCGGTGCACTTAAAAGGGCATAATCCAGTACATCAAAGGCAATACCTGTAAGGCTGTCCATAGCTGTTCCAACTACCATGTTATAAGAAAGGTAAGCATTGTCCTCCTCGCTTTCACTTTCTGCAACCGGATATTCCAGTACCAGATCATGAATCTTATCAAAGCCCTTCTGTTCTTTGATTTCGGAGTCTACGGAAAGATGTTCAAATGCAGAAAGATAATGGCTGTCAATAAACTCCAGCTTTTCTTCCATATTCATGTTTCCATAGAGATAGATAAAACTGTTGGATGGATGATAATAAGTTCTGTGAAAATCAAGGAATTCCTCATAGCTCAAATCAGGGATATTATCAGGATCTCCGCCGGATTCACAACCATAAGTAGTATCCGGGAAAAGAGAATTCATGATATCTCTTTCCAGAACATCGTCCGGTGAAGAAAAAGCTCCTTTCATTTCATTGTAGACGACTCCGTTATAAGTAAGAGGACCTTTTACATCTTCCAGATGATAGCTCCAGCCTTCCTGACGGAAAATCTCTTCTTTTTTGTAGATGTTCGGGTAAAAAACCGCATCCAGATATACATGCATCAGATTCTGAAAATCTTGATCATTACAGCTTGCTACCGGATAACAGGTTTTGTCAGGATATGTCATGGCATTCAGAAAGGTATTCAGAGAACCCTTTACCAGTTCTACGAAAGGATCCTTGAGAGGAAATTCTCTGGATCCGCAGAGTACACTGTGTTCCAGAATATGTGCCACTCCAGTACTGTTTTTCGGCGGGGTACGGAATGCAATATTAAATACTTTGTTTTCGTCATCGTTCTCGATCAGCATAACCCTGGCCCCGGTTTTTTTGTGGCGAAGCAGGTAGCCGGTGGAACGGATATCATTTAATTCTTTTTTGCTGACAAGTTCATAAGCAGGTGTTTTGTTTAAGTCCATTGTGACCTCCGTTTTTGATTAGTGTTTCCTGATCTTTCCAGATTATTCAGCCATACCGCCTTCGCCCGGAAAACGGTCTTCGTATACTTTACGGGCAGCTCTGGTCAGGAGGGAAAGCTCATCTTCCATATTTACATCTCTTGGAACACAGACCGCCGTCTCATAAATATCTCTCTTCATTTTTGCAAGAGAGTTTTCTTCTTTCATGGTCATCAGACCAAGGATCACACTGTTATAATTCTTATCTTTGGCACAAAGATCCATATAAAGAGCTACCAGATGCTGGCATTCTCTGTAAAGAAGTTCTTCGTAAAGAACACTTCTGGCACGGAGTTCCTGGAATTTCAGAAGAGAAAGTTCTTTGCGGATATCTTTCTGTGCACCTTTGGCACCAAAAAATTTGTGTCCTA
The DNA here is from genome assembly GCA_900551715.1 of uncultured Blautia sp. Taxonomy (GTDB): domain Bacteria; phylum Bacillota; class Clostridia; order Lachnospirales; family Lachnospiraceae; genus Blautia_A. Next base: position 18,828 of record URXG01000037.1, on the reverse strand, counting down.
CATTGCGGTTAAATTCCAAAGTCATCCAAAGTTTCAGATAACCGTCAGCAGGTCCTCCCTGTGCTGCCTGTTGGCCATATCGGGTCTGCCAGATCTCCTGTCGGATCTCATTGGCTTCTCTGTCCTCACCGGAGGCAAGTGCCTCGTCCAGAAGAGCTTTTCTTTTCAGGGGATCTGCTTCTCTGTAATACTGTGCAATAATGGGTGTATCCATATATATAAATTCTCCTTTACTAACGTTTTTTGTTCTAAATACAAAAAACCCTCTTTCTCCTGATTATAACAAATCAGGAGAGAAAAGGGTAGTCCTGTTTCACAAAATCACCATAGCGTCGCCGAAAGAAAAAAACCTGTACCGTTCTTTTACCGCTTCTTCATAAGCAGCCATAATATATTCTTTGCCTGCCAGTGCGGAAACCAGCATAAGAAGTGTAGATTCCGGCAGATGGAAATTAGTGATCAGTCCGTCGATCATTTTGAAATGATATCCCGGATAAATAAAGATCTCTGTCCATCCACTGCCTGCATGAAGAATTCCCGCTTCATCTGTAGCTGACTCTAGGGTACGACAGCTTGTGGTACCTACTGAAATCACCCGTCCACCGTTCTTTTTGGTGTCATTGATCAGTTTTGCCTGATCCTCTTCTACCATATAAAATTCCGAATGCATGTGATGGTTTTCTACATCATCTACTTTTACAGGGCGGAAGGTACCAAGACCTACATGTAAAGTTACATGGGCGATCTTTACGCCTTTGGCTTTCACCTGTTCCAGGAGCTCTTTGGTAAAATGAAGTCCTGCTGTAGGTGCAGCAGCAGATCCATCATTTTTCGCATAGACAGTCTGATAACGGTTTTTGTCTTTTAATTTGTGTGTAATGTAAGGTGGCAGAGGCATTTCTCCAAGCTGGTCCAGAATTTCCTCAAAAATACCATCATAATGGAACTGGATCAGACGGTTGCCTTCATCCACCACATCAACGACCTCGCCTTTGAGAATACCGTCTCCAAAAGTGATCTTTGCACCTGGGCGGGCTTTTTTGCCTGGTTTGACCAGACACTCCCAGATATCATTTTCTTTTCGTTTCAGAAGCAAGATCTCGATAAGAGCCCCTGTTTCTTCTTTGTGTCCATATAAACGGGCAGGGATTACTCTGGTATCATTAATGACCAGACAGTCTCCTTCATTCAAATATTCCAGAATATCTGTGAAATGTCTGTGTTCAATGGAACCATCTTTCATAGATAAATGCAGAAGTCTGGATGAGCTTCTGTCTTCCAGCGGATCCTGTGCGATCAGTTCCTTAGGAAGATCATAATAAAAATCTGATGTTTTCATACTGATTGCTCCTTTATTCCCTGTTACTTTCTTCTTTCCATTCTTTTTTCCACTGCCGGATCTGATTCCATTCTTTGTTGGTAAGATCTGCTTTTTTCAGGAGATCCGGTCTCCTTCTGGCAGTACGGAGAATGGACTGTTCTCTTCTCCAGGCTTCAATATTGGCATGATGTCCGGACAGAAGTACAGGCGGTACTTTTTTGTCGTGCCATTCTTCCGGCCTGCTATACTGAGGATATTCCAGAAGATTCCCTGCAAAAGACTCTGTCTCACCGGATTCACTGTTGGAAAGTACTCCCGGGACCATCCTGGATATGGAATCCATCATGACCATAGCAGGAAGTTCTCCTCCGGTCAGTACATAATCTCCAATAGAAACATAATCCGTTACAATTTCTTCCAGCACACGTTCATCAATTCCCTCATAATGACCGCAGAGAAAAACAAGATCTTTTTCTTTAGCCAGTTCTTTAGCCATATTCTGATGAAAAACTGTTCCCTGAGGAGTGAGATAAACAACTCTTGGTCTGTATCCAATCTGTTCTTTTATGGATTCGTAAGCAAGATAAACCGGCTCTGCCTGCATCAGCATTCCTGCTCCGCCTCCGTAAGGATAATCATCTACTTTCTGATGTTTATTAAAAGCAAAGTCCCGGATATTTACGGCATTTACAGAAAGGAAGCCACCTGCCATTGCACGACCAATGATACTGGTATTCATACCCTGGGTGATCATTTCCGGGAACAGTGTCAACACATGAAAATTCATTTATATAAGTCCCTTCATTAAATGTATTGTCATGGTATTTTTTTCCAGGTCAATATCCTGAATGCATTCCCTGATTGCAGGTACAAGTACTTCGCCATGGGCATTTGTATCTATGATATAAACATCATTGGCACCTGTTTCCATAACATTTTTCAGAGTTCCGAATTCAGTTCCGTCATCAAGGATTACTCGAAGTCCCAGAAGGTCTGCAATGTAATATTCATCTTCATCCAGCTCCTGACCTTCTTCTCTGGGAATCCACAGGTCATGACCTTTGTATTTCTCGATGTCATTTATATTATCAATTCCCTTAAACTTGAGGATTACAAGATTTTTAAAAAATCTGACATTTTTAATTTCAAGATCCCGGAATTCTTTTCCTGTATCCAGCAGTACATGATCCAGTTCCAGAAAACGTTCCGGTTCATCGGTGGTAGGATAAACTTTTACTTCTCCCCGTACACCATGAGTAGTTGTGATCACACCAACTTTCAAAAAATCTTCCATAAAAACTCCTTATGATAAAAAAAGGAGCCATGTCGCCACAGCTCCGTTCCTTTTTATTGCAGAATGTCTACAATCACTTTTTTGCTGCTTTTTGATGAAGCCGCCTTGACTACTGTACGGATTGCTTTTGCAATGCGTCCCTGTCGTCCAATGACCTTTCCCATATCGGAAGGTCCTACTTTTAATTCTACGATAACTGCATCTTCTTTTTCGGTCTCAGTGACAATCACTTCTTCCGGATGCTCAACAAGAGATTTTGCAATTACTTCAACTAATTCTTTCATTACATACCTCCCTGTACTGCCATGAAAGGGCATTTACGAAATACCTTCTGGAATATTTATTATTTCTCAATTCCAGCCTGTTTGAAGATTTTTGCAACAACATCTGTAGGCTGAGCTCCTGCTGCAAGCCATTTTTTAGCTGCTTCTTCGTCTACTTTGCAAGCGCTTGGCTCAACGTTCGGATCATATGTTCCGATTTCGTCGATGCATTTTCCGTCACGTTTGCTGCGAGAATCTGCAACGATAATTCTATAAAAAGGTGCTTTCTTCTGTCCCATTCTTCTTAATCTGATTTTTACTGCCATTTTTGTTTTCCTCCATTATAATATCTTTGTTTGTATTTACATTTATTAAAAAGGAAGCTTGAAGCCGCCTCTTTTACCCATTTTACCGCCCATCATACCGGGCATTTGTTTCATCATTTTCTTGCTCTGTTCGAACTGTTTTACCAGTCTGTTAACTTCGGCGATATCTACTCCGGCGCCTCTGGCGATACGGTTCTTACGGGAAATATTAAGAATTCCCGGATTACTTCTTTCCTTTGGTGTCATGGAAAGAATGATAGCTTTGGTTCGGTCCAGTGCCTTCTCATCGATCATATCTTCCAGTTCTTTTGCTTTGCTTCCTACACCTGGAAGCATGTTCAGGATACTGCCAATTCCACCCATTTTGTTCATCTGTTCCATACTGGTCAGATAATCGTTGAAATCGAAATCCATCTTTTTGAGCTTTTTCTGCATTTCAGCTGCCTGATCTTTGTCAAGTGCAGCCTCCGCTTTCTCGATAAGGCTCATTACATCGCCCATACCAAGGATTCTGGAAGCCATGCGTTCCGGATAGAACTGTTCCAGATCAGAAAGCTTCTCACCCATACCAACATACAGGATCGGCTTACCTGTTACTGCCTTGATGGAAAGTGCAGCACCACCTCGGGTGTCACCGTCCATTTTGGTAAGGATAACTCCGTCGATTCCTACTTTTTCGGTGAAAGTCTTGGCTACATTTACTGCATCCTGACCGGTCATTGCATCTACAATCAGAAGTGTTGCATCCACATGAACATTTTCTTTGATGTCGGAAAGTTCCTGCATCATATCCTCATCTACATGAAGACGTCCTGCGGTATCGATCAGTACTACATTCTGCTGATTGGCTTTGGCATGTTCAATTGCTGCTTTGGCGATATCTACCGGTTTCTGTTTATCACCCATGGAAAAAACTTCCACACCCTGTTTCTCACCATTTAACTGAAGCTGTGTGATCGCTGCTGGACGATATACGTCACAGGCAACCAGAAGAGGGCGTTTTCCTTTGGATTTCAGCTTGCCGGCAAGCTTGGCCACTGTGGTTGTTTTACCGGCACCTTGAAGACCTGCCATCATAAGGACAGTGATATCATTGCCGGGTTTCAGAGGAAGTTCGGTTGTTTCGCTTCCCATCAGGTTCACAAGTTCTTCATTAACGATCTTGATCACCATCTGTCCGGGATTCAGGCCGCTCATTACGTCCTGACCTACCGCACGTTCTTGTACAGATTTGGTAAACTGCTTTACGACTTTGAAGTTTACGTCAGCTTCCAGAAGAGCCATCTTTACTTCTTTCAGGGCAATCTTAACATCCTCTTCTGTAAGAAGTCCCTTGCCTCTCAGCTTTTTGAATACGTTTTGTAATTTCTCTGTCAAGCTTTCAAATGCCATTCTTTATAACTCCTCTAATATTTCATTGGAAAGTTCTGCGATCTCGTCAGCATGATACTGATCTGCCAGCTCTTTTATGCTTTTTATCTGTTTGCGGATATTCAGAAACTTATCGACAAGATGCAGTTTGTTCTCATATTCTTCCAGCGTATGATTACACCGGCGAATCATATCATGAACACCCTGTCTGCTGATTCCAAGATCTTCGGCAACTTCGCTGAGAGAATAATCTTCAAGAACTACACTTTCGTAGACCTGCTGCTGTCTCTCTGTAAGAAGCTCACCATAAAAATCATATAATAACGTCTGTTCTACAAATTTTTCCATCTGTAACCACCTTGGGTATCATAACTTATTTTTAATATGTTGTCAAGTATTTTATCTTGACGAAGTAAAAAATTTTCCCGGGTCTTCTGCTTCAAATTCAAACACACACCGGTCAAAGGCATTTAGCACATGGGTATCCATGTATTTGTCATATCGTTTGTGGTTTCTTCCATAAGACATGTGTACATGTCCATGAAGATAATATTTCGGATGATATTTCTCTATCAGCTTCCGGAAAACTTTGAAACCCTGATGTGGAAGATCTCTTCCGTCATTCAGCTGATAAGCAGGTGCATGGGTGACCAGTATGTCAAATCCTCTACGCCAGAGAATCTTTGGAAGCATTTTTGCCACTCTTTTCCGCATTTCCCATTCTGTATACTGGTGGTCACCAGGCTTGTATCTCATAGAACCGCCCAGTCCCATGATCCGTATGCCTTCATATACATAGATCTTATCATCGATGCAGATACATCCGTCCGGAGGGATCTTTTCGTATTTATCGTCATGGTTTCCATGGACATATAGTACCGGTGCCGAAGTAAACGTAGCCAGGAAAGAAAGATAATGCGGATCCAGATCTCCACAGGATATGATCAGATCAATTCCCTCCAGTTTACTTTTTTCAAAGTAATCCCACAGATATTTTGATTCTACATCTGCTATGGCAAGTATCTTCATATGGTTTCCACTCCGGACTGTAACGTCACTGCTTTTGCCTGATCTTTCAGTTCCTGTTGCGTCGGAATGGAACCGATGATGTTTTCTGCAAGCCAGTCCATAGTAATAATCTCTTCTGAAGAGAGACTTCCCTTGGTATCAGACTGTATTATTCCTTTCTGTGAATAAAGAATACCTGTAAAAGGATTAAATTCTCCTCTTCCAATGGTTCCCTTCAGAAGATCTACCAGTCTTTTGGTTCCAATAGGAAGATTCTGGGAACAGATCACATCTACAACTTCAGAAGAAATTCCCCACCAGTAATTGATTGCTTTCATTTCTTCTTTGTTATCATCATACTTCCAGGTTCCGTTCATGATCGTACGGATCAGCTGCTCATAGAACTTGCCCCAGTGCCATAATGGCATTGCAAGATTACGGGGTTCACCGTTTTCCAGACGATAAAGGCCAAAATATCTGGATGCTTCTTCCGGTATTACCATATCCTTTCCGGAGACAATGGAAACGCCTTTTCGCAAAAGCTGGTTCATAACAGATTTCAGGTCACTGTCCTTCAATGTAGACCATTCAAGATAAACTTTTGCCCGGGGATTGACCATTCTGGCTCCAAGAGCAAAGGCATTGATGTTGGCAATGGTGCCAAAAATGGGATAATCTGCAATATACGCCAGAAGACCGTTCTCTGACATGGCACCTGCAATGGCACCCATTAGGAATTTAGCTTCATGCATACGTGCATAATAAGTACGGATATAGCGGTGAGTAGTATTCAGAGAGCAGTTCAGAATCCGTACATCCGGATGTGAAATGGCTGCCTGCACGCTTGCCTGAACAAATTCCGGAGTTGTGGTAAAAACAATATTGCATCCTTTTCTGATGGCATCCTCAATGGCTTTGTCTGCCAGGTCTTGAGTGAGATTTTCATAACACATAGTTGTAACTTCTTCCGGGAATGTCTGTTCCAGATGAAGTCTTCCAAGTTCATGGGCATAGGTCCATGCAGAAGTGCCTGGTGTTTTGGCATAGAGAAATGCAATTTTCAGTTTTGGAGAACTGATCGGTAAAAGCCTGTTCAGTAAAGGTGTTTTTTCCTGATTAGGGGTCATTTTCAGTTCAACCCTGTGTCCATGGTCCAGAAGCTCAAATTCTTCCCAACTTTTCTGAACCAGTATCTTCAGTTCATTTACAGTGATATTGCATATTTCGTTATAATCATAAATGATGAGAAAAGCAAGGAAAGCATCTCCTGTAGTAATGGAAAGTTTTTTGCCACCCAGTGCTTCATATTCGCAGGTAAATCTGAAATAAGTAGAACTGAACATAAGACGGTCTTCATCTGTCCATATTTCATCAGACTTTTTGCCTACCGCAGTTTGTAATTTTGCAAAACTTCCCAGGCTGGAAAACCATATATAATTTATTTGTGACAATGCATAAAAATCTACAAATTCGTAATAGATTTTATTTTCTTTTTCTTCTGTCTTTGGAGGAAGGATTCTGGTTACATATCCGGGAATGGATACTGCTCCATAAAATTTCAGCACACTGACTCGCTTATTACCTTCTTGTACATAAAACTTATTCATGTATTCGTACGCTTTGATAGGATCCCGAATACCTTCATTCAGATGAATGAGACTCAGTGAATTCCACTTAAAAGCAAATTCTGTATCCATTTTTAATACAGGCATAAAGTTACCGGCAAATGCACCACTTCTTCCATCACTTTTGGTTCCCACGATCTGATCAATGGGAATCTGTACCAGTCCCAGGGGAACTTCGGAATAATTTCCCTTGGGAAGAATTTCATCCAGTACCGGTAAGGTAGGTATTTCACCTCTTGACATTCTTGCCTGGTAATCTTTTTTTCCCATTCTATATGCTTTCTGATATTCTTCTAAAACCATTAGATTACCTCCTTTTTCAGTTTAATAAATCCGCCTGAATATTTCAGGCGGATCTGTAATTATATGGATCAGAGACTTGCGCGAATTACTTTTGGTCTGCAGCCTGCTTCTTCCAGAGCATGAACGATCTTATTCTTATGATCTGTTCCATAAGCTTCCAGTGTAACTTTAAGTTCTACTGCTGCATAGCGGTTTGTGCTGACAAACTGGTTATGATCCAGTTTGATAACGTTACCCTGGTTCTCTGCGATAATAGAAGCAACACGTACCAGTTCACCCGGTTTGTCCGGGATCAGTACAGAAACAGTAAAGATACGGTCCCTCTGGATCAGACCATGTTGTACTACAGAGGACATGGTGATCACATCCATGTTTCCGCCACTGAGGATAGAAACTACTTTTTTGCCGGTGAAATTCAGATGACGGAGAGCTGCTACTGTCAGAAGACCTGAGTTCTCAACAATCATTTTGTGGTTTTCTACCATATCAAGGAAAGCCACGATCAGCTCATCATCATCGATTGTGATCACATCATCCAGGTTCTCCTGAAGGTATGGGAAGATATGCTCTCCCGGAGTCTGTACTGCTGTACCATCGGCAATAGTATTTACATGAGGAAGTGTAACAACCTCTCCCTTTTCAAGAGAAGCCTTCATGCAGGCTGCTCCGGAGGGTTCTACACCGATGACTTTGATATGTGGGTTCAGAAGTTTGGCAAGAGTAGAAACACCTGTAGCCAGACCGCCACCACCGATCGGTACCAGAATATAATCTACAAGAGGAAGTTCCTGTACGATCTCCATTGCAATTGTACCCTGACCGGTTGCAACAGCCGGATCATCAAAAGGATGAATAAAGGTATATCCTTCTTTTTCTGCAAGTTCCAGTGCATAAGCACAGGCCTCATCATAAACGTCTCCCTTGAGAATTACTTCCGCACCATAACTCTTGGTTCTTTCAACCTTAATCAGAGGTGTGGTAGTAGGCATAACGATCACTGCTTTTGCGCCAAATTTGTGGGCCGCATAGGCAACACCCTGTGCGTGGTTACCTGCGGAAGCTGCGATCAGTCCCTTTGCTCTTTCTTCTTCTGTAAGGGTGCTGATCTTGTAATAGGCACCACGTACTTTGTATGCACCCGTACGCTGCATGTTTTCCGGTTTTAGATAGACTTTGTTTCCGGTAAGTTCTGAAAAATAACTGCTCTTGATCAGTTTTGTTTCCTGAGTTACCTGTTTTACGATTTCAGACGCCTGTTCAAAGCTCTCTAATGTCAGCATGTTTCTGGTCCTCCTGTTTATTCTTCTGTGTTTGTTTCATTCTTGTCAATATCAAACAGTGCATTTACAAAGGCGTCTGCATCGAATTTCTGCAGATCGTCTATGGTTTCTCCTACGCCGATATATTTAACAGGAATATCAAGTTCTGACTGTATTGCAACTGCAATACCGCCTTTGGCTGTACCGTCCAGTTTGGTCAGGATAATGCCGGTAACATCGGCAACTTCTGAAAACTGTTTGGCTTGAGCCAGTGCATTCTGTCCTGTTGTTCCATCCAGAACTACCAGAGTTTCCAGGTAAGCTTCCGGATATTCTTTTTCCAGGATCCTGTATATCTTACGAAGTTCTTCCATAAGATTCTTTTTATTATGAAGACGTCCTGCTGTATCGCACAGAAGAACATCTGCATTTCTTGCTTTGGCTGCTGCCACTGCGTCATATACAATAGCTGCAGGATCTGCCCCCGGCTGTCCACCGATCATATCCACACCTGCGCGGGCAGCCCACTGAGCCAGCTGCTCTCCTGCTGCTGCACGAAAAGTATCCGCTGCTGCAAGAACAACTTTCTTATCCTGATCTTTGAGTTTGCCTGCAAGTTTACCTACAGAGGTAGTCTTGCCTACTCCGTTGACCCCAATAACAAGGACTACGGATTTTCTGTTTTCAAATTCATATTCTGTACTGTCTACACGCATCTGATCTTTGATGCTGTTGATCAGAAGCTGTTTGCATTCCATTGGATTTTTGATGTGCTGCTGGGATACCTGCTGTTTGAGGTTCTCAAGGATTGCAGATGTTGCATTGATTCCAATATCTCCCATAATGAGAATCTCTTCCAGTTCTTCGTAAAAATCTTCATCAATGCTGGAATAACCACTGAAAATAGAATCAAATCCAGCAACAATGTTGTCCCTTGTTTTTGTCAGACCACTGACCAGCCGCTTAAAAAAGCCCTTTTTTTCTTCGGCCATATTCGTTCCTCCTCGTTATTTGGTTAACTGATTTTCTACCAGATCTACAGAAACCAAGGTGGATACACCCTTTTCCTGCATGGTGATTCCGTATAACCTGTCCGCAGCATTCATAGTACCACGTCTATGGGTTATTATAATAAATTGTGTATTCTTCGTCAACTTCTGGAGATAAGAAGCAAAACGACCTACGTTAGAGTCATCCAGTGCAGCCTCAATCTCGTCAAGAAGACAAAATGGGGATGGCTTAAGATTCTGGATGGCAAAAAGAAGTGCAATGGCAGTCAGTGCCTTCTCCCCACCTGACAGCTGCATCATATTCTGAAGCTTCTTACCTGGAGGCTGTGAGATAATGCGAATTCCAGCTTCCAGTATATCTTCATCTTCTGCCAGTTCCAGAGTGCCCTTTCCACCACCGAAAAGTTCCTTGAATGCTCTGTCAAATTCTCTCTGGATATCCTGGAATTTTTCGGTGAACTGTTTTCGCATTCCTTCGTCCAGTTCCAGTATGATACCTTCCAGAGTCTTTTCAGCTGTAACAATATCTTCATACTGACCGGAAAGAAAAGTATATCTTTCCAGTAGTTCTTTATAATCTTCAATAGCATTTACATTGACAGCTCCCAGTTTGCGGATTTCATCTTTGATCCGGCTTACATCCTGACGGATCACCAGGCTGTCAGTCATTGTCTCATTTCTGTAGGAAAGTGCATTATTGGGAGTAATCTCGTATTCCTCCCACATATAACTGATCTGGCTCTCCCTCTGTTCTTCCAGTTTTTCTGTCTGGTTTTTCAGACGGTAACATTCTTTGTCCAGAAGAGTTGTTTTTTCGGAAAGATGATCCCTTTTTTCAAAAAAAGACTTGTGACTTACTGTCTTTTCTTCTTTTTCTTTCTGACAGTTTTCTCTTCTCTCCTTAAGCTGTTCTTCCAGTTTTGCACATTCACCGGAAGCATCTTTCAGACTCTGGATTCCCTGCTCTTTCTCATGGATCTCTTCTTTACTATTCAGAAGATTTTCTCTTAATTCTTCTGCTTCTTTATGAAAACTGTCTGTCTCAGACATAAGACGGTCCAGATTTTCCTGAAGGAAGTTCTGCTGCTGTTCCAGTGTGGATTTTTCCAGACGAATCTGTTCCAGTTCCTTGATCTGGGATGCTTCTTCTTCTTTCCACTCTTCCAGTTCTTTTTGTTTGGTATCAATAAAAGTCTCCAGCTCTTTTTCATCTCTCTGGGATGCTTCCAACTCTCTGGCAATGGAAGAATGGTCCTCCCTGATCTCACCTACCTGCTGGCGAAGAGCTGCCTGATCCCTGTCAATGTTGAGATAACTTCTCTGGATTTCTTTTTCTTTTTCTTCCAGCTGTTCCAGATTCACCTTGGCGGTGTTCTGTGCAATATACTGCTGACGAAGTTTTTCCTGGATATCTGCGATCGTATCCCGCAGCACATTACGTCTGCTCCGGTTCTCTGAAATAGAATGCTGCATTTCTTCCAGCTCTTTTTTCAGCTGTCTCACACTTCTTTCCAGTTCTTCAATCTCTCTTCGTCTTCCCAGAAGATTGCTGTTATTTCGGAAGGCACCACCGGTCATGGAACCGCCAGGATTCAGAGATTCTCCTTCAACGGTAACCATCCGGAGGCTATGTCTGTATTTTTTGCCAATGGCAATGGCGTGGTCAATATGATCCACTACCAGAACTCTTCCCAAAAGATACTGAACAAGTCCTGCATATTCCGGATCTGCCTGTACCAGTGTGTTGGCTGTACCAATGACACCAGGTTCTCTCAAAACCTCTTTCTGGGAAATCCCTCCTCTGGCACTCATATTGGAAAGTGGAAGGAATGTGGCCCTGCCATATCGGTTCTTTTTCAGAAATTCGATCATTTTTTTGGCAGTCTGTTCATTATCGGTGACAATATTCTGGATGCTGCCTCCCAGTGCTGTCTCAATGGCAATTTCGTAGTCTTTATCAACATGAATGATATCAGCCACTACGCCCCGGATACCAGGTTCCCGGGATTTCTGTTCCATAACACGCCGGATACTGTTGCCATATCCGTCATAACGTTCCGTGATGTTTTTGAGAGATTCCAGACGGGATGCTTCTCTGTGATAAGCAGTCTGACCGATCTCCATCTGGGAATTCTGTTTTTTCAGCTGATCCTGAATCTCATAAATCTCTTTTTCCAGTCGAACACATTCGTCATTCATAGACTGGATCACATCAGAAATCTTATTAAATTTCAAGGAAATTTTATTTTTTTCTTCTGCAAGTTCTGCTTCTTCACTTTTCAGTCGGAGAATCTTCTGACTGATCTCTGCCTTACGAATATCCAGTTGTTCCATCATGGCATCAAAACGCTGTGCTTTACCCTTGGTTGTGGCACGACTGTTCAGGATTTCGATAATCTCGTTTTTGCCTTCCTCCACAGCATTGCTGCACTCTTCTACATTGACAGTAATTAATTCCAGATGCTTCTCTTCTGTATGTAATTTCTCTGTGATCGATTTCAGACTGGTATGCAAATCATTTTTCTGTCCAGTCAGTTCTTCTTTCTGCTGCTCCCTCTGTGCCAGTTCATCTTTCAGTACAGAAAGACGTGACTGGTAATGTTCACAGTTCTGTCTGCCTGAAAGAATCTGTTCTTCCAGGATCTGTCTCTGACTTTCATACTGCTGTTTCTGAAGAGCATTCTCTTGCTGCTGTTCTTTCAGTTCATCCAGTCTGGTATTTAAGGATTCCAGTTCCTGTTCCAGACGTTCGTATTCTACCTTGGTCTGGTCATAGGCATTCTGTGCTTCACCCAGTTCTTTCTGGGTCTGTTTCAGAATTTGCTCCAGTTCTTTTAATTTTTTTCCGTTTTCTTCATTTTCCAAAAGAAAAAGGTTCACGTCCAGTTCCCTGAGTTCATCCCTTTTTGCCAGATAAACTCTTGCTGTTTCAGATTGTTTCTCCAGAGGTTCCAGCTGTTTGGTAAGTTCGCTGAGAATGTCTGTTACCCGGACAAGATTCTGTTTTTCTTCTTCCAGTTTTTTGAGAGTGGTGTTTTTTCTTCGTTTAAATTTAACAATCCCGGCAGCTTCATCAAACAACTCTCTTCGCTCTTCCGGTTTACCGCTGAGAATTTTGTCAATCTGTCCCTGTCCGATAATGGAATATCCTTCTTTTCCGATACCGGTATCATAAAACATTTCTTGGATATCTTTCAGTCTGCATCCACTGCCGTTGATCAGATATTCACTTTCGCCGGAACGATACAGTCTTCTGGTAACCGTAACTTCATTAAAGTCTACCGGAAGTTTATGGTCACCATTGTCCAGAGTAATTGACACAGAAGCAAAACTCAGAGGTTTTCGGTTTTCTGTTCCGGAAAAAATAACGTCCTGCATATTACCGCCACGCAGCTGCTTGGCACTCTGTTCTCCCAGAACCCAGCGAACTGCATCACCAACGTTACTTTTGCCACTTCCATTGGGTCCTACAATACCTGTAATTCCATTATGAAATTCAAAATTGATCTTCTGTGCAAATGATTTGAAACCATATACTTCAATATTTTTTAAATACATGTTTCACCTGCTGTTTTATTTTTCGCCGGATATTTCCGGTGAAGCATCTTTCTGAGCTTTGCGGATGGCCTGGTAAGCAGCTGCCTGTTCTGCTGCCTTTTTGGTATGTCCGGTTCCCTTTCCTGCAGCCACGCCATTAATGTGTACTTCCACAGTAAACTGTTTGTCATGGTCAGGACCGCTTTCTTCTGTCAGCACATATTCAATAGGCTGAATTCCATTTTCCTGTACCATTTCCTGCAGGATGGTCTTGCTATCATAAAAGAGCTGTTTGCGCTCAATATCATTCAGGATAAATTTCAGGACGAACTCTTTTGCGTTAGCAAAACCACCGTCAAGATAAATTGCACCCAACAATGCTTCTGTAGCATCAGATACAATAGAATCCCTGTTTCTGCCACCGGTCATGTTTTCTCCCTTTCCAAGGAGAAGGAATTCAGGCAGTCCAAACTGTCTTGCACAGTAAGCAAGGCTTGGCTCACATACAAGGCTTGCTCTCTTTTTGGTAAGTTCACCTTCCGGAACCTGATCAAAGCGTTTATAAAGAAAATCGCTGCTGATCAGTTCCAGAACTGCATCACCCAGAAATTCCAGACGTTCATTGCAGCCCAGTTTTCCAAGTTTTTTTTCGTTTGCGTAGGAGCTGTGGGTGAGAGCCTGTTTCAGTAGTTTCTTGTTTTTGAATGTATAATGAATGATTTTTTCCACTTCTTCCATCTGTGTCATAATTCTTTTCCTTCTTTTTCTGGTTTTTCTTTTACGATTTTTTCCGGTACGTCAAAATGTACCGGCTGGATACGTTCAGCAATCTTCTCATTGATCTTCTGCTGTTTGAACTGTACACACTGATAGATCGCATGACGGATTTCTTTTGATTTGGCACTTCCATGTGTCTTAACTACAAGACCTTTCAGACCCAGAAGCGGTGCGCCGCCATATTCGGATGCATCAAAGTCTTTCAGAGTTTCCTTCAGGGCTGGTTTCACAAGAAGGGCTCCAATCTTGCTTCTCATATCTTTCATCATTCCTGCTTTGATCTTCTTCACCAGAGCACTGCCTACACCCTCATAAAGCTTCAGAATAACATTTCCTACAAAGGCTTCACATACTACAACATCCGCATAACCTGCCGGAATGTCTCTTGCTTCAATACTGCCGATGAAGTTGATACCTTCTACTTCTTTCAGAAGAGGAAAAGTTTCTTTTACCAGTGCATTCCCCTTCTCTTCTTCTGCACCGTTATTTACAATAGCAACCCGGGGATTCTTGATTCCCACAACATGTTCCATATAAATAGAACCCATTTTGGCAAACTGCACCAGATGGGATGGCCTCGCATCTACATTAGCACCACAGTCAATCAAAAGAGAAACTCCGTCAATAGTCGGAATCAGGGGTGCAAGAGGCGGACGTTCTACGCCTTTGCTTCTGCCTACCAGAACCTGACCTCCAACCAGCACTGCTCCGGTACTTCCTGAGGAAACAAAAGCATCTGCTTTCTGCTCTTTTACCAGTTTCAACCCTACTACAATAGAGGAATCCTTTTTTTTGCGAATAGCAAAAACAGGAGGCTCTGCTGTCTCGATTACCTCAGACGCATGTACTACCTGTATCCTGTCCTTTGGATAATCCTGATATTTATGAAGTTCTGCCTGGATCACATCTTCTTTACCTGTAAGGATCACCTGGATGTCCGATCGTTCTTTTACCGCTTCTACAGCTGCTTTTACCGGTTCTACAGGTGCAAGATCACCACCCATGGCATCTACAACTACTTTTACTGATTCTGCCATAATTTACCTCCTGTCATCATCTATCTGTCATTAACCTGTTTTTGTATACTCTTTTTATATAATTTACACTTTGACCTAAAAAATCATATTCGATTTTACAAATCCTGAACTTTATCATACTAAAGAACTACAGGAAAATCAACAAAAACTCCAGAAAACCTTTGTATCTTCTCATAGAATCCCTCGAAAAGACAATTTTCTCAGTTTTTATTCAGGGCTTCAATCTGTTCTGCCAAGTCATTGAGATATACCCAACGGTCCATTTTTTCTTCCAGATCTTTTTCTGCCTGTTCTTTTTCCTGGGTAAGCTCATTAAGCTTTCCGGAATTGGTGGCATTTGCCATAATTTCATGATCCAGTGCAGATATCTTATCTTCCAGTGCTGCAATATCGTTATCTATAGTCTCGTATTCCCTCTGTTCTTTAAAAGAAAATTTCAGTTTGGTGGGACGGTTCTGCTTCCATGTTTTTACGGAATCTTTTTTGCTCTTTTCTTCTCCGGCGGTATTTTTATGGGATGACGGTGCAGAAGAAGTCTCATTTTCTTTAATTCCTTCCCTTTGTTTCTTTGCTTCCAGATAATCCGTATAGCCGCCTTCATACTGGGTAAGATTGCCATTTCCGTCAAATTCAAAAATACGGTCCGCAATATTATCCAGGAAATAACGGTCATGGGATACTGCGATCACAATCCCGGCAAAGGAGTCCAGATAATCTTCCAGAATTGTCAGAGTAGGAATATCAATATCGTTGGTGATTTCGTCAAGAAGAAGGACATTCGGTGCAGCTGCCAGTACTTTCAAAAGATAAAGGCGCTTCTTTTCCCCGCCGGAAAGCTTCTCGATAGGAGCATATTGCATGGAAGAATCAAAAAGAAACTGTTCCAGAAGTTTGGATGCACTGATAAGTCCATCTTTTGTAGGAATATACTCTGCCACATCTTTAATGTAGTCAATAACCCTCTGGCTGCTGTTCATATCCTGGATCTCCTGGGAAAAATATCCAATCTTGATGGTATCACCGATCTCTATTTCACCACTGTCAGGTTCCATAACTCCTGCAATCATCTTAAGAAGTGTGGATTTGCCACAGCCATTGGGACCAATGATTCCCAGCCGCTGATTTTTCAGAACAATATAATTAAAATCCCGGATACAGATCTTATCCCCGAAACTTTTGGAGATGTGATGAAGTTCAATGGTCTTTTTGCCCATTCTAGTCTCTACAGAATCAATCTCCACAGTCTGATCCCGTACAGATGCGGCTCCGTTTTTCAGTGTCTCAAGACGATCCAGTCTTGCACGTTGTTTGGTACTTCTTGCACGACATCCTCTTTTGGCCCATTCGATTTCCATACGGAGAATACTCTGTCTTTTCCGCTCGGACGCCAGTTCCATTTCCTCTCTGGCAGCTTTCATTTCCAGAAAACCAGAATAGCCTGCCTCATAACTGTAAAGTTTACCATGGCTAATCTCCAGGATCTTGTTGGTAACCCGATCCAGAAAATAGCGGTCATGAGTAACCATGATCACCACCCCTTTAAAACGGTTCAGATAATCTTCCAGCCAGGAAGCCATTTCGTTGTCCAGGTGGTTGGTAGGCTCATCCAGAATCAGCACATCAGAAGGATTGGCAAGTACTGCTGCCAGTGCTACTCTTTTTTTCTGGCCTCCGGAAAGATAGCTAATCTCTTCTTCATGATTCGTAATCCCCAGTCTGTTCAGGACCATATGCGCCTCCGTTTCCGGATTCCAGCTTTTATCTGTCTGTCCCTGTGTTACATAAGAAAGAACCGTCGCTCCCTCCGGAAACTGCGGATGCTGGGGAAGATAAGTAATACGAAGCCCATTCTGGGTAATGACCTGACCCTCATCTGCTTCTTCCAGACCCGCCAAAATCCTTAGGAAAGTAGTTTTCCCGGTTCCGTTAATTCCTATAATCCCAATTTTGTCTCCCTGGTGGATTCCATAAGAAATATCATCAAAGATTACTTTATCACCATATATTTTACTGATATGTTCAAGATTCAGAATGTTCATCTTACTTCTCCTTGTTTTTGAACTTTTGGAAACTTTTTAATATAGTAAATAATAAACAAAACTGCTGTAATTCCCCAGGATACAGGGTAACTGAGCATAATGGTTTTGATTCCCGGATAGACCGGAACAAGACCAAACATCCATATAATACGGAGCAGACATACGCCACCGCAGGTAAGGATCATGGGAACCACCACTCTTCCAGCTCCCCGAAGTGCACCGGAGAAAATACCGATTACTACATACAGGAAATAGGAAGGCATAAGGAAGCGAAGCATGTCAACGCCAATCTGCACCACACCTTTATCCGTTGTAAACAGGCTGTACAGTGGTCTTGCAAAGGCATACAGAAGCCCGCTTACCAGAAAAGCCGCGCTATAGGACATAACAAGACATATTCTGACACTTTTTCTCATTCGCTGTGTTTTTCCCGCACCATAATTCTGTCCTACAAAAGTAGTAATGGCAATACCAAAGGAATTGATCACCATCCAGAATACTGCATCTATTTTGCCCAAAGTCCCCCAGGCTGCTACAGTATCTGTTCCCAGTTCATTGACAAATATCTGAATGATCAGATTGGCAATGGTGTACATGGCGGCTTCCAGAGCTGCCGGTATGCCGATCCGCAGAACAGAAATAAGTGATCTGCTGAAAAAACGGATCTTTTGTAGTTTCAGTGGTGTAAAAGTATGACTGCCCATGAGCATCCCTGTAACAAAACATGCACTGATTCCCTGGCAGAAAACAGTAGCCACAGCTGCTCCGGATACTCCCATTTTCAGCACAACTACAAGAAATATATCCAGAAGGATATTGATACCGCAGGAGATCATCAGCACATACAGCGGCCGCCTGGAATCTCCCATTGCCCGAAGAATGGATGCTCCCATATTATATACCACATTAAACACAATTCCCAGAAAATAGATATGAAGATAGATCGTAGAATCTGCCATAAGTTCTTTCGGTGTTTTCATAAGGCGGAGAACAGGCTCTGAGACAAAGATTCCCAGAAGTCCTGTAAGAATCCCCACTGTCAGTGCAAAAGCATAAGAAGTATGTATTGTTCTGTCAAGATTCTTTCTGTCTCCTGCCCCATAAAATTGAGCAACGATCACTGCTGCACCGGAAGTAAGCCCTACAAAAACTTCCACCATAAGATTTACGATCTGATTTACAGATCCACCGACAGCAGCAAGTGCTTCTTTACCTACAAAACGACCGACAATAATGCTGTCGGCCGTATTGTAAATCTGCTGAAAGAAAGTTCCTATCACAATAGGAAAAAAGAAAATTAGCAGCTGCTTCCAGATTACTCCTTCTGTGATCTGATTCTTCTGTTCCATAGTTACCTCCCCAATAACATCTGATAAAAAAACAGAACCCCGAAAAGGATTCTGTTTCTTATTTTGTGATTAGTCTTCAACTTTCACGATTTCTTTCTTGTTGTAGCTTCCGCAAGCTTTACAAACTCTGTGAGGCATCATCAGGGCGCCGCATTTGCTGCATTTTACCAGATTCGGAGCACTCATTTTCCAGTTTGCACGTCTTTTATCACGTCTAGCTTTAGATGATTTGTTCTTTGGACATATGGACATAGGTTACACCTCCTTAAATTTACTAAATATATCACTGATAGCTGCCATACGGGGATC
>URXG01000036.1 GCA_900551715.1 uncultured Blautia sp. | reverse complement strand
GGTGGTGTGAGAGGTCGAAAATTCCTCATCAAGAGGAATTTTCTCCTACTCGATTGTCAGAAAACAGCAAAGAACCGGAACAGTCCGGGCAGGAAAAGAAACAGGAATCAGAACTGGAAAAAGAGGAGACCCAAAATAAACAGATCACAGAAATGGGACAGGTGGTGATGGATAAGAATCCTGCCAGACACAGAGTGGAGCTTCTGACCATTATCGGAGAAGTGGAGGGGCATGAATCGGCACCTTCCCAGAGTAAGACCACCAAATATGAGCATGTTTTGCCAAAACTTGCCATGATCGAAGACGATGAAGATATTGAAGGACTTTTGATCCTGTTGAATACAGTAGGGGGAGATGTGGAGGCAGGACTTGCCATAGCGGAAATGATCGCATCTTTGAGCATCCCTACAGTGTCACTGGTTCTGGGTGGAGGACACTCCATAGGAGTGCCTATGGCGGTATCTGCAGATTATTCTTTTATTGTGCCATCTGCAACCATGGTGATCCATCCTGTAAGGAGCAACGGCATGTTTATAGGGGTGGCTCAGACCTACCGGAATATGGAAAAAATTCAAGACAGAATTACGACATTCGTGTCAAAACATTCACAAACTTCTCAGAGACGTCTGGAGGAGCTTATGCTGGATACCACACAGCTTGTAAAAGACGTAGGAACCATGCTGGAAGGCGCAGAAACAGTGGCTGAAGGCCTCATTGATCAAGTGGGTGGGATCAGGGATGCCCTTGATAAATTGTACCAATTAATAGAACAAAAAGATGCATGCAACTAACTCCTTTGTACAAAAATATTGTTAATAAAACTACTTTTTTCTTTGAATATGCTGACCTTTGTGCTATAATGACAAAGAATGAGTAGTTATGTTTTAAAATAATTTTACAGGAGGGACAAAACATATGAGTAATGCATGTGGATGTCAGAACAGCGGAAACACAGACTTCGCTGAATTAGCTCCGGTACTTGAGAAGTATGCGAAAGTACCTGGAAGCCTGATTACCATTCTTCAGCAGACACAGGATATCTATGGTTATCTTTCTCTGGATGCAATTAATTACATCGCAGAAAGAACCGGGATCATGCCTGCCAAAATCTACGGAGTAGCTACTTTCTACGCTCAGTTCCGTTTACAGCCTGTAGGTAAATACCTTATTATGCTCTGCAAAGGTACAGCCTGTCATGTAAACGGTTCTGATATGATCGAGGAAGCTGTCTGTGAACATCTGGGAATCAAGGACGGAGAGACAACGGAGGACGGTCTGTTCACTCTGAACAACGTAGCCTGTCTTGGATGCTGTTCTCTGGCACCTGTTATGATGGTCAAGACTGTAGACGGAGAAGAAACTTTTGGCAATCTTACTAAGACATCTGTAAAGAAGATTCTTGATGATTACAGAGCCAAGAACGAATAGAAGGAGGTAGAAATATGAAAGTTGTTGTAGGACAGGGCAGCTGTGGTATTGCTACCGGAGCGAAAAAGACTTCTAATGAGTTCCAGCGTATCATAGACGAAAAGAATCTTACAAATGTAACACTCGACAAGACCGGATGTATCGGTACTTGTTATCTGGAGCCTATTGTTGATGTATATAATGACAATGGTGAGCTTGAGACCAGATATGTAAAATGTACACCGGATAAAGTAGAAGAGATCGTAAATGAGCATCTGATCGGTGGTAAACCAGTAGAAAAATATGCGATCCCTGAAGAAGACAAAGCATTTCTTTCCCAGCAGCAGAGAATCGTTCTCCGTAACTGTGGACAGATCAACCCTGAGAAGATTGATGAATATATCGCAGTTGGTGGATATGAGGCAGTCAAGAAAGTTGTTACTACCATGACACCGGATCAGGTTATCGAAGAGATCAAGATTTCCGGACTTCGTGGACGTGGTGGCGCCGGTTTCCCAACCTGGTTCAAATGGAACGCCATCAAATCCAACAAGGGTGCTCAGAAATACATGGTCTGTAATGCAGATGAAGGTGACCCGGGTGCATTTATGGATCGTTCCGTCCTGGAAGGTGACCCACATTCCCTTCTGGAAGGTATGACCATCGGTGGATTTGCAGCAGGTGCTACAGAAGGTATCATTTACTGTCGTGCTGAATATCCTCTGGCTATTGCCCGTCTGGAGATTGCCATGGAACAGGCAAGAGAAAAAGGATTCCTCGGCAAAAACATCTTCGGATCAGGATTTGATTTTGATATCCGCATTAAAGCTGGTGCCGGTGCATTTGTATGTGGTGAAGAAACAGCTCTTATCGCATCACTGGAAGGTGAACGTGGTATGCCGCGTCTGAAACCTCCATTCCCGGCTCAGAAGGGATACTGGAAACTTCCTACCAATATCAATAACGTAGAAACTTATGCCAACGTTGCATGGATCATCAATAACGGTGGACAGGCATTTGCTGACAGAGGTGCAGAGAAGTCCAAGGGCTCCAAAGTATTCGCTCTTGCAGGTAAGATCAAGAAGGGCGGTCTTGTAGAAGTACCTATGGGAATGACTCTTCGTGAGGTTATCTACAATATTGGCGGCGGTATCAAGAACGACAAAGAATTCAAAGCTGTTCAGATGGGCGGACCATCCGGTGGATGTATTCCTTCACAGCTGATCGATACTCCGGTTACATATGAAGATATCAACAAAACAGGTGCTATCGTTGGTTCCGGTGGTATGATCGTAATGGACGAAGATACCTGTATGGTAGATATGGCACGTTTCTTCCTGGATTTCACCAAAAAAGAATCCTGTGGTAAATGTAACTACTGTCGTATCGGTACCAAGAGAATGCTTGAGATTCTGGAAAGAATCACCAGAGGCGAAGGAAGAGACGGAGATATTGAACTTCTGGAAGAACTGGCAGGCAAGATCAAAGACGGTGCTATGTGCGGTCTTGGTCAGACAGCTCCGAACCCGGTTCTTACTACAATTCGCTATTTCCGCAATGAATACGAAGATCATATTTACAATCATAAATGTACTGCAAGATCCTGTAAGGCTCTCATTCACTATGAGATCACAGATGCATGTAAAGGCTGCGGTGCCTGTGCAAGACACTGCCCTGTTGGTGCGATCAGCGGTGAAAAGAAAAAACAGCATGAGATCAATCCTTCTGTATGTATCAAGTGTGGTAAATGTGAAGAATCCTGTAAATTTAATGCAGTAAAGAGAGTTTAATAGGAGGTGCAGACTGTGAATAAATACAGATTAAATATCGATGGAAAAGAAGTCTACGGACTTCCGGGACAGACCATTCTTGAAGTCTGCAAAGAGAACGATATTTTTATTCCTACTCTTTGTTATGATGAAAGAACCGAGATCTACGGTGCCTGTGGTCTGTGTATGGTAGAAATGGAAGGCAATCCGAAGCTCTGGAAAGCCTGTGCAACAGAAATTGCACCGAATATGATCATCCATACCAATACCAAACGTGTACTTGAATCCAGAAAAACAAATCTGGAACTTCTTCTTTCCAACCACAAAGGTGACTGTCGTCCACCATGTATGCAGGCATGTCCGGCAGGAACAGACTGCCAGGGTTATGTAGGACTGATCGCCAATGGACAGTTTGAAGAAGCAATCGAACTGATCAGAAACAACATCCCGCTTCCGGGTGCCATCGGACGTGTATGTCCTCATCCATGTGAGACTGCATGTCGTCGTGGTCTGGTTGATGAACCTGTCGCAATCGCCAATCTGAAACGTTTTGCTGCAGATACAGATGAGTTTGGTGAAGATCCTTTTGTTCCGGATTGTGAACCGGACACAGGAAAGAACGTAGCAGTGATCGGTGGTGGACCTTACGGTATCTCCATGGCATACTTCCTTCGTCAGCTTGGACATGACGTTACCATTTATGAGGCAATGCCAAAACTTGGTGGTATGCTCCGCTATGGTATTCCGGAATATCGTCTTCCTAAGGAAACACTGGATGAAGAAATCGCAGTTCTCGAAAAAATGGGCGTAACCATGGTTACAAACACAAAGATCGGCGAGGATATTTCCTTTGACGTGATCCGCAGAGATTATGATGCTGTCTGTGTGGGTATCGGTGCATGGGTATCTACAGGCGTTCGCTGCAAGGGCGAGGACGCAGAGGGTGTCATCGGAGGTATTGATTTCCTTCGTAAAGTTGTTCGTAATGAGACAATCGACCTTGGCAAAAACGTTGCCATTGTTGGTGGTGGTAATACAGCCATGGATGCCTGCCGTACAGCAGTTCGCCTTGGCGCAGACAAGGTTTACAATATCTACAGAAGAACCAAGGATGAAATGCCTGCCGATATGCTTGAGATTGAAGAAGCAGAAGAAGAGGGCGTAATCTTCCTGAACCTGACCAATCCGCTGGAGATTATTTCCGACGAAAACGGACATTGCCGTCAGATGGTACTTCAGGTTATGGAACTTGGTGAGCCGGATGCTTCCGGACGTCGCGCTCCGATCCCGGTAGAAGGCAAGACAGAAACCATCGATGTTGACACTGTGATTCTGGCAATTGGACAGAGAGTAAATGCAGAAGGCATCGAGGGCGCAGAGCTTACACGTAAGGGTGGACTTGTTTATGATAAGGATACCTTTATGACAGCAATCCCTGGCGTATTTGCCGGTGGTGACTGTGGTAACGACAAGATCTCCATCGCCGTAGAAGCAATCGGAGATGCAAAGAAGAGTTACCTGATCGTAGATGCTTATCTTCGCGGAGAAGAGATCAAATACGAACCAAACTATTATGTGACCAAGAAGGACGTAACAGCAGCTACCTTCGAAGATCGTGAGAGAATGTGCCGTCCGACTATGGAACAGCTCAATGCTGAAGAAAGAAAAGATAACTTTACAGAAGTAGTATTTGGTTATGACGAAGAGCAGGCTGTAGAAGAAGCTCATCGTTGTCTGGAATGTGGATGTAAAGATTACTTTGAATGTAAACTGATCGCTTATGCAAATATGTACGGAGTTAATCCGGATCGTTTTGCAGGAGATATCAACGAGGTGGAATTCCACGACGAGCATCCGTTTATCCTGAGAGATCCTAACAAGTGTATCCTCTGTGGACTTTGTGTTCGTGCCTGTGATGAAGTTATGGGTGTTGGCGCACTTGGTCTTGTAAAACGAGGATTTGACACAGTTGTTATGCCGGCTCTGGAACAGCCTCTGACAGAGACAGGATGTATTTCCTGTGGTCAGTGTGTAAGTGTCTGCCCGACAGGTGCTCTGCAGGAAAATCTTTCCCTGGAAAAATCTGTTCCGCTGGATACAGACGTTACAGATACTACCTGCTCCTATTGTTCTGTTGGATGTTCCATGCATCTGGAAACATACGGAGATATGCTTGTAAAAGCTATGCCTGACAGAGAGGGCGCTGTAAACAAAGGACTCCTCTGTGGACGTGGTAAATTCGGATTTGACTGTGCTGTTATGGAAGACAAGATCCTCGATCCTATGGCAAGAAAAGATGGTCAGCTTACAGAAGTTGATTATCATGAGGCATTTGTACTTACTACAAAGAAAGCCGAAGCACTTGCAGCCAAATATGGCAAAGATGCAGTTGCAGTTGCAATTTCTGACAGATACACAAACGAAGAAGCATTTGTGATCAAATCTTTTGCTGATGCGATCGGTGCAAAAACTCTTTGCTTTAACCATAGAGAAAACGGTCTGAAGAATGTTCTCGGTGTAGATGCATCTCCGAATACTATTGATGAACTCCTTTCTGCAGAAGTAATCCTCTGTGCAGGATTTGTTGCAAAAGAAAATCAGGTTATCCGTCTGAAACTGAAACAGGCTGCAAAGAACGGAGCAAAAGTTGTTCTTGTTAATCCAGAAGGATACGAACAGGATCATATGAGCTTTGTTTATAAGACAGTTACTACTGATAATTCCCTTGGATTCTTCAAGGCAGTTGCAAAAGCTCTTGTTGAGATGGGCAAGGGTGCAGACAAAGAAGGCTTCGATGCATTCAAGGCTTCTGTTGATGGTGCAACTGTATGTGAGGAAGCAAAGGCAGTTGCTGAGCTTTATGCAAACGCAAAGAAAGCTATGATCGTATTCCAGCAGAACGTAGTAAGCGTGGAAGCTGCCGAATTACTGTCTGACATTGCTGTTGTTTCCGGCCACATCGGAAAAGCTCGTGACGGTATCCTGATGCTGAGAGCTAAGAATAACAGCCAGGGTCTTGTAGATATGGGCATTACAGCCGGTGCAGAAGCACTGGAAGGAGTGAAGGCTCTTATGGTATTTGGAGAGGATCCGGATACAGAACTTCTTAAGAACCTTGTATTCCTGATGGTTTGTGATACTCATATGACAGAGACAGCCAAACTTGCAGATGTTGTGATCCCTGGAACAGGATTTGCTTCTACTTATGGTACCTTTACCAATACAGAGCGCAGACTTCAGCCGGTAGAACAGGCAATCGAAGAAGATGTAGTATTCTCCAACTGGGAAGTTGCTGCAGAACTTGCTCATGTATATGAGATCGAAATGCCATATGATGATGTAGAAGATATCTCTGATGACATGAATGATAAACTTCCTGTTTATCGTTATGCAGAAATGGGACAGATCTCAGGTGGTGTTCTGGATTGTAAAGATGCGAAACTGGTTGCAGTTAAAGATGCTGCTTTCGTAGCTCCGCTTCACAGCACAGACCATCTGATGAACATGATCGATGCAAGACTGCCACATCAGAATGACTGATATCCATTGCATCTGTTACAATAAAACAGCAATACAATAACCATAAAAGAGCTCTGCAGGAAACTGCGGGGCTCTTTTTGTGAAGTAGATTGCCGGGAAACTGCAGATAAAATCTCGGGATTTTGCCATATTCATAGCAAAACACCTCGCGGAATATTACCTGTGAACAGTAACATGTACAAAAAGATATACTGTACAGGTGTTCGGTATCGCTTGTAAGTTTTTCTGAAATATGTTATACTAACGAAGATCAGTTGTCTTTTGACAGGAAAGATAGGTATAAATATGATTGTATTATATGTGATCTTGCTTGCGGTGATCCAGGGTATCACGGAATTCCTTCCTGTAAGCAGTTTTGGACATTTATGCATAATTCAGAATTTTCTTGGAATGGATCATGGACCGGGAGTCCTTCTGGAAGCCATGCTCCATTTCGGGACACTGGCTGCGGTTTTGTTCACATTTCAGAAGGATATCCGTCATATTCTTTATGAGACACTGGATATTCTCATGGATCTTGTTGGCAATGCCAGCCTTTTTATTCATAACAAGCGGACAGGTTCCCATCTCCGTTACGCCAGAATTGTAAACACCACATACCGTAAGTTTACAGTGCTTATATGGATTTCCATGATTCCTACAGTCTGTATCGGTTATACAGCCCGCAGGCTGGTAGCTCTGACTGCGGTATCCAAACTTGTTCCGGGAGCAGGTATGCTGATCACAGGTATTATCCTTCTGGTGATCGACCTCAGCAGGGCAGGTGGCAAAAAGACTGCAAGGGATGCCAGTTATTCCAATGCCATGTGGATTGGGATCTGTCAGGGGCTTGCTGTATTTCCGGGGCTTTCCAGAAGTGGGATGACCATCAGTGCAGGTCTTATGAGTGGATTCAGCTACAGCTTTGCTGTAAAATACTCTTATATTATGTCAGTTCCTGCCATTGCAGGGGCACTGATCATGGAACTTGGACAGTTTGGCTCTGCTGATATGACAGTAGGACTGGGATTTACTTACATATTGGGAATGATCATTTCAGGAATCGTTGGATGCTTTACTATCCGGGGACTTCTGAAGATTGTACATAAGGGCAGATTTCGTCATTTTGCAGTTTATTGCTTTGTAATAGGACTGCTTGTACTTATTATGAATTTTACATGATACCAGGGTCAAAAGCCCTGGTATCATAGTTGGGAATTTTTCCAACATTTATCAAATTAGGAGGGACGCCTGGATGGCAGCAACAAAGAAACCGAACAGCAGAAAAAAAACCACAAAAAACACTTCCGGTAAATCTAACAGAAAAGCAAAAAACACAACAGAGCAGGGAGTTACCAGTGGATTTCAGACAGAGATCATCCTGCTGACGATCCTGGCGGCTTCCATTATTCTTATTATCAGTAATCTTGGAATGGGTGGTATTGTAGGCGATACCATCAGCACTGTTTCTTTCGGCATTGCAGGGATTCTTGCCTATATTTTTCCGGTATTTTTGTTTTTAGGAGCAGTATTTCTGGTATCCAACAGAGGCAGTCACCTGGCCTACAAGAAAACTCTTGCAGCAGTGGTATTTATACTGTTTCTCTGTGGACTGATACAGCTTCTTACGGAAGGATATATGAACAGTACCACACTGGCGGATTATTACAGATTGTCTTCTCTGTATCATACAGGTGGCGGTGTGATCGGCGGAGCAATCTGTATTTCCACAATATCAGCTTTTGGTGTAGCAGGAGGATATGTGATCATTCTTCTTGTTCTTCTGATCTCTCTGATTCTGATCACGCAGAAGTCATTTTTCGGATTTATTTTCCGGATCTGGGATATGCTCTGTGAACTGGTCAGAGGCGGTCATGAACTGTACATGGAAGGTCAGCCTGAGAGGGATATGCGCAAAGAACTACGAGAACAGGAACGGAGACAAAGAAGAGAACTGCGAAGGGCTGAGAGGATGAAAGAGCTGGAGGAAGCTATGACCAGCGAAAGTACAGGCGGTTTTCTTGAAGGAACTAAGCTGGAGCCACCAGTTCAGCAGGAAGGATCGGAGTCTGTACAGAAACTGGATACTTTTCATCCGGAAAATAGTACAACAGAAGCAGTGGATGGTGAATTCTGTCAGAAAGCTGTTATAGAAGAACCGGATATGGAAAATGTCGGTACAGAAGAAGCTGCTGAAAAATCAGAATCAGTAATTCCGGAGGAGACACTGGATTACACAGTAGAAGCTGCAGATATGGGAAGAGGCAGACTGGAGTTCAAGATCCAGAGATCCCGGCCCGGAACTTATATGGAGGCTGGTCTGGAGCAGTTCGACGAAAATAATCAGACAGAAGAATCAGAGACGAATGTTGAGGAAGAAGCTCATGAAGATGTTCAGGAGTATATTCGGGAGGAAATTCAGCAGGATCCTTCAGCAGAGAGGGCAGAAGAACCGGATTATGAAGAACTTCCGGAGGAGAGGCTTCCTTCAGCAGAGCTCAAAACAGAACAGACAGCTCCCATAGAACCTGCTGTATCTTCAGGCCCTGTGAGAAATCCAAAATCATCTCCACAGGAGATTGAGAACGGTATTCAGAACATCCAGAAAGAGATTACCCAGCAGACGGAAGCTGTCAAAAAAGAATATCATTTTCCTCCTTTGAAACTTCTGAAAAGAGGAGATGCCAGCTCCAAAGGTGATTCAGACGGACATCTTCGGAAAACTGCACAGAAGTTGCAGGATACTCTTCACAGTTTCGGAGTCAAGGCTACAGTTGTCAACGCCAGCTGTGGCCCTACAGTTACCAGATATGAACTTCAGCTGGAAAAAGGAGTTAAGGTCAGTCGGATCACCAACCTTGCAGATGACATCAAACTGAATCTTGCCACACCGGATATCCGTATTGAAGCTCCTATACCAGGTAAGGCAGCAGTGGGAATTGAGGTTCCCAATAAAGAAAATCAGGCGGTAATGTTGCGGGATATCATTCAGTCCCAGGAATTTCAGGCTGCCAAATCCAAACTTTCTTTTGCAGTTGGTAAGGATATTGCGGGTAAGCCGGTAGTGGCAGATATTGCCAAGATGCCCCATATTCTGATTGCCGGAGCTACTGGTTCCGGTAAGTCCGTCTGCATTAATACGCTGATCGTCAGTATTCTCTATAAGGCATCGCCAGAGGATGTAAAACTGATCATGATCGACCCGAAAGTTGTAGAGCTTAGTGTCTATAATGGAATTCCACATCTGTTTATTCCGGTTGTTACAGATCCAAAGAAGGCAGCCGGTGCCCTGAATTGGGCTGTAACGGAAATGATGAACCGCTATAATACATTTGCGGAATTTTCTGTGCGTAATCTTCAGGAATACAACCGTAAAGTAGAAAATATGCGGATTCCGGAAGGAGAGGAGCGTCCGCCGAAGCTTCCACAGATCGTAATTATTGTAGATGAGCTGGCAGACCTTATGATGGTGGCACCGGGAGAAGTAGAAGATGCCATCTGTCGTCTGGCTCAGTTGGCAAGGGCGGCTGGTATCCATCTGATTATTGCCACACAGCGTCCTTCTGTAAATGTTATTACCGGTCTGATCAAAGCAAATATGCCATCCAGGGTGGCTTTTGCGGTTTCTTCTGGTACAGACTCCAGGACAATTCTGGATAGAAACGGTGCAGAAAAGCTTCTTGGAAAGGGAGACATGCTATTTTATCCGCAGAGTTATCATGAGCCGGCCAGAATCCAGGGTGCCTTTGTGTCCGATGAGGAAGTAAGCGATATTGTGGCATTTCTGGCAGACAAGAACCCGGTTACCCAGTATAATACCCAGATTGAACAGCAGGTGAATACGGTGACTCTGGCAGGTGGCGGAGACCGGGGAGAAGAAAGAGATGTCTATTTTGAAGAAGCTGGCAAATTTATCATTGAGAAAGAAAAAGCATCCATTGGCATGCTCCAGCGGATGTTCAAGGTTGGATTTAACAGGGCAGCCAGGATTATGGATCAGCTCTGTGATGCAGGGGTAGTAGGACCGGAAGAGGGCACTAAACCCCGTAAAGTACTGATGACAATGGAAGAATTTCAGAATTATATAGAAGAGGTTCTGTAATGGAGATCAAGATCATAACAGTAGGTAAGATCAAAGAATCTTATCTTAACGATGGTATCAGAGAGTATGCCAAACGACTGAGCAGATACTGTAAGCTGACATTCTGTCAGGTTCCGGATGAAAAAACACCGGATAAGGCTTCTGATGCACTGAATACGCAGATAAAAGATACAGAAGCAGACCGTCTAATGAAGCATATCCGTGATCAGGATTATGTGATCGCACTTGCCATTGATGGTAAGATGCTGGATTCTGTAGAGTTATCTCATAAGATAGGACAGCTTGGGGTAGAAGGTAAAAGCACTATTGACTTTGTGATCGGCGGTTCTCTGGGACTTGGACAGACAGTTCTGAACAGGGCAGATTATAAGCTCAGTTTTTCCAGAATGACGTTTCCTCATCAGCTGATGCAGATGATCCTTCTGGAACAGATTTACAGAGGCTACCGTATCCTGAATCACGAACCATACCACAAATAAAACCCATGTAAAACAAAAGCCAAATAAGACAAATACAGGGAACTCTCTGGTTTGTAATAGAAAATAACCAACCAATCGAATTAAATAAGGAGGATATGCAAATGACAACAGAAAGAGTAGAACATATGGCAGGCGGCGAAGGTCATGCACTGATCAAACGTCTTCTTGATGAAAAACAGCTGAACGGAAAGTGCAGAATGTATGCTGAGGTTACTCTGGAACCGGGATGTTCTCTTGGTTACCATGAACACCATAACGAAAGTGAAACTTATTATATCCTTTCCGGAAAGGGAATCTACAGTGACAATGGTACACTCCGCATGGTGAAAGCAGGGGATGTGACTTTTACTCCTGATGGGATGGGACATGGTCTTACAAACAGTGGAGACGAGGATCTGGTCTTTATGGCGCTGATCATTCTGGATTAATGGAGGCGCAGATGACGGTAGAACTGAACATACCAAAATTCGAGGAATTTATCGCGCAGTATCCGGTATTTGAGTATCGTATTCTGGACAGCAGTGATATTTCTGTGGAAGACAGAGTAAGGATCGTCTGTCAGCAGGAGTGCGAACGTTATAATACTACATGGGCATGTCCACCGGCAGTGGGAACTCTTGATGAATGTGCCCGAAGGATCCATGCATACGACAAAGCAGTATTTTTTTCCAGTGTGGCAGAAGTATCAGACATCATGAATATGGAAGAAATGCTTTCCACCAGAAAAGCCCATGAAGATCTGACCAGTACACTGGGAGAATTTTTGAAAGAAGAAGGTTATGATATCTTTATTCTTTCTACAGAATCCTGCGATATCTGTGCGGAATGTGAATTTCCCAAGGGAAGACCATGCCGTCATCCGGATAGGATGCATCCATGTCTGGAAAGCCATGGGGTGGTAGTGAACGAGATTGTAGAGAGAGAACAGATGGAATATAATCTTGGAGGAAATACAATTCTGTGGTTTTCTATGATTCTGTACAGGGATCACCAGGAACAAAATTAACTGTGAAGTGATAAGAAAGAA
Source organism: uncultured Blautia sp. (assembly GCA_900551715.1). Lineage (GTDB taxonomy): Bacteria > Bacillota > Clostridia > Lachnospirales > Lachnospiraceae > Blautia_A. The sequence continues at coordinate 12,955 of URXG01000036.1, read as the reverse complement.
ATCTCTGACATACATTGTATGTAAAAGCCGGAGGTTTCTTTTTTTATGAAAAAAAGAAAAAACTGGAAAGAAAATTTCGTAACTGCTCTGGAAGTGCCACGGGATCTGGGACTGAAAGAGGCGGTGATCACAGTCAGCGGCAGGAATCAGGCAAGAATTGAAAATTATCGAAGTATCCTCCGGTACAGAGAAGAAGAAATAGTGATCCTTACTTTTCATGGACCACTGGTGATCCGAGGGAAAAGCCTTGGCATACAAAGTTATGCTTCGGAAGAAATGGTGATCCAGGGAAAGATCACCCAGATTATATTAGATCCCCGGGAGGGCAGATAAGATGGAACAGAGACTGCCACAACTGTGGAAGGGCGTTGTCAGGATACAGATAAAAGGAGAACAGACAGAACGTTTTCTTAATCTTTGTGGCAAAAGAGGAATTTGTATCCGGAATCTCAAGTGTCAGGAAGAAAAAATACTGGAAGGAACAATCTGCGCCGGAGATTTTTTTCGCCTTGGTCCTATTCACAGGAAAACAAAAGTGAAAATACATATTCTGGGGAGAAAAGGAATTCCCTTTCTTGCATTAAAAAGTAAAAAGAGAAAATATTTCTGTGGGGGGATTCTGCTTTGCATCTGTCTTCTGTGGTTCTTTTCCTCTCGTATCTGGAATATTCAGGTGGAAGGAAATGTGAAAAACAGCACAAAGGAAATCCTGTCTTTTCTGGAAGATCAGGGGATCACCCATGGAATGGCAGGAAGCAGGATCAACTGCAGCAAGATTGCAGCAGCAGTGAGAGCAAAATATCCGGACATTACCTGGGTATCTGTGGAGTTGGAAGGAAGCAGACTGCGCCTGAAGATACAGGAAGGAATTTTTGTAGAAAAAGAAGAGGATTCAGAAAAAGAAAGCTGTGATCTGGAAGCTGATAAAGAAGGTGTGATCGTAAAAATGATCACAAGAGAAGGGGTACCTCAGATGAAACTGGGAGACAGCTGCAAACCAGGCGATCTGCTGATATCCGGACGTCTGGAAATCAAGAATGATTCTCAGGAAGTAGTCCGTTATGAGTATGTCCACGCAGAAGGAGACGTGTATGTAAAAAGCAGACGGTCTTATTACAAAGAAATCCCTCTGGAATATAAGAAAGAAATCCTGGATGGAAAAGAAAAAAGAGGTTTTTATCTGGAAGCCGGAAGCTGGTACTGGGAACTGGCGAGAGAGACAGGCGAAGATTTCCATAAAGTAACAGAAGTTATTCCGGTGTATCTTACAGAATCCTTCAAATTGCCGGTATCCTTTGGGAAAATCACCCTGTACCCATATAGACAGGAGAAAACAGAGTACTCTCAAGAAGAGGTAAAAGCAAAAGCATGGCAGGAACTTCAGAATTATGAAGAAAAATTAATGGAAAAGGGGGTTCAAATATCTGCAAATAATGTTAAAATAGAGATTGACCATAAGACCTGTATCAGTAAAGGTTTTCTGGAAATTATACAAAAAACCGGAACAGAATCCCCTGTAGAAAGGCTGGAAGTTCCGGCAGAAAGGACAGCAGAGGATGACTAACAGTATTATCGAGTTGCACATGCAGATTCCGGCTGATCTGGAGGGGAATATTTCCGGGCAGTTTGATGAGCATCTGAAACTTATCGAACGGACACTGAATGTGACCCTGATATCCAGAGATGGGATGCTGAAGATACTTGGAACAGAGCAGAGTGCCGGCCAGGCAAGAAAACTGATGGAAGAACTGGTGGAGCTGGCAAAGAGGGGCAACACCATTACCAGACAGAACGTTAATTATGCACTGTCACTGGCTATGGAAGAACGGAACCAGGTACTTACAGAAATAGATAAAGATTTTATTTGCAATACCATACAGGGAAGACCTATTAAGCCCAAGACTCTTGGACAGAAAGAATATGTTGATCAGATCCGTCAGAAGATGATCGTATTTGGAGTGGGACCTGCCGGAACAGGAAAGACTTATCTTGCCATGGCAATGGCAGTGACTGCTTTCCGTAATGAGGAGGTCAGCAGGATCATTCTTACCAGACCTGCCATTGAGGCCGGAGAGAAGCTGGGATTTCTTCCGGGAGATCTTCAGAGTAAGGTAGATCCGTATCTTCGACCTTTGTACGATGCTCTTTATCAGATCATGGGAGCTGACAGTTTTGCCAAAAATATGGAAAGAGGGCTCATTGAAGTGGCACCTCTGGCATATATGCGAGGACGGACACTGGATAATGCCTTTATTATCCTGGACGAGGCACAGAACACCACACCTGCACAGATGAAGATGTTCCTTACACGTATCGGATTTGGCTCCAAAGTGGTAGTTACAGGTGATGCTTCTCAGAAGGATCTTCCCAGAGACGCAGTATCCGGACTGGATGTGGCTGCAAAAGTCCTTAAAAAGATAGATGATATTGGATTCTGTACACTGACCAGCAAAGACGTTGTCCGTCATCCACTGGTTCAGCAGATCGTACAGGCTTATGAAGACTACGAAAAGAAACAGAAGCCGGACCGTAAACCGGCTCGTCAGGGCAGGAGGAAAAGAGAATGACCATTCTGATAGATTATGATACAGATAAAGAACTGAATATCCCATACGAGGCACTTGCACAGAAGGTTGCAGCGCACATTCTGGAATCGGAGAACTGTCCTTATGATGTGAGTGTGAATCTGGTGATCACTGATAATGAAGAGATCAAAAAAATAAATCAGCAGTTCCGTTCCATCGGAGCTCCTACAGATGTTTTATCTTTCCCTATGATTCCTTTTGAAACACCTGCAGATTATTCGATCGTAAAGGATAAAGATGAGTTCTTTGATCTGGATACCGATGAATTGATTCTGGGTGATGTAATGATCTCTGTAGAAAAGGTTTATGCACAGGCAGAAGAATATGGGCACAGTGTAGAACGGGAGTTCAGTTTCCTTTTTGCACACAGTATGCTTCATCTTCTGGGATATGACCATATGGAACCAGAAGAAGCTGCCGTTATGGAAGCAAAACAGGCGAAAGCATTGGAAGAATTGGGAATCACCAGATAACAGGGAGCAGAAAGACAATGAATTACAGAGAACAGCTGAAAGACAAGAAACGAATTGTGATCAAAGTAGGTTCTTCCTCTCTGATCCATAAAGAAACCAACAAACTGGATCTGCGGAAACTGGAAGTACTGGTAAGAGAATTAAGTGATCTTCATAATCAGGGCAAAGATGTGGTACTGGTAACATCCGGTGCAGTAGCAGTGGGAGCTTCTGCTTTCGGACTTCATGAGAAACCTACAGAACTGAAGAAAAAACAGGCATGTTCCGCAGTAGGACAGGCAAGACTCATGATGATCTATCAGAAGCTTTTTGCGGAGTATAATCAGGTTGCTGCACAGATTCTTATGACCAAGAACACAATGGTCAATAATCTGAATAGAAGACATGCCAGAAATACTTTTGAAGAACTTCTGGAAATGGGAGCCATCCCTATCGTAAATGAAAACGACTCCATTTCCAGTTATGAGCTGGAGATGCTGGATTCTTTTGGTGATAATGATACCCTTTCCGCAGTGATCGCAGGTCTGATCGGAGCAGATATCCTGATCCTTCTTTCCGATATTGACGGTCTGTTTACAGACGATCCCAATACCAATCCGGATGCGGAATTTATTGATACCGTAGAGAAACTGGATGACAGGCTTCTCAGCATGGGCAAAGGGCCAAAGAGCAAGGTGGGCACCGGCGGCATGGCTACCAAGCTTACTGCTGCCACCATTGCCACATCAGCAGGAACGGATATGATCATTGCCAACGGAAAGGATTTTCATGTGATCCACAAGATTATAGAAGGGCGTAATTATGGAACCCTCTTTGTAGGAGACAAAAAAGAAGAATTTTATCTGATTGATTATATTGAGAAATTATTATAAGAAAGGCAGTTTTATGGATAACATCAAGATAGACAGAATCAACACGCTGGCTCACAAAGCCAAAAGCGTAGGGCTTACAGAAGAAGAAAAGAAAGAGCAGGCAGAACTGAGACAGGAATATCTTGCTTCTGTACGTAACAACTTGAGAGCACAGTTAAATAACGTGAGCATCAAAGAAAAAGATGGAACTATCACAAATCTGGGAGAAAAATATGGAAGAAAAAAAGGTCATTAGAAAACAGATTTTTGCAGCACGTAAAACTTACACAGATCAGCAGATCGAAGAAATGAGCAAAAAGATCACAGAAAGACTGGAAACACTTCCGGAATTTCAGAATGCACAGAGAATCCTGGCTTATGCAGATTATAACCATGAAGTAATGACAGGGTTTATCATTGAAGCAGCCTGGAAAGCCGGCAAAGAAGTCGCAGTTCCGAAAGTAGTGGGACAGGATATGGTCTTTTATAAGCTGACTGATTTTTCACAACTGGAGAAGGGCTACTTCGGTATCCCGGAGCCTGCAAGAGGAGAAATCGTGCAGTGGGAAGAAGCCATGATGGTAATGCCGGGAGTGGCTTTTGACAAGGACAACCACCGGGTAGGATATGGAGGCGGTTTTTATGACCGTTTCCTTGAAAAGCATCCTCAGGTAACCAGAGTTGCAGTGGCTTTTGACTTCCAGATCCTTCCGGAAGTACCTACAGAGCCTACAGATATTTCACCGCAGCTTATTGTGACAGAATCAAAGGTATATCAGATGTGAGATGACTCCCACCTCTGTAGGTGGCGAGTAACAAATCAGTATCAGTGGTGGGAGTCAATCCTCCATCTGATATAGCCTCCGGCAGGATTGCAGAGATGCGCAGAAGAAGTATGTCATGCATTGCATGACGCGCATCTCGCAGCAAGAATGCAGAGGCATTCTTGAACAGATGTGAACTGAGACAGTAACGAATTTATACAGCAGTGAAGGAGGAACAGTCAATTGAACGAAATGCTTTTACAGCTTGGCAAAAATGCAAAAGAAGCAGAGAATACACTTCGTACTATTTCTACTAATCAGAAAAACAGGGTTCTTGCAGCAGTGGCAGACCACCTGGTAGAATCTTCAGAGAAACTTCTTGAAGCAAACGCCGTAGACGTTTCCAATGGAAAGAAAAACAACATGCCGGAAGGTCTGATAGACAGACTTCTTCTCACCAGTGACAGGATTGAAGGAATGGCAGAAGGTCTGAGACAGCTGGTAGCACTGGAAGATCCTATTGGAGAAATTACCGGAATGAAAAAACGTCCCAATGGTCTTCTGATCGGTCAGAAAAGAGTTCCTCTGGGTGTAATTGGTATTATTTATGAGGCACGTCCCAATGTTACTGCAGATGCTTTCGGACTTTGCTTTAAGACAGGAAATGTAGTGATCCTGAAAGGCGGCAGTGATGCCATTCATTCCAATGAAGCCATTGTAGAATGTATCAGAGAAACGCTTGTTTTAGAAGGTGTCACTCCAGATGCCATTCAGCTGATCCAGGATACTTCCAGGGAAACAGCAGCAGAATTCATGAAAATGAATGAATATGTAGATGTGCTGATTCCAAGAGGCGGCAGAGGACTTATCAAAGCAGTGGTAAATCAGAGCACCATTCCTGTGATCGAGACCGGTACAGGCAACTGTCATATTTATGTAGACAAAACCGCAGATCTTCAGATGGCAGCAGATATTATCATGAATGCCAAGACTCAGAGAGTTGGCGTCTGCAATGCCTGCGAATCTCTTCTTGTTCATGAATCTGTCAAAGATGCCCTTCTTCCGGTACTTGCAGAGAGACTGAAAACAAAGAATGTAGAAATGAGAGCAGATCAGGAAGCTATGGATCTGATGCCGGGAGCAGTACCTGCCACAGAAGAAGACTGGGGAACGGAATATCTGGATTACATACTCTCTATTAAAGTAGTGTATTCTGTAGACGAGGCAATTGCACATATCAATCGTTATAATACAGGACATTCTGAGGCAATCATCACCAACGATTACACCAATGCCCAGAAATTCCTGGATGAAGTCGATGCGGCAGCTGTATATGTAAATGCTTCTACCAGATTTACAGATGGATTTGAGTTTGGATATGGTGCCGAGATTGGTATCAGCACCCAGAAGCTCCATGCCAGAGGACCTATGGGTCTCCTTGCTCTTACCACCACAAAATATATCATTTATGGGAATGGTCAGGTTCGCCCCTAGCGTTTGACAATCACCATGACCATGTGTATAATAAGCGTTAGTTAGTTATTGTTTACAGACAATAGGAGGATTTAATAAATTGAGACGAAAACAGTTATTTATGATAGCACTGACTGGTGCACTGGTGACCGGATCTGTTCCGGGAACAGTATGGGCAGCAGAAAACGGTGTGGAAGCTACAAGTGAAGAGGGCAGCCCGGCAGTAGATGCCGGAGAGGATACTACAGAGGAACCTTCAGAACCAGCAGAAACAGAAGCACCTGCAGAACCTACAGAAGCACCTGCAGAGCCTACAGAAGCACCTGCAACAGAGGCACCGGCAGAACCGCAGAATACAGAGCCGGCAGAAGAACCTGTGGCTACAGAGGAAGCACAGGAAGATGCAGGCACTGAAACAGAAGAAGACAGCGGAATTACCATCGGAGAGCAGAAATTTGCTACTCTGAAAGATGCAGTTGAATATGTGAAGTCCAATCCGGAAAAAGATGAAAATGGCAACTTAAAAGCTACTGTTATTAATGTAAGTAAACCTCAGACAATCGATAAAACCATTGAGATTAAAGAGGGATGTAAAGTATGTATTAATGCAACATCTCCCGATGTAATATTCACCAGAGCAGATGTACTTACAGGCAGCATTTTCAGTGTATCTGGAAAGAACAGTGAAGGTGACCAGAGTGAACTTCAGCTGAAGGCAACTGATGGTGCAACTTTTACTGTAAAAGGTGCTGAAACAGATGGGCTGAGTACACTTGTATCCGTAAGTGACAATGGTATTTTCGGAATGTTTACAGGTGTTACTTTATCTGGCAATAAAACTTTAGATAATGGTGGCGCCATTACAAACAATGGAGGATCTCTTTTACTGGCTGGCGGTACAATTACAGGAAACACCGGTTCTAGGGGCGGCGTTTACAGTGACGCATCTGTAGGTGTACAGGGCGATATCCAGATCACTGACAATAAAGGCGAAAAAGATGCTACAGCCAACCTGTATCTGGATGGTTCAGATCCAACTATGGTAGTTATGGGTACAGTAGCTGACAGTGCCAAACTGAACTTCTCACTTGCCACAATTCCGGAAGCAGGAAAATCTGTAACCGTTGTCAAGATTGGTAAAGATGGAGAAACTGATCTTGTAGATGCTACTCAGTTTGCTGCAGCAGTTAAGTTCATGGTATATGATGCTGCCAGTGATGAATTTGATCCAGTAACTGTTTCCTCTGATGGTAAAACAGCAGTTCTCACAAAGAAAAATTCCTCTAAGCCGGAGGATCCGAAGAAGCCCGGAACAGGAGAAGTTGGAGTTCCAAAATATGATTCTTCAACAAAGAAAGTAACTTTTAATATCAAAGGAACAGAAGATTTTACTTATTATGTTGCTGCATTTCCAATCGGAGAGAGCGAAAAAACAGTATTGTCCAAGTTCGATAAGAAAAAAGCTATAAACAAAGCGAAAAAAGATACAAAGACATCTGTAACTTTTGATAATTATGACAAGACCACAGATCTCTGGGTATATTTCCAGTGGCCGGACGGTTCTGTAAGCTGTGAAAAGGAAGTCCTTTTCCTGCCAACCATCAGCGGTGTAACATGGACAGACCACAATACAGTACAGTTTAAGCTTGCTGCCAATCATCCATTCCATTATTATTATGCTGTAACCAAATCAACTACAACATCAGCAGAAGCAAAAGCAGCATACGATGCAAGCAAAGCCAAGACCAAGGTTTCTGCTAATGAAAAGAAACAGCTTACTGTAAAGAAAATCCCGGATGGCAACGATTTCCAGATCTGGGTATACTTCAGGATGAACGATGGAACTATGAAGTATTCCAAGATTCCGATTTCCACAGACAAGCGTCCTGGTAAGAGCACTGATACAAGAGATCCGTATCCACATACAATAAATGACTGCAAAGTTTCCGGCCTTGAGGAAGCTATGAAATTCTATCCGGGTGTATTCTATGAATTTTCTGTAACAGGCGCAGGTACTGAGATCACTAATCCTGTAACAGGAGACGAGAAGTATGTGCCTCTTTACTGGAGTACCTCCAAGACTCCTACAGATGCTCAGAAGAACAAGAGCTGGAAGATCGGTTCTGCCAAGGGTATTACCGATGCATCCACCTACAATATGTACATCTTCTTCCAGAAATACAGATATAACGGTTCTGAATGGATTCCTGGGGATATTGAATACAAGACTGTACAGTTCAAGGCAGCTGAGATCACAGAAGATGATCTGAACAACTGGAAGAGACAGAACGGCGTTACAACCACACCAGGAGATGGTGACGGTACCGGCAGCGGCGAAAGTGGAACAGATGCAGAACTGACAGCTACAGCAGCAGCTCAGGACAGCAGTTCCAGCAGCAAGTCTGCAGTATCCACAGCAGATGAATCTCCGATTGGTACCATGTCTGCGCTGATGGCACTTTCTCTTCTTGCAGGTGGATATGTACTGATCCGTAAACGTAAAAAAGAAGATTTATAATTGTCAGTAAAATTCTTAATACCGGCAACTATTTTTAAGAGACAGGTCTTTTGATCTGTCTCTTTTCATATATTTTATACCAGGAATATCCACAGAACAGGAGGAAAAGAAAATGGATACAGCGGTATATGATTATGAAAAAATATATTTTGACATGTGGGAAACAGCCAGACGGTACAGTGAACTGATACAGTTCCGGGTGATCGGCAAGAGCCATGACGACCGGATGATCCCCATGGTGGAAATGGGGCAGGGAGAAGACTGTATTTTCTGTGTTTCCGGGATTTACGGGTATGACAGACTGATGCCGGTACTGCTTCTGGAAATGATCTGGGAATACGCAAGAGCCTGGGAATGCAACTGGAAACTGGAAGAGATCTATGACGCAGGTGAACTGCTGAAAAAATGGCGTTTCTGCTTTATTCCCATACTGAACCCAGATGGTTACGAAATATATAAAAAAGATTATTTTGTAATCAGGAATCCTATTTACCGGCAGATGCTCCGTATGGGTCAGATCCCCTGTAAGGAGTTTGGTGGTAATGGAAGAGGCATTGATCTGGGGAAAAATTTTCCTACCAGTTATTACAGAAGAAACAGGATTTCTCAGCAGCCTGCCAGTGAAAATGAGACAAAAGCCCTGGTTCGTATTTTTCAGGAATACAGAGGAAGGGGGCTTCTGTCATTTTGTCATTCCGGCAAAAAGATCGTATATTTCAAACAGTCTCAGAAACTTTTGGAAAATCAGAAAAGCCACCGTCTTGCCCGCCATTTGCAGAAAATGGGTGATTTCTCTATGGAAAAATATCAGACTGACACAGCCAGGAGAAGAAGTTCTTCCGGAGGTGGATCTCCGGAGCAGTTTTATACAGAAATTATCAGACAACCTTCATTTCGTATTGAATTGCCGGTGGTAAGAGAAATCACAGAAGAGAATCAGGAGGCACAGTTCCGGGAAATACATACATTACCTCTGGAATTTGCCTTTTCACTTTGACAGAAGATGTGATTTCCTGTATGATAATGATTAGTGTTGCGCCAAACATAGGAAACAACAGGTGTCCGCAGAGTAGCAGCATTATTACAGAAAAATGAAATCGGTTATTTGCAGATAGCAAAGGAGTTAATATCATATGATAATAGAAACAGAAAAGAACAGAGAAATAGATGAAACTGCCCGTCAGAAAGAATTTATAGAGCTTGCCAGAACACTTACAGATCAGAAATCCAATCTTCTGGGGAGACCCCTTACTTACTGTCTCACCACTTTTGGATGTCAGATGAATGAAAAGCAGTCAGAAGCTGTGGCCGGGATCATGGATGAGATCGGATATCACAGACAGGATAACGAAGAAGCAGATGTAGTGATCTACAATACCTGTACGGTTCGTGAGAATGCCAATCTTAAGGTTTATGGACGTCTGGGACATCTTCACAGTCTGAAAGATCACAACAAGGACATGAAGATCATTCTTTTTGGATGTATGATGCAGGAGCAGCATGTAGTGGACAAGATCAAAAAGTCCTATCCTTTTGTAAATCTTGTATTTGGAACCCATAACATTTTTAAATATGCGGAACTGTTTTACAACATGCTTCAGTCTGATCATCAGGTAGTAGATATCTGGGAAGGTACAGATCAGATCGTGGAGGATCTTCCTACAGAACGAAACTATACCTTTAAATCTGGTGTAAATATCATGTTTGGCTGCAACAACTTCTGTAGTTACTGTATCGTTCCTTATGTAAGAGGACGTGAGAGAAGCCGCCAGCCGGAGGCTATTGTAAAAGAAGTGGAACGTCTAGTTGCAGATGGTGTTTCTGAAGTGATGCTTCTTGGGCAGAATGTAAACTCTTACGGTAAGACTCTGGAAGAACCGGTGACTTTTAGTCAGCTTCTTCAGATGCTGGAAAAGGTAGAAGGCCTGAAACGTATCCGTTTTATGACTTCTCATCCAAAGGATCTTTCTGATGAGCTGATTGAAACTATGGCAAACAGCAAAAAGATCTGCCATCATCTTCATCTGCCTCTTCAGTCAGGAAGCAGCCGTGTACTGAAAGAGATGAACCGCCGCTACGATAAAGAAAAATATCTGAATCTGGTGGACAAGATTCGTACAGCGATACCGGATATTTCTCTTACTACAGATATCATTGTAGGTTTCCCGGGAGAAACAGAAGAAGATTTCCAGGAAACCCTGGATGTAGTTTCCAGATGTGGTTATGATACAGCCTTTACTTTCCTCTATTCAAAGAGAAGCGGCACTCCCGCAGCAGAAAAGGCAGAACAGATTCCGGAAGATGTAGCCAAGGAGCGTTTTAACCGTCTTCTTGCGCTGGTACAGCAGGAAGGAAGAAAACGTTCTTCCAGATTCCAGGGAACGGTGCAGGAAGTTCTGGTAGAAGAAGAAAGCAAAGAAAAGGGAATTTTTACAGGAAGAACAGAATATAATCTTCTGGTACATTTCCCGGGCAGTGCAGATCTTCTTGGCAAATATGTAAATGTAAAACTGGAAGAGTGCAGAGGATTCTATTATCTTGGAACCCTTGAGAAGTAAGTAACTGTTCACAGGTAATATCCCGCGAGGTGTTTTGTCATATATATGACAAAATCCCGAGACATACGAGGCAAAATGCCATCACCGAAGGTGATTTGGAATGCATTTTGACCAAGTTACTGTGAAGGTCGTGAACAGTAACAGAAGTATTGGAAGACCTGAATTTGACAGAACAGACCGCTTGTGCTAAAGTAACAGTGAATTTATTGAGAGTTGGCAACAGATCTCATCATTCAATGAGGAGGCAATCATTATGAGAAAAAAATCAAACAGAACATCTGCAGACAAAATCACAGAAACAGTAAAAGAAACTGTTAAATCAGCAGCAAAGAAAGTAGAAGCATCTGCTACAGCTGAGACAGTCAAAGAAGTCATCGACAAAGCACCTGAGACAGTGAAAGAAGTGACTGACAAGGCTCAGGAAGCAGTGAAGGACGTAGCCGAAGCTGCAGAAAAAACTGTAAAGACAGCAAAGAAAACAGTAAGAAGAGCAGCAGGTACCAGAATCAAAGATGTAACCATCGAGATTTTTGAGACCAGTGTATCTCTCAGTACAGTAGAGAAAGCAGTAAAGAAAGCAGTTGCTGACAAAGGACTGACAGGAGCGGTTAATATTTACCTGAATGCAGAAAGAAGAGCTGCATACTATACAGTTAACGGAGAAGGATCCGAAGAATACAAGATTGATCTGAAAGAATTATAATGCAGATTTATCTTGCACCTCTTGAGGGAATCACAGGTTACGCTTACAGGCAGGCAGTTCATGAATGCTTTGGAGGATTTGACAAATATTTTATCCCCTTTATACGTGCCAAGCAGAACCTGCGGTTCAGTTCAAGAGAAACAAAGGATATCCTGCCGGAAAATAATAAGGGAATGCATGCAGTGCCGCAGATACTTACCAGAAATGGGGAGGATTTTGTTCATACTGCAGAGCAGATTCGGGAATATGGTTACAAAGAGATCAATCTGAATCTGGGCTGTCCTTCCAGAACTGTAGTTTCCAAGGGCTGTGGAGCAGGATTTCTGGATGACCCGGTAGCGTTAGATCGTTTCTTGGATTATATTTTCCGGGAATGTCATATGGAGATCTCCATAAAGACCAGAATTGGCATGGAAGATTCTTCTGAGTTTTCAGATCTTCTCAGGATTTATAACAGATATCCGGTAAAAGAACTGATCATCCATCCCCGACTTCAGAAAGAGTTTTATAAAGGTGTTCCCCATCTGGATGTATTTGAAGCCGCATTGTCTCAGGCAGAGATGCCGGTATGCTATAATGGGGATATTTTTTCCGGAAAAGATGCAGAGCATATAAAAAATAGTTTTCCAGATGTGGACTGTATCATGACTGGAAGAGGAGTTTTAAGTAATCCGGCACTTGCAAGGGAAATCCGCACAGGTCAGAAACTTACCAAAAAAGAACTGAAAGATTTCCATGACAGATTGTATGTATCTTACAGGCAGAATATGTCAGGAGACCGGAATGTTCTTTTTAAAATGAAGGAGATCTGGGCATATCTGGGATCAGCTTTTACAGAAAATAAGAAATATCTTAAGAAGATCAAAAAAAGTGAGAAATGTGCAGTTTATGAAAGTGTGGTCAGCGAACTGTTTGCCACACAGGAACTGATCACAGATACAAATAATAAAGGAGTACTTTTGTGAAGAAAGTACTCCTTTGTTGGCGTCAAAATCACTGCCAGTTGTTATCTGTATAAACGTCTGTGCCG
>URXG01000035.1 GCA_900551715.1 uncultured Blautia sp. | reverse complement strand
TTCCGATTCCGATACAGAATAACATGAATCCGAAAAATCTTCCCATTTCCGAACCTCGTCTGTCAGGCTTATATTATTCTATGCAGATAAAATAATTGAATGAATCGTTTATTTGTCTGTTTCAACAGTTTCTTCATTTTCTTCTGATTTTCCAAATCCTGATGCAAAGCGGTCAACAAAATCCGGTACCATATCTAGAACTTTGGTAAGTCCGTCCTGATTTTTTACATTGACGAGTTTAGTAGTTCCGTTCTGGATCACCAGTACTGCGCTGGGTGTGAGTTTGCCGGTCATACCACCGCCACCGTTACTCTTTTTTTCACCCTCAAAAGCTCCGGCACCTACACCGAAAGATACATCAACAAGGGGAAGAATAATGGTGTCTCCCACATGGATCGCATCACCTACCACAGTTTTGGCTGAAATAAAAGCATCCATACCCTTAAAAAGAGAGCTTACGGTTTCCTTGAAATTGTTTTCTCCTGACATGATCGTTCCTCCTTATTTATGTTTCCATCTTCGGATCACATATTTGATATTTTGGTTGAAGTATAACTGAATTGCTGTCCTGACCAGCATGATACCATAAATCCGCCCCTTCAGCTCCAGATGTCCCTGAAGGATATTTTCATCTTCAAATACAGGTATTACCTGGATGCAGTTCCTGTGAAAAGGCATTGTCATGCCAAGGATTGCCAGTACCGTACCTGTTACAGAGGGATCAGTGGAACCAAAGGTAATCCTGCCTGTAAGTCTGGTAGGAAAAATGTGTTTCAGTAATCTGATACCGGATGTCTTGAACAGTGTTATGGAAGTACGCACTTTTGGATGATCCAGAAAATCTTTCCACCATTGAAGCTTGTTTCCGGTTTTGCGAAAAACATCTGAAGTTTTGTGAATCTCTGAAGGGATCTTACGGATGCACTGATGTATTTTTTTTATTTTATCCATGAAAGAACGGATTTTATACCCCAGTTTGTAAAAAAACTTCTCTCCGTTTTCCTGAACTTCCTGATAAAAGATTTCTGAATCTACGTCCTCTTCTGACTGAGGGGGTTCTGCAGACGTTTCATGCATTTCTGAAGAAGTAATAAGAGGCGTTACTGGTTCAGTGGGAACCGTATTCGAAACTTCCTGGATATCTGGCAAGAGTTCTTCTTCCAATGTATCCGGTGCTGCTGAAATCTTTGGAGAGCTTTTTCTGCGATTGCGAAGTTTACCCAGCAGTTTAAATACAGGAATACCGAACAAATAGAATTCTTTCCAGAACTGTCCCTGCTGAAATCTGCATTTTAAAGCTGCAAGCCCAAAAAGCCAGCTGATTTTCCCTTCTGCATCTGTTTCTTTAAAATTCTTTAGAGAAGCAGGTTCTTTTCTGATACTGGCTTTGTAGCGGACAGGACAAAACAGAACCAGCAACAGTATAAGCAGAATCAGTCCCAGCACAATAGCAAGAAGAATCAGAATAAATTTTATGATTAACCACAGAATATGTAGCATAAATTCACCTGTTTTTCCAATATTCTTTGATGTTGAAACCACCTGTCTTGCTGTAGAGCTCCTGAATGATCTCTGTGACCATATCCATGGCTTCTTCCTTGCCCTTGGCAATTCCGATGATCTCCGGACACATGAGGGCTGCACTTTCCTGAATAAGCGTTAGTGCCGGCAGTATTTCCAGAAGATTGGATGGATTTTCTGATAATGTAATAAGAAAAATGCCCGGTACGATCCTGCCATGGTCTAATTTGTGGCGGATCTTTGATCTGTTCCGGACACCGGGACCGGTCAGAAGATATTTGTGCCATTTCAGCATTCTGGTTCACTGCTCCTTTAACAGAGGATTCCTGTTTAGAGGATTCCCTTTTTTCTGAAATCTAAACAGGACTGCGCAAAAACACAGTCCCATTATTTCTGTCTGTAGATCAGGCAGGATCATCTTAACGCTGCTTTCCCCATAAACCCTGACTTCTCAGATCCAGATATTCCTGATAAGCCCGTTCTACGATCTGTTTCTCATTGGAGAAACGGAGAAGGTGATAAATCTCATGGAACTTATAATATCCGGAATCTACGAAATACTCTTCTCTCTGAGGTCTGCTATGATAATTTTCCGCCGTCATCAGATACCAATGTACTTCCTTTGTGACCATGTCCTCAGGAACTGAAAAATTATAATGGCTTTTGCCGATGTATTTGACAATAGACGCACGTACACCTGCTTCTTCTTTTACTTCGCGAAGTGCTGTTTGCATGTGTGTCTCGCCTTCTTCTACAGTTCCTTTTGGCAGTACCCAGCCTTCATAACGGTTTTTATAAGACTTGTATAGTGCCAGTATCTTACCACGATAAATTACCACACCGCCACAGCTCGTTGCTTCTATCATATTGCAATTTCCTCCTGTACTGCGTGTGAGTTTTATACCCTGAACTGCATATAGTATAACTCTTTTTGAGAAAGCTGACAACCATAACTTCACATCAGTTGAGACGAAAAATGAATCAGTCAAAATAGTAAGCATCAAAAAGATCTGCCGCAATAGGTACTGCTGCTTCACTTCCTGTTCCGCCGCCTTCTACGATAATGGCAACTACAAGATCCGGGTTGTCTACATTGGAATATCCAATGAACCAGGAATGGCTGGAACCATTTTCGTCGTATTCAGCAGAACCTGTTTTGCCGGCTGCTGTATATCCACGTCCGTTTAAGGAAGAAGCGGTGCCGCTTTCTACAACACCTTTCATTAATTTTCCGAGAAGTGCTGCTTCGTTGCTGGTCATAAGACGTTTGTAGGATTCCGGATCGTTTGAACTTACGACATCGCCGGAAGTATTTACTACTTTATCAATTAGATAAGGTTTCATCAGAACACCATTATTAGCAATCGCACTGGTGATCAGTGCCATATGCATTGGCGATACCAGAGTGTTTCCCTGACCAATAGAAGTCTGCATGATCAGTGGAACTGGTGAATTTCCATCCAGTGAAAAAGTACTCTTTCTGTAGGAAGTAAGAGGAAGCTTCTGATTGAACAGAAGATCTTCACTTGTTTCTTTCAGTGAGCTGCCGCCAAGTTCTGTTCCAATCTCGGCAAAAGCACAGTTGCAAGAATTGGCAAATGCTGTATAAAAATCTTCCTGCCCATGAACGGTTCCGTTATAACAGCGGATGGTATGGTCATCCAAAGTGATGGTTCCCTGACAGTTGTAGGAAAAACCATTCAGACTGCCTTTGGAACGAAAATAATTCAGGGCAGTTACTACTTTGAAGGTGGATCCCGGAGGATACTGCCCCATGGTGGCTCTGTTCAGAAGGCTGCTATTGGTCTCATCATTGACAAGTGCATCCCAGTCCTGGGAGATAGAATTAGGATCAAAGTCTGGTTTACTGACCATTGCAAGGATTTTGCCTGTGGAAGGCTCCAGTGCTACTACTGCCCCTTTACGGTCTCCAAGCGAGTTGTAGGCAGTTGTCTGCAGGTCAGCATTTAAAGTAGAGACTACATTGTCTCCTGTATTTTTGGTACCCATAAATTCGTTTTTTATTTGTTCCAGAAAGAATTCATGGGAGGTCAGAAGCTGAAAGTTTGCTTCCGATTCCAGACCACTTTTGCCATTGGTATCATAACCTACCACATGTGCAAAAATATTGGAATATGGATAGTTCCTGGTTTCTGTCCCATCATCATCTACTTCTGTCTGCGCCAGGATCTCGCCGTCAGCAGAAAGAATCTGTCCCCGGACAACCCGGTCAGAAAAAGTGTCCTGTCTTGTATTGTAGGGGCTGTTGACAAAACTGTCACTTTTTACTCCGTCAAAATAAATCAGATATCCGATAAGGCCTGCAAAGATCAGTACAAAGAAAACAGATACAAAAGTATATTCTTTGTTTTTGGCACGCCTTCTTTTAGATCTGGCGCGTTCTGCCTGCTTCCTCTCGTGCTCGGATTCTCTGAACTGCTTCTTTTCTTCTCTTCTCAAATTCTTCGTCCTCATCTTCTCTTAAAATATACAATCCCTGAATGATGGCAAGCATGAGAATTGTACTGAGCACAGAACTTCCTCCATAACTTACCAGAGGAAGGGTAACGCCTGTCATAGGGATAAATTTACTTGCTCCACCTATTGTAAGGAACACTTGAAATGCATATTCAGTACCAAGCCCCAGTGCGATCAATTTGTAGAACGGATTGATGATCCGAAGGGCAATGTTTACGATCATCAGGAAAAAGCTCATACATACCAGAATCAGGCAGATGGCAAAGATTCCGCCCAGTTCTTCACAGATGGCACTGAAGATAAAGTCATTTTTGACTACAGGTATGGATTCCGGAGAACCCTGACACAGTCCCATGCCAAACCACCCACCGGTTCCAATGGCAAAAAGCGACTGCACGATTTGATATCCTTCATTTTGATATACAGCCATAGGATCTTTCCACGCACTGACTCGCTGTCGGACATGACCAAAAAGATGATAAGCCACGACAGAAGCGGCACAGCCACCAGTCATACCAAGGAGCAGATAGCCGGGGTTCCTGGTGGCAACGTAAACCATTACCAGATAAGCTGCAAAAAAGATCACTGCACTTCCAAGGTCTCTGGACAGAACCAGGATGCCTACATGGATAGCCGCAACTACGGATACCTGTACTACCGCCCGGAAACTGGTATCTCTGGAAAGAAATGCAGCAAGGAAAAATACAAAAGTAATTTTGATGGCTTCGGAAGGCTGTACTCCGAGAATAGAAAGCTTGGCACCATAACTGGTCTGTGCAAGGAGAAATACTGCTGCCAGAAGAAGGATACCAATCCCGGCATAAACCCAGGTAAGCTTACGAAGAAACCGCATCTTTCTTATCATAACAGGTACTACCAGCGCAATGGCACTGGCTCCTGCTGCGATCAGAAGCTGTCTGGTGGCTGTAGGAACATCCAGACGACAGAGAATAATGAATCCCACACTTAGCAGCATACACATGTTATTCAGAAGTAACAGAGATGCTTTGGGGTACAGGATACGGTACAGAATCTGTATGGCAGCAAAAAACAGAAGCATTTCCACATAAAACCGAACCACTTTAAAATCAAAAGTTTTCAGATAGATAACAAGGAAAGCTGTAAAATCCATAAAAAAGATCAAGATCAGCTGCTGCCGGAGCAGCTCGTTCCGTTCTTCATTGTCAGCCTGACGGACTGTATAAAAACAGTGAAAGGTATAAACGATCATCAGTGTGAGAATGGTGTATTTGGATAATTCTACAATAACATTAATCATATGCCTTTACTCGGCTCCTCTTTTAAAATGTCCTTTGGTAAAGTTGCTCTGAATGGGGGGATGCCCTTTCAGATATACGTTAGCAAATTCCCTGGCAATCTTTGCAGTCTCTCTGGAAGATTCTGTAGTGAAATTCATGCGGAGAACTTCTGCTCCCAAAGCTCTGACCTGAGAGACTTCCTTCAGAAGCCCGCAGGGAATGCTGTTATATATGATATTATAACAATACTCTCTGGAATCTGTAGTCTGGTTTTTCCAGGGATGACAAACACATTTGCAGATGAATTCCTTATCATAACGGTCTTTCAGGATCATGGATTGCTCCTGCTTGTCACATTTGTAAAGGTTTTTGCGTACACACTGGACAGAAAGCATCAGCGGCGTATAACCATAAATGATAAATTCACTGTTCCGGTTATCTCTGTGAAGAAGCTCTTTTCCGTTAAGTTCCAGAGGCATGGTGTTTCGGAGAATTCCCTGTTCGTTCCAGAAAGAAACCGCTTCATTATTCCATGTATACAGAGATGCGTCAATTACACAGTGTCTGGCAAGACCAGCTTCCTTAAGGGAACTGAAACTTTCCAGATTACGGACCAGAAAGCCTTTGATTCTGCCAGTAGAAATCCAGTCCATATACCGGGTCTGAAGTGCAGATGGTGCAGTTCCTCTTGTAACATGAGGAAATGCCAGGTACAGATCTTTTTTCTGAAAAAGTTCTGTAGATATGGCTGTTTCCATAAGATCAGCCGGCAAATACAGTCCATGAATCTCAGGAATGTTTTTCAAAACGTTGAATTGTTCTTCTGTTTCGCAGGAAGCAAAAAGCAGGAAAGATGAATTATCACCAGAGTGAGAAGATTCTCCAGAGGTTCTGTAAAGCTTTTTTCCCGGAGCTTTTCGCCGCATGGGAGCCACCAGGGCTTCTTCCAGCTGTTCTGTTGCACTGCGGCGCAATTCATTAAGAAGTTTTACAGGTATAAAAATATTTTCATCCATCTGGATATCAAGGCTATCCCACAAAAACGGGGAGTTTCCAAGCTTCTCCATCTGCTGGCGGATCCTCTCTTCTGTCATGGGATGCTCTCTGGCATATTGTACTTCTCCCAAAGAAACCATTCTGTGAATGTCCCGGCAGAAAACATTCAGCATAGCCGGTGAACCGGGGTAAAGCAGCAGAGTTCCTGTGATACCTGTCTTTGGTGATTTCAGGGTAACAGAAACATTGCCGGATTTCTTCTCATTGGTAAAAGCCATCATGGAGGGACCGTTATGCTGTTTGAAATACCCCTGACAGGAACCGCCCCTGTTAAATATATCCAGAAGGTATTTACGGTCATTTTCCTTTACCTGGTAGTTATCCGGATCTTGCAGGTAAAGATCCAGGTATTTACGGTATACAGAAGTAACACCTGCTGTATACTCCGGCTGTTTCATACGCCCCTCGATTTTAAGAGAAGTAACACCTGCTTCGATAATTTCCGGGAGAATATCAAGGGTACAGATATCTTTCAGGTTTAAAGGGCAAAGAGCCTTTCCGGAATAAGCAGAATCCTGTGATTTTTTTGCCTGGTAGGAAAGACGGCAGGGCTGTGCACAGCGGCCTCTGTTTCCGCTTCTGCCACCAAACATACTACTCATAAGGCACTGCCCGGAAATGCTGTAACATAAAGCTCCGTGAATAAAGGCTTCGATTTCAATAGGGCTTGTCTTATGCATGGCTGAAAGCTCATCAAGACTCAGTTCTCTGGCAGCGACTACCCTGGTAGCGCCCTGTTCTTCCAGAAACTTCATTCCCAAAGGACCGGTGATGGTCATTTGTGTGCTGGCATGCAGATGCAGTTCTGGGAAAACTCTTCTGATAAACTGAAATACTCCCATGTCCTGAACGATCACTGCATCCAGTCCAGCTTCATAGACAGGCAGAAGAACATCATACAACTGCTCTTCCAGTTCTCTGTTTTTCAGCAAAGTATTTACAGTAAGGTATAATTTGCGGTTATGAATGTGGGCAGTATAGATTGCCCGGATAAGCTCTTCTACTGTAAAATTTCTGGCATAGGCTCTTGCTCCAAAAGCAGGCCCGCCTACATAGACTGCATCAGCTCCTGCACCCAGAGCTGCTTCAAAAGCTTCGTAAGAACCGGCAGGAGCCAGTAATTCTGTCTTATGAAGATCCGTATTGTTAGAATTCAAATGGTTCACTCCCTTTTGGAATTTATAGTTTGCTGTACTGATCCGGTGACCGAAACAAATAAAGAGGACTACCGAAGCAATCCCCTTCCTGGCTTATCTGAGTAATTTATCAATTTCCTCTTCCAGCTCTTTTACTTTGCCTTCCAGAAGCTCTTTCTGCTGCTGGGTTTCCCGTTCCTTGTTTTCGGTCTCTTCGATCTTCATACGAAGAGCAATCAGTTCGTGTTTCAGTTCGTACATTTCCTGATCTTTCTGCTGCAGATCCTGTTCAAAGATCTCTGCCTGTTTTTTTGCCTTGAAATAATCATCTGTGATATTCAGGCTGATCAGGGTATGTTTGGTTTCCATTGGTTGTCTGGAATATCCGGGCATTTCACTTAATTCTGCGATCTTATTATTTATATATGATGCTACTTTTTGAAAATACTCCTCAGATTCGTAACCACCTAACGTGATGATCTTTCCGCCGATTACTACCTGCGCCGTATTCTTGACTGCCATAACAAGCCTCCTGTATATTAATTTCCTATTATCATCTTTTGATCATAATCTTTTATCTTTAGATTATAATCGAATTTTGTAGAAATGTATAGGAATTTTTACAAATTCTTTTCAATTCCCAGATGTTTATAGGCAAGAGGGGATGCTATGCGCCCTCTGGGAGTTCTGTTCAGGAAACCATTCTGCAGAAGATAAGGTTCATAAACGTCCTCCAGAGTACCGGAATCTTCCCCAATGGCAGCGGCCAGAGTTTCCAGACCTACCGGTCCTCCCTGGAAGTTCTGGATCAGTGTCAGAAGAATCCGCCGGTCAATCTTGTCCAGACCGTACTGATCTACTTCCAGAAGATCCAAGGCAAAAGAAGCTACATCGTAAGTAATTCTGCCGTCGTATTTTACCTGCGCAAAATCCCGGACTCTTTTGAGGAGACGATTGGCAAGACGGGGAGTACCACGAGATCGCTTGGCAATCTCAGCTGCACCCTTGGGATCAATCTCCACATCCAGAACCTGTGCAGAACGAAGAATGATCGTTTGAAGTTCTGCCTGATTATAAAATTCCAGATGGTGCATGACACCAAAACGGTCTCTTAAGGGTGCGGAAAGCAGACCGGCTCTTGTAGTTGCGCCTACAAGTGTGAATTTGGGCAGATCCAGCCGGATGGAACGTGCAGAAGCACCTTTGCCGATCATGATGTCTATGGCAAAGTCTTCCATGGCAGGATACAGTACTTCTTCTACCTGGCGGTTCAGACGATGGATCTCATCAACGAAAAGAATATCTCCTTCCTGGAGGTTATTGAGAATGGCAGCCATTTCTCCGGGCTTCTCAATAGCTGGACCAGAGGTAACTTTCATGTGTACACCCATTTCGTTGGCAATGATACCTGACAGGGTGGTTTTACCCAGACCTGGTGGACCATAAAAAAGCACATGATCCAGGGCATCATGTCGCTGTCTGGCTGCTTCGATATAGATTTTCAGTGTTTTTTTGGTCTTTTCCTGACCAATATATTCATCCAGAGTCTGTGGGCGGAGATTTCCTTCAATAGGAAGATCCTCTTCTGTGACATCTGTGGTGATCATTCTTTTTTCCATTGTACTATCACTCCGATTATAACTGTTTCAGTGCTGCCTTGAGAATCGCTTCTACATCATCACCAGTTTCTTCGCTTACCTGACGCACAGCGCGTAAAGCATTGGTACTGCTGTAGCCAAGAGCTGTGAGGGCTTCGACTGCTTCCTGGCGGCTGTCACGAAGAGATGTGTCTGCCAGAGAAAGATTCTCTTCCTGATGATCCAGTTTCTTCTCAAAAGCATCTTCCAGTTTCAGTTTGTCTTTCAACTCCAGGATCAACTTCTGGGCTGTCTTTTTGCCAATGCCGGGAGCCCGGGAAATAGTCTTGACATCATCCGAAAGCACTGCAAACCGGAGCTCATCAGCTGTAATAGCTGCCAGTACTCCCATGGCAGCCTTGGGACCGATTCCATTGACATTCAAAAGAAGCCGGAACATCTCCAGATCATCTCTGGATAAAAAACCATAAAGCTGCATAGTATCTTCACGAACGTGAAAATAAGTATATATTTTTATTTTGTCCTGCATACGACTGGTTTCTTCGATGGCAGTTCCTGTCATAAATATCTCGTATCCGATACTGTCTGTTTCCAGAATAACAGAATTCTCTGTTGTTTCGGCAACGTATCCTTTTATAAATGAAATCATAAATCTTATGCTCCTATTGTCAGGATTTTTTGTACGACTTTCATCATATCATACTCACAGCAAAAAAGCAAACATCTATTCGACTAAAAAACCCCGGTCTGGGAGAGCCCGGACCGGGGTTTGAGATACTTATGATGATCAGAGGATGATACCTCTCGGGCATGCTTCTTTACATGCACCACAGTTTGTACACTTACTGTAATCAATATGTGCACAGAAATCGGTAACAGTAATAGCACCATTTGGACATGTTTTTTCACATTTTTTACATCCGATACAACCAATTTCACATGCGGAGGTAACTGCTTTACCTTTGGCATGGGAGCTGCAACCAACAAATGTCTGCTGTGCATAAGGTGCAAGTTCAATCAGATGATGTGGACATTTGGCGATACATTTGCCACAGGCTTTACATGCTTCACGATTGACCACTGCAACACCGTTTACAATATGGATTGCATCAAATGGACATGCCTTTACGCAGCTTCCAAATCCCATACATCCGAAAGAACAGGCTTTGGAACCACCACCAGGAACGAATGCCATCATTTCGCAGTCTTCTACGCCGGTATACTGATAGTTCTGTTTGGTTTTGTCACAGGTTCCTGTACATTTGACAAACGCAGCCATACGCTCTGTCTCTACGACTTCCTCGCCCATGATAGCTGCAATCTTGGCAGCTACAGGAGCTCCACCTACAGGACACTGTCCTACAGGAGCTTCGCCTTTGGCAATGGCAGCTGCAAGTCCGGAACATCCCGGGTATCCACATCCACCACAGTTATTTCCAGGAAGGACACCAAGAATAGCCTCTTCTTTTTCATCTACTTTTACGGTTAATTTTTTGTCTGCCAGTCCAAGGAAGATACCAATGAATAAACCAGTACCGCCGACAATGGCTGCAGCCAAGATAATTCCTGTTATATTCATACTTTCTCTTCCTCCTATACGATTCCGGAAAATCCGAAAAATGCAATGGCCATCAGGGCTGCTGTGATAAGTTCAATAGGCATACCCTGAAATGCTGCCGGTACATCATTAAATTCGGTTTTTTCTCTGATACCTGCCAGTAACACAATTGCGATCAGATATCCAACGCCAGTTGCAAATCCATTTACAACACCCTGAAGAATATTATATTCATATTTGACGTTGTTCAGTGCTACACCAAGAACTGCACAGTTTGTTGTGATCAGCGGAAGATATACACCAAGTGCCTTGTAAAGAGACGGTACGAACTTTTTCAGAAACATTTCAACAATCTGTACCAGAGCTGCAATGACCAGAATAAATACGATTGTCTGAAGGTATTCAAATCCTGTAGGTACCAGGATGAATTTGTATAAAAGTCCTGCTACGAAGGATGCAATTGTGATTACGAAAACAACTGCGCCACCCATTCCGACTGCTGTTTCGGTTTTTTTGGAAACACCAAGGAAGGAACAGATTCCCAGAAACTGACTGAGTACTACGTTACTACATAAAGCAGAACCAACTGCAATTAAAATTAAACTTGCCATCTTCTACATCCCTCCTATTCATTTCCTTTAGAAGGACATGTACTTCCACAGGATGCACAGTCTGAACAACATCCGGACTGGATCTTGGAAGCATCTTTACCCTTCTTTTCAAGGTTGATCTTTACTTTGTTCTGGATAGCTGCAAGTCCTGCAAGAACCAGGAATGCTCCAGGAGCAAGAATAAAGATAGTAATAGGTGTATAGTGAACACTGCCTGTTACAGGAAGAAGCTGTATGCCAAAAGCTTTACCGGATCCAAGAAGTTCTCTTACAAGACCGATTGCTACAAGGCCAACAGTAAATCCAAGTCCCATACCGATTCCATCAAAAACAGAAGGAAGAACAGGATTTTTGGATGCATAACTTTCTGCACGACCAAGAATGATACAGTTTACTACGATCAGTGGAATATAAATTCCAAGTGAATCATAAAGAGCAGGTGTAAATCCTTCCATAAGGAACTGTACAATGGTCACGAAAGATGCTACAACTACGATAAAAGCAGGCATTCTGACTGAATCCGGAATTACCTTACGTAATATGGAAATCAGCATATTAGACATAACCAGAACTACTGTTGTGGAAAGTCCCATACCAATGCCGTTGATTGCTGATGTTGTAACAGCAAGTGTAGGACACATACCCAGCATCAGAACAAAGATCGGGTTTTCGGTAATAATACCGTTTTTAAGTCTTTCTGTACAATTATTCATCTCAACTATCCCTCCTTAAAATGCTCTGCTTACATAACCGATAGCTGTATTAACTGCACCGGTAAATGCTCTGGATGTAATAGTCGCACCACTGATAGCGTCAATCGGTTCTCCCTCTCCGCCGTCTTTGGAAACATAGAATTTATCTGTGTTCTTTCCAACATACTGCTGATTGAAAGCCGGCTCCTGTGCACGCATACCCAGACCTGCTGTCTCACTGATAGAAAGGATGGAAACACCACTGATAGTACCGTCTTTCTGGATACCAACGGTAATCTGGATGTTTCCGCCGTAACCTTCTTTATCAGTTACTGTTACAACATATCCCTGATCAGCTGCCTCACAGACTTCATCTACAGTTGCTTTTACACCAAGTGCTTCAACAGTTTCATCGGCAGCAGACTGATCTACATCTACAGCCTTAAAGTCTTCCAGCTGTACATCTGAAAACACAGTCTGCCATGCTTCTTTTTTGGCTTGCTCCTGAGTCTGTGCAATTGGTTCCTTGGTAACTTCATAAACCAGACCAAGTCCAAGTCCTGCAACTACTGTAATAATTGTAAGAATCAATGTATTTTTGATGATTTTACCCATTATTTCTTACCTCCTTTTCCAAAGGCAACCGGTTTGGTTACTTTTTCGATAAGCGGAACCAGAAGGTTACAGAAGATGATTGCATAGGACACGCCTTCTGCTGAACCACCAAAGAGACGGAATACAGCTGTTACAATACCAAGGCAGCATCCATACAGTAATTGTCCTTTCGGTGTGATAGGTGTGGTTACATAGTCAGTAGCCATGAACCATGCGCCAAGCATCAGACCGCCTCCAAAGAGATGACTGAACAAATAATTCACATCAAATCCCTTACCTGTACCAAGCATATACAGAATTACAAAAATTGTGAAACTTCCGATATATGTAAGAGGAACCTTTAGATCAATTACCTTAAATGCAAGAAGAATCACTGCACCGATCAGAATAGCCAGGGCAGATGTTTCACCAATAGTACCATGCACATTGCCAATAAAAAGATTTTTTACCGGAAGGGATGTCCCAGCAACGAATCCCTGTGCTTTTAATTCGGCCAGAGGAGTTGCATGTGTTACTGTATCAATTGCGCGAGCACCTTCTGATACAGCAAAGTCTGTCATTTTACCTGCAAAGGAAATCATCAGGAAACATCTTCCTGCAAGTGCAGGGTTCATAAAGTTCTGACCAAGGCCTCCAAAAAGCTGTTTTGCAATGACAATCGCAAAAGCACTACCCAGAACAGGCATCCACAGCGGGATCTGAGGCGGCATATTCAGTGCAAGAAGAAGTCCTGTAACAACAGCACTGAAGTCTGTTACAGTATTTTTTTTGTGCATCAGTCGGTCATAAAGCCATTCAAAGAATACACTGGAGACTACGGTAACCAACACTACCAGGAGTGCATGAAGACCAAAATTCCAGATTCCGAATAATGTGGCCGGAAGCAGTGCGATAACTACCAGCTGCATGATACGGCTTGTAGTCATTTTATCCCTTACGTGGGGATTAGATGATACGTTATACATTTCTCCCATTTCTATTTCCTCCCCTTATTTCTTTTTTCTACGTTCTGCCATAACCATCTTACGCATGGATTTGATGCTCTGTGTCAGTGGTCTCTTGGCAGGGCAGATATAACTGCAGCAACCGCATTCACAGCATTCCATACCGTCCATCTTTTCGAAGTTTTCCATATCTCCTCGTTCAGACAGTGTGGCAAGGCGGGCAGGAAGAACATGGCTTGGACAGACACCTACACATCTGCCGCAGTTGATACATGCAGTCTGGATCTTCTGTGCTTCAGATACTGCATCGTGTTCCAGGAACAAAAATGAAGATGATGTTTTGATGCATGGGACATGAAGATCATATAAAGCAAATCCCATCATCGGACCACCGGAAATAGCTTTGGCTATTTTGGCTTTCAGACCGCCGGCAGCATCTACCAGTTCAGACATATCAGTACCTGAAAGAACGGAAAAGTTCTTAGGTGTATTGATACCGTCTCCTGTAACAGTTACGATGCGGTTGGTTACTGGTTTGCCAAGGATAACTGCGTTATAAACAGAAACAACGGTTTCTACGTTGTCTACAACACATCCTACATCTGCCGGAAGCATGGTGGAGTTGATCTCTCTTCCTGTTGTGGCATAGATCAGTGTACGCTCACCACCCTGTGGGTATTTGGTCATCAGTTCTTTGACTTCAATACGTGGTACATCTTTGACCAGTTCCTGCATTTTGGCGATACAGTCCGGTTTGTTGTCTTCAATACAGATATAACCTTTAGCTGATTCAAAAAGTTTCAGGATGACTTTCAGACCCTCTACGACTTTTTCCGGTTCGTCCATCATTCTGCGGTAATCACTGGTAATGTAAGGTTCACATTCTGCACCGTTAACCAGAACATATTCAATCTTGGATGGGTCCTTTGGAGCCAGTTTGACCTGTGTAGGGAATCCGGCACCACCCATACCTACAACTCCGCCCTCTTTGATCCTGTTCAGAATATCTTCTTTGGTAAGATCTTCAAGTCTGGCAGGAGTATATTCTACTTCTTGATACTGCTGGTCATTTTCGATGATAATAGAGTCCACCATAGCACCTGTTGCAGTCAGTCGTTTCTCGATACCTTTTACTGTACCGGACACAGATGAATGGATCGGTGAAGATACAAATCCACCGGCATCTGCGATTTTCTGTCCTGCCAGTACTTGGTCACCCTTTTTTACACAAGGAACAGCAGGTGCTCCAATGTGCTGAGAAACAGGATAAGCCATATCTCCTTTTGGGAGATATTTCTCAACCGGCTGGTTTTTGGACAATTCCTTACCGTCGTAAGGATGGATTCCGCCCTTAAAGGTCAGTTTTCCCATATATTGTTTCCTCCTTTTTCATGAGCGTTATTTGGCCTCATGTTTATTTTCTTTCTCATGATGCAGACGATAGCCTCGGTTCAGATGGGGATAAGCCTTCATAAAACGTCTGGTATTGTACCTGTGTCCAATCTTGGAAATCAGACTGTTTCGGTAGGCTTTCAGCTCTCCGGCAAACTCCTGTGCCATGGCTCTGCGTTTCTGATCCATGATACTGAGAAGTTCGCTGTCTTCCATTTTTTCTTTCAGGACCTCAAGAGGAAGTCCTTTGGAGAATTCCAATGAATTCATACGCTGGTTGACTTTCAGCATAAGTTCCACCTGTTTCTTTTCCAGTTCCTGTTCCAGAAGTGGAATACGTTCCCTCAAATGGAAAGCTGCGGAAGCGGAATAACAGAAATCCACAAGATATCCGGCACCAAACGCGCAGATGCCAATCTCACCTATATAGATCGGATACATTGCCACGATATCTTCTACAACCGGATGCAGAATCCGGAAAAGTCCCACTGTAAAAAATCCCCATCCAAGAGAAGCACCCAGACAGATCCTTCCCTGGAAATTGAATTTCTTATCGCTGTAGTCCCACCAGGATGTATGAAAAATACTTTCCATCAGGACTGCTGTGAAATATTCCAGCACAGTGGCAACTATGATTCCTCCCAGAAATAACAACAGCAGCTTTTGTTCTACAGGTTTCAGTATCAGATACACCGAGATCGCACCGGCACCGTATATGGTGCAGAAAGGACCGTTGATAAATCCCCGGTTTATGTATTCACCTTCTTTCAGTGAAACATAGGAAGTCTCCCATACCCATCCGAAAAAGCTGTAAATGATAAACCAGCTGATAATATGATACAGATCAACGCCTGCTATTGTTAAATTCCACATGAACTGTAATTCCTCCATCTCCTTGCTCGTGCATATTGCCTACATATAATATAACTCTTTTTGAAAAAAAATTCACTACCCAATTTACAAAATATTGTGTATAATTAAATACAATCACGAAAGGAAAAAATTGACATGCTTGTTAAAAAAATACCGATTTTTCAAGGGTTTCCGGACCTTTGCACTGTTAAATTATTGTCGAAATCGAAATCCGAATTGTCAGAATTCAGACCGATTTTTTTCGACATTGAGACAACTGGACTCTCTCGTTACACTACTTTTGTATACCTGATCGGAGCTGTAAAATGGGAATCTGATCAATGGGTACTCTATCAGTGGATGGCAGAAAAATCAGAAGAAGAATCTCTTGTCCTGAAATCATTTTCTGAATTTCTGAAAAATTGTTCCTGTACGATCCAGTACAATGGGAACCGCTTTGACCAGCCTTATCTGGAGGAACGGTACAAACGCCATGATATGGAGTCTCCCTTCCAGGAAATTCCTTCCTGCGACCTGTATCAGTTGTTAAAACCCTGTCAAGGTTTCTTTAAACTGATCCATATGAAGCAGCCAGACCTGGAAAATTTTATGAATTCAGGGGTCAGAATGTACTGTGATGGGGGACAGTGCATCCGAATTTACAAGTCCTACCTGAAAAAAAGAGATATTTTTGCAGCAGAAACGGTTCTGGGTCATAATCAGGAGGATCTCCTGGGGCTTGGAAAGATTTTTACACTTCTCAGCTATCTCTGCCTTTATGAGGGACAATACCAGGCTGTAAAAGCCGAACTGACAGAACAGGAACTGATTTTGCATCTGAAACTTCCGGCAAAAGTACCTCAGACAGTTTCTAATGGAACAGATACCTTTTATTTTACAGTATCCGGGGAAGAAGCCCGTCTTCTGGTACATTTAAAAGAAGGGCGTCTGAAACAGTATTACAGCAACTACAAAGACTATGAATACATTCCGGAAGAAGACACTGCCATTACAAGATCTCTCAGTAAATATATGGATAAGAGTCTTCGTGTTCCTGCCAGACCGGACACCTGTTATACCTGGTTTTACTGTGATGAGCGTTTTCTGGCAGATCCTAAAAGACAAATGCAGTATCTGAAACACACGTTAACTTATTACCTTAACAGTCTGAATGCGAATATGAAAAAACTCCCGTCGTAAAATGACGGGAGTTTATATTTAAATAAATAATTATTTTTGTCTACTTAGAGCAGTGCTGAAAAAGACATTAAGCCTCTTCTTCCTGAGCAGGAGCTTCCAGTGCCTTCATGCTAAGGCTGATCTTCTTGTCTTCGCCATTGAAATCAACAACTTTTGCTTCGATTTCCTGTCCGATAGAAAGTACATCAGATGGTTTTGCAACATGTTCTCTGGAAATCTGGGAAACATGAAGAAGTGCATCAATTCCAGGTGCCAGCTCAACAAATGCACCAAAATCTGTCATACGTGCAACTTTACCTGTAACAACGTTACCTACTGCAAATTTCTCAGCAGCTGTAAGCCATGGATTTTCTTCCGGGAACTTCATGGATAATGCAATCTTGTCTCCGTTGATCTCTTTGATGAGAACTTTTACTTCATCGCCTACGTTGAATACTTTCTTAGGATTTTCTACTCTGCCCCAGGACATTTCGGAAATATGAAGAAGTCCGTCTGCTCCACCAAGGTCGATAAATGCACCGAAATCAGTAACATTTTTAACAACACCTGTCACTACATCGCCTGCATGGATCTTTTCCATAAGAGCTTTCTGTTTTTCTGCCTTTTCAGCAAGAAGAAGCTGTTTACGGTTACCAATGATGCGGCGTCTTCTTGGGTTAAATTCTGTGATAACAAATTCGATTTCCTGATCTGCATATTTGGAAAGATCCTTTTCGTATGTGTCAGATACAAGGCTTGCAGGAATGAATACTCTTGCTTCCTCAACGTTTACGCAAAGTCCTCCGTCCAGTACCTGAGTTACAGGTGCTTTCAGAACTTCCTGTGACTCAAATGCAGCTTCCAGACGTTTGTTTCCTTTTTCAGCAGCAAGTCTCTTGTAAGTGAGGATAACCTGTCCTTCACCATCGTTTACTTTGAGAACCTTAGCTTCCATGCTGTCTCCAACATGCACTGCGTCTGTCAGTACAAGGGAAGCGTCATTAGAATATTCGCTTTTGGTGATAATACCGTCTGCTTTATACCCGATATTCAGGATAATCTCATCTTCTTTAACGTCGATGACTGTACCCTGTACGATTTCTCCATTTCTGATTGTTTTTACGGAATCCTCCAGCATCTGTTCAAAACTTAATTCTGACATGTTCTTGAACCTCCTCAATAATTTTGTTTGGGGTGGAAGCCCCTGCTGTAATACCTACATAACTACTGCATTGGAACATTTCAGAATCCAAGTCTACAGGTGTTTGTATATAGTAAGTATTTCCACATTCCTCTTTGCATATTTCAAACAGCTTTTGAGTATTGGAACTATACCTGCCACCGATGACCAGCATAGTGTCTACCTCTCCGGCTATGTTTTTTGCTTCTTTCTGCCGTTCTTCAGTAGCGTTACAAATAGTGTTTAAAATATTGCTAATATTTAAAACATTATTATCATACCTCTTTTTGCTGAGAATTTCAACTAGTTCTTTAAATTTGTTGTAATTAAATGTCGTCTGAGATACGATACATATTTCTTTTCCATCCAGAGGGACAAAGTTTTCTGCTTCTTCTCTGCAGGCCAAAACAGTATAAGGACCATTGCACCAGCCACAGATACCCTTTACTTCCGGATGATTGGGATCTCCAAAAATTAGGATCTGCTTTCCGGCATTACTCTCTCGTTCTACAATGCGGTGGATCTTGAGAACAAAGGGACAGGTAACATCAATATAATCCAGGTCTGTTTTTTCAAGAAGCTGATAGATATGTTTGCCTACTCCATGAGAACGGATTACTACAGTTCCCTGATGAAGCTTAGGTATCATATCTTCTGAGATTACCTGTACACCTCTGGTGGCAAGATCTGCAACTACTTCTTCATTGTGTATGATAGGTCCCAGGGTGTAAATAGGAGAACTTCCCTCTTTGATCAGCTGATAGACTTTGTCCACTGCTCTCTTTACTCCGAAACAGAATCCTGCTGTTTCTGCTACTTTTATTTTCATAATAGTTTCTCCTGACTATTCAGATACTCTGGAATGATAGATTTCGAGAATATGGGAAACAACCTGTTCAATGGTCATATCAGAAGAATCCACAAGTACTGCATCCTCTGCCTGTTTCAGAGGAGAAACAGTGCGGTTCATGTCCCGCTCATCTCGTTCTTCAATATCTTTCTGTATCTCTTCAAGATTACAGTCAATGCCTTTTTCCTGCAGCTCCAGATAACGGCGTCTGGCTCTTGTAAGAGAGCTGGCAGTAAGATAGATCTTGACCTCTGCGTCAGGAAGTATGGTAGTTCCGATATCTCTTCCATCCATTACCACACTCATGGTGGCAGCCAGTTTTCGCTGAAGATTCAGGAGTTTCTGTCTTACTTCCGGTACGGCAGAGCTGACAGAAGCCATATTGCCTACTTCTTCTGTACGGAGAAATTCATTTACGTTTTCACCGTTCAGAAGAACAATCTGTACTCCATCCTGGTATTCAATGGTAATATCTGCATTCTGACAGGTGGTTCCAATCTCGGAAGTATTCTCCTTGGATACCTTCTGTCTTAAAAGATACAGTGCCATAGCCCGGTACATTGCTCCTGTATCTACATAAACACAGGAAAGCTCTTTGGCAACTTTTTTGGCAATGGTACTTTTCCCTGCACCTGCAGGTCCGTCAATCGCAATATTGTGTATCATGATTATTTCCTCCAGATTTTATATATTTTCACTGACAGCCATTCCGGCAAGATATCCGGTAGACCATGCGATTTGAAGATTATATCCGCCGGTGACAGCATCCAGATCCAGTACTTCTCCTGCAAAATAAAGCTGAGGGATCTTTTTTGATTCCATAGTTCCGGGATTAATTTCTTTTACAGAAATACCGCCCTTGGTAATAACAGCCTCTGAGTAGCCTCCAAGCCCATCAATAGTAAAAGGAAAAGCCTTTATTATAGAAACAAAATTCAGACGTTCCTCCCGGGAAATCTCATGAATTACCTTGTCTTCCGGGATTCCGCCAAGACGGATGATCACCGGAGTCAGTGAGGATGGGAACAGGACACCGATTACATTTTTGAATTGTTTGTTTTTGGCATTTTCAAACTCCCGAAGGATTCGTTCATCCAGTTGCTCCGAAGAAAGAGCCGGTTTCAGATCAATGTATCCTTCCAGTGTTCCCTGTTTTTTCAGTTGTTTGCCAATGGACGAACTGGCAGAGAGCACCAATGGACCGGTGATCCCTTTGTGGGTGAACATCATTTCACCAAAATCCTGATATAAGATTTTCTTTCCGTTTCGGATGGTCAGTTCTACATTGCGAAGAGACAATCCTGCCATTTCGCCTATATAGTCTTCACTGACCGTAAGGGGGACGAGAGAAGGCATGCAATCTGTAACAGTATGTCCTGTCTCTCTGGCAAAACGGTATCCATCTCCTGTAGAACCTGTAGTAGGATAAGAGAGACCTCCTGTAGCTACGACGACTGTCTGTGCTCTGTCTTTGTAACCGTCCTTCAGGCGTATGCCTACTGCCCTGCCATCTTCGATCAGAATTTCCTGAACTTCTTTCCGGAGTCTGATATGAACATCATATCTGTGAAGAAGTCGTTCCAGCCCCCGGATAATATCTGAAGAATGATCAGATAAAGGAAAAACACGATTGCCCCGTTCTGTCTTGAGGGGAACACCTGCTTCTTCCAGAAGAGCCATCATATCCTGGCTATTAAAGGAATAAAAGGCGCTGTAAAGAAATTTATTGTTGCTTTTTACTGCCTGCAAAAGCTCCTCCGGATCACAGTTGTTTGTTACATTACATCTGCCTTTTCCTGTGATGAATATTTTTTTGCCCAGTTTTTCATTTTTTTCATAAAGAACTACCTGGCATCCGTTTCTGGCTGCAATAATTCCGGCAAGCATGCCGGCTGCACCGCCTCCTACGATGATAACTTTGTTCATAAGTTTTCCTTCCTGTGAAATTCATAAGTTTTTATGTAGCCGTTCAGTACCCTCACAGTTACCGTTTTATAATCTCTTACAGGTATATTACCATAAATCAAACAGACCCGCCAGAGTTTCTGACGGGTCCTTGTGAATCTTATACCGGATACGCTCCGTTTTCTGTGTCTGCCACTTTTTCGTCTATTTTTTTCTCCTGTGCCTGGCGGTATTTAAAGAAATCAGTAGCAACCTGTGGGAACAGTGCATAGGACAGAACATCTTCATCCTGTTCTTTGTATGGAGCTACTTCTTTTTCAAGTTTATCCATCTCGTTGTCGAGAAGGTCTGCAGGTCTGCAGGTGATAGGTTCAGCATCACCAATACACTTCTTCTGCACTTCTTCATTAAATGGTTTTACAGTAGCACCGTATTTTCCAAGAAGAATATCTTTGGTTTCTTTGGTAACCATTTTGTATCTTTCGCCCATAAGAACGTTAAACACAGCCTGAGTTCCAACGATCTGAGAAGAAGGTGTAACCAGTGGTGGCTCACCAAGGTCTTTACGAACCTTCGGAACTTCTTCCAGCACATCATAAAATTTGTCTTCTGCGTGCTGTTCTTTCAGCTGAGAGGTCAGGTTGGAAAGCATTCCACCTGGTACCTGATACAGAAGAGTCTTGATGTTGACACCAAGGTTCTTTGGATTGAGAAGGCCGCTGTCAAGAGCGTCATCACGAATCGGACGGAAGTAGTCAGCGATCTCAGCAAGAAGATTCTGGTCAAATCCTGTATCATAAGGAGTTCCTTTGAAAGTTTCAACCATAACTTCTGTTGCAGGTTGGGAAGTTCCCAGTGCAAATGGGGAGATTGCTGTATCAATGATATCTACTCCTGCTTCTACTGCTTTCATATATGTCATGGAAGCAACACCGGAAGTATAATGTGTATGCAGATCAATCGGAATCTTGACAGCATCTTTCAGTGCACCTACAAGTTCAGTTGCTTTATATGGAAGGAGAAGTCCTGCCATATCTTTGATACAGATGGAATCTGCACCCATTTCTTCGATCTGTTTTGCAATATTTACCCAGTAATCAAGAGTATACGCATCACCAAGTGTATAGGAAAGTGCCACCTGTGCATGAGCTTTTTCTTTGTTTGCTGCTTTTACTGCTGTCTGAAGGTTACGCATATCATTCAGACAGTCAAAGATACGGATGATATCGATTCCGTTTGCTGCGGATTTCTGTACAAAATATTCAACAACATCATCAGCATATGGACGATATCCCAAGATATTCTGTCCACGAAACAGCATCTGAAGTTTGGTATTTTTGAATCCGTCACGTAATTTACGAAGTCTTTCCCATGGGTCTTCTTTCAGAAAACGAAGGGATGCATCAAATGTTGCGCCACCCCAGCATTCTACTGCATGGTAGCCGACTTTGTCCATTTTATCAATAATTGGAAGCATCTGTTCTGTGGTCAGTCTGGTTGCAATCAGGGACTGATGTGCATCACGAAGAACGGTTTCCACGATTTTTACAGGTTTTTTTTCTAATTCAGCCATTATTTTTCTCCTTGTTTATTTTTATAAGGAAGTTTGATTCATTAAGTGCTTCAGGGCAGATTAAACTCCAAAGATAGCCATAAAGGTTCCGGCTGCTACAGCAGTACCGATAACACCGGCAACGTTTGGCCCCATGGCATGCATCAGCAGGAAATTAGTAGGATCTGCTTCTGCACCGACCTTCTGGGAAACACGAGCTGCCATAGGCACAGCAGATACACCGGCAGAACCGATCAGCGGGTTGATCTTTCCTCCGGAAAGTTTGCACATCAGTTTACCAAGCATACATCCACCAAAAGTACCAAACGCAAATGCTACAAGACCAAGAACAACGATCTTCAGTGTATCTACATTCAGGAATGCTTCTGCACTTGTGGAAGCTCCTACAGAAGTACCCAGAAGGATAACTACGATATACATAAGAGCATTGGATGCTGTTTCTGTCAGCTGTTTAACAACACCGGACTCGCGAAACAGGTTACCAAGCATCAGCATACCTACCAGCGGTGCTGTTGTAGGAAGAATCAGACACACAACGATGGTGATAACGATAGGGAACAGGATTTTTTCCAGTTTGGATACAGGACGAAGCTGATCCATTTTGATCTTACGTTCTTTTTCTGTTGTACAGAGTTTCATGATCGGAGGCTGAATGATGGGAACCAGTGACATGTAGGAATACGCTGCCACTGCAATAGGTCCCATAAGGGAAGCCTGACCAAGTTTACCGGCAAGGAAAATGGAAGTAGGACCATCAGCACCACCGATAATGGAGATAGCTGCTGCTGCTTTTCCGTTAAATCCAAGGAAGATCGCAAGGAAGTAAGCAACATAAATACCAAGCTGTGCAGCTGCACCAAGAAGGAAACTCTTCGGGTTAGCGATGAGAGGACCGAAGTCAGTCATGGCACCAACACCCATGAAAATAAGGGAAGGAAGAATACTCCACTCATCAAGCAGGTAAAAGTAATGCAGAAGTCCACCTACACCATTGGACATATCTTCCGGGCTTGCCATGATATCCGGGTAAATATTTACCAGAAGCATACCAAAAGCAATCGGAACCAGAAGAAGTGGCTCAAAGCCTTTTTTGATTGCAAGGAATAAGAATACACACGCCACAGCGATCATCAGATAGTTTCCCCAGGTAAGGTTGAAAAATGCAGTCTGATGGATCAGGTTGGACAGGGTTTCTGTTACATAAGACATCTGATTACCTCCCGTCCTAGTTCATTGTAGCCAGAGTATCTCCGTTTTCTACGGATGCACCTTCAGAGGTATCAATGCTGGCTACAGTACCATCCTGAGGAGCAACAACCGGGATTTCCATTTTCATGGATTCCAGGATAATGATGCTGTCTCCGGCTTTTACAGCCTGTCCTGCTGATGCTACGATTTTCAGAACTTTGCCTGGTACTGATGCAGTTACTTTAACTGCACCGGTGCCTGCTGCCGGTGCTGCTGCCTTAGGTGCCGGAGCTGCTTTTGGTGCTGCCACAGGAGCTGCTGCAGCTACAGGAGCAGAAACGCTTCCGGTTTCTTCTACAGTTACTTCATATGCTGTTCCGTTTACAGTGATTGTATAACTTTTCATTTTATAATCCTCCTAAATAGATGGTCATTTATCTTTTTTTTCGATTGATCTTACGGATGGAACGAACAACAAATCCGTCTGTTGAAGTTCCTTCTGCTGCTGCAATAGCTGCCGCAATAACTGCAATCAGTTCCTTATCATCTGTAGTTTCCACAGCTGTGGGTGCCACAACAGGTACAGGAGCTACAGCCGGTACCGGTTCTGAAGACTTTTTGGCTTTTGCCTGATATGCTCCTGAGCCTGGAATAAATCTGAACAGAGAGATAAGGAAAATCAGCATTACCAGGATCACAAATACAGTTCCGATACCCATAAGAGTATTCAGTGCAGCGTTTTTCATGGTGGTTCCGAAAGAATACTGAATATCTATTGCAACGGAAGCAGGGGTAAGTGTATCATCAACTACATAAGTAAATTCTACATCTTCATCTGCGAACTCAACAGGTACAACTGCAGTGTATTCATTATCGGAATATTCTACCTCTACAGTACCTATTTCTTTCATTTCTCCTACTTCATCTTTTACAGCAGTCCATGCAGTCATGGCATTTTCTGTAAAATCATCACCGGATTCTGCATATGCTGAAATCTGATCTTCACTCAGAGAAATAATTGACTGTGTTAGATTCTCGGCATAACTTTCAATCTGGGTTTTGGTAGTATCATCCATTTTGTCTGCTGCCATGACCATGGAAGTACCGGAAAATGTCAGAGAAGCTGCACAGAACAACGCAGTGCACACAGAGGAGGCTTTTTTTAACATCTGATTCATATGCTCACCTCACTTAGACTGTTCCATGTTTTTTGGTTGGACGGTCTTCTCTCTTTGTGAACAGCATCTCAAATGCTCCGATCACATATTTACGTGTATCTTCCGGAGCGATCACAGTATCTACATAACCTCTTGCTGCGGCAGATTCCACGCCAGACTGCAGTTCTCTGTAAGCAGCGGCTTTTTCGTTAAGGACGGAAGCGTCTGCACCGGCATACATGATCTTGGCTGCCAGAGAAGCATCCATCATACCGATCTCTGCATTATCCCATGCATATACAAGATCTGCACCAATTGATTTACTATTCATTGCAACATAAGCAGTACCATACGCTTTGCCAATGATCACATTAACTTTTGGAACAGTGGCTGAAGCAAAAGAATGTACCATTTCACCTACGGATTTTGCTATCATCTTTTCGCTGCAGATAGTTGCTTTAAATCCGGTTACGTTGGTAAGTGTAAGGACTGGGATATCAAATGCATCACAGAATTTTACAAAGCCTGCAGCTTTTCTTGCTCCTCTTGCGGTGATTGTGCCATCAAATTCTGCTGTCTTGTTGC
>URXG01000034.1 GCA_900551715.1 uncultured Blautia sp. | reverse complement strand
CAAGGGAACAGCGTAAACTGTCGAGATGTGTAAAAGGGAGCCGCAATTATGTGCGTCAGAAAAAGAAAGTTGCCAGGTGCCATGAAAAAATACGCAGCCAGAGAAGAGATCATCTGCATAAACTGAGCCGCAGGATCACAGACCAGTACGATATAGTTGCAGTGGAAGATATTGATATGAAAGCGATGAGCCAGTGCCTGCATTTCGGGAAAAGTGTACAGGATAATGGATATGGGATGTTCCGGAATATGCTGGATTATAAGCTTGCCTGGAAGGGAAAAAGATTAGTAAAAGTAGACCGCTTTTTCCCATCAAGCAAAAAATGCAGTAAATGCGGAAAAATAAAAAAAGAGCTGAAATTATCCGAAAGAGTTTACCGCTGTACGTGCGGAAATGAGATGGACAGAGATCGAAATGCAGCGATCAATATCCGCGAAGAGGCAAGAAGGATGCTGGCAGCATAAACTGTCCGTATCCGGACAAGACAATAAATAAGAAATATGCCCATGTCCAGGCAAAAAATCGCGGGGCACGCGAGGATAGCTTGTAGATACTTGGCTCAGTAGAGCCATTGAGCAAGAAGCCCCCACTTCAAAATCAGAGATTTAAGTGGTGGGAGCATGTCACGATATACTTTCCGTAAAAGGAGCGGTTTTTATGTACAGTTTAAATATAAAGGACAGAATACTATATGAAGATAAAGACATTTTGGTATGCCACAAACCAGCCGGACTGGCAGTGCAGAATGCAAGAATCGGTGCCATGGATCTGGAAAGTATGCTAAAGAACTATATCAGTACAAAGAACCCGGGTAAAATGCCCTATCTTGCAGTGGTGCATCGGCTGGATCAGCCTGTAGAAGGAATTCTGGTATTTGCATTGAATCAGAAGGCAGCAGCATCTTTGAGCAGTCAGATGGCTGGAAAAGATGCTTCTAAGAAATACCTGGCAGTAACAGACCGGATACCTGAAAATACAGAAGGCATCCTGGAAGATTATCTGAAAAAAGAACCAAAAGGAAATATATCTTCTGTAGTATTGAAAGGGACAAAAGGCGCTAAGAAAGCAAGGCTTGCTTATAAAGTACTGGAAACATTTCAGGACCAGCGAACCGGAACAGGAAAGAGAGTTTTTGTGGAAATTCATCTGGAAACCGGAAGACATCATCAGATCAGGGTACAGATGTCCAATGCAGGCATGCCGCTTCTTGGAGACCGTAAATATAACCCGGAAGACCATTCAAAGTTCACTCTCGGGCTGTGTGCGGTAAGTCTGTCTTTCCGTCATCCTGAAAATGAAAAAAAGATGGAATTTCAGATTATTCCGGAAGGTGAGACTTTTCAGAAGGGATGATTTGTTACAGAATGTAAAAAAGCAATTTTTTCTCCCGGAAAAAATGAAAAAAATATGAAATCTATGGACGACAAGTGCAAAATGTGTATAATGTAAAATCAGAGTTGCTGTGGAAGATGGATGGAAGCAGTAACAGCACATTTGGATGAAGTTCGTGTGAGAGAAAAGGAGAAAAAGAAATGAAAAAAGCAGCAGGAGCTGTATTTCTTCTTGTTGGAGCAGTGCTGGTTGCAGGAGGAATCGATAAAAAAAGCGGCTTAAATAATTTTGTTGCGGATGTGCAGGCAGACGAGAGTGAAGGACAGAATACTGCAGCAGATACAGAAAAAAGATCTTTGATATCAAAGATAGATACTTCCATTCCGGTAATTCCCGGAAGCAGGATTGCAGTGGTAAGTAAAAGCGTAAACGGAGAATACTGGAAATCCGTAAAGGATGGTATGGAAGCGGCAGTCAAAGATATCAACGAAGCTTATGGATTTTCCAAGGATGAAGAGATCACCATGACTTTTGAGGGACCTTCTGATGAACAGGATGTGTCAACTCAGGTAAATACTCTGGATGCAGTTATTGCAGAGAATCCTGCAGTGCTTTGTCTGGCTGCCAGTGATATGGATTCCTGTCAGGCACAGCTGGAAGCAGCAGAAGAAAACGAAATTCCTGTAGTTTCCTTTGATTCCAATGTAGTAGACAATGATCTGGTAACTTCTTTTATTGGTACAGATAATACAGCAGTAGGACAGATCGCCGGCGAAAAATTAGCAGAGTATTTGAATGGAGAAGGTAAGGTAGCTGTTTTTTCTGCACAGGAAAAGACAGAGAGCATTCAGAAGCGTATAGAAGGCTTTGAGAGTGCAATGTCAGAGCAGGATGGCATTACTGTTGTAAAAGAGCTTTACATGGATCAGGTGGAAGATATGT
Organism: uncultured Blautia sp.; assembly: GCA_900551715.1. GTDB lineage: Bacteria > Bacillota > Clostridia > Lachnospirales > Lachnospiraceae > Blautia_A. The sequence continues at coordinate 23,116 of URXG01000034.1, read as the reverse complement.
CTGCAGCAATGACAGAAGTGCTGGGGAGTTATCCAGATCTTGCCGGTGTTTTCTGCACCAACGAAGATACTGCAGAGCTTTATCTGAACCTTGATAAACCAGAGGGAATGTCACCGGTTCTGGTAGGAGTGGATGCCTCCTCAGGACAGCAGGAAGCTGTTAAGAATGAGACAGAGAAAGGCTGTGTATCGCAGGATCCTTATGCAATAGGATATCAGACCATCCTGACAGCCGCTCATGCAACTGCTGTTGATGAAGAAGCAGGTGAGCAGGTACCGCTGGATAAAGAAATTCTTATGGAGCCACAGTGGATAGACATAACAAACATTGAAAATGAGGCATATAGCCGCTATCTTTACTAAAATATACTATACCAGTCTAAAGCAGCACCGCATAAATGCGGTGAATATATACAGGGACAGTTCACAAAAGAACTGTCCCTGTGCTATACTATGAATACTTAACGAATGCGAACGAAGTATTCATTTATAAAAACACCGTTATGATTGAGGAGGAAAGACTGGTGAAAGAGAGAGAAACTTTTGGTTCAAGACTCGGTTTCATCCTGGTATCAGCAGGATGTGCAGTTGGTCTTGGTAATGTATGGAAATTTCCATATATGACAGGGAAATACGGTGGTGCCGCATTTATCCTGATTTATCTGGTATTTCTGGTGTTGCTTGGACTGCCGATCCTTGTCAGCGAATTTGCTGTAGGACGTGCAAGTCGTTTAAGTACAGCAAGAGCGTTCCATAAGCTGGAGCCTGAAGGCTCTAATTTCCATAAATACAGTTATATGGGAATGATCGGTAACTATGCGCTGATGATGTTTTATACCATGGTAGCAGGATGGATGATGTACTACTGCTATGTTATGGCAAGTGGCGAACTTTCCAGAGCATCTTCAGAACAGATTACAGAATTTTTTGGGGGACTTCAAAAATCCACTGGCACAATGACCGGCTGGATGATCGCAGCAGTTCTTTTAGCTTTTGGAATTTGTTCTCTGGGACTTCAGAATGGTATCGAAAAAATCACAAAGGTTATGATGACCTGTCTTCTGGTACTGATTCTAGTACTGGCTGTTCATTCACTGACACTGGATGGTGCTATGGAAGGAGTAAAATTTTATCTGGTACCGAATCTGGATAATATCAAAGCAGCAGGCCTGGGTAATGTGATTTTTGGTGCCCTTTCACAGGCATTCTTTACATTAAGTATCGGTATTGGTGCCATGGAAATATTTGGAAGTTATATGGATAAGGAACGCACCCTTGCAGGAGAAAGTATCAGTATTCTGGTACTGGATACCTTTGTTGCACTGATGGCAGGACTGATTATTATTCCGGCATGTTTTGCATTTAATGTAGAACCTGGTGCAGGTCCGGGACTTGTATTTATCACATTACCGAATGTATTTAATCAGATGGCAGGTGGAAGACTCTGGGGCACACTGTTCTTTCTGTTTATGTCGTTTGCTGCACTTTCCACAGTAATTGCAGTATTTGAAAACATTCTGTCCTTTGCTATGGATCTGTGGGGATGGAAACGAAATAAGGCAGTTATCTTTAACATTATACTGGTTATTATTTTGTCTATGCCAGCGATTCTGGGCTTTGGACCATGGTCTGGTTTCCAGGCGCTTGGAGAGGGCACCAACATCATGGATCTGGAAGACTTTGTTGTATCTAACAATATCCTGCCTCTTGGATCTGTTATTTTTGTTCTTTTCTGCTCATCCAAAAACGGATGGGGATGGGATAATTTTCTTAAAGAAGCCAATACAGGAAAGGGTACAAAATTCCCTAAGGGTATCGGGTTCTATATACAGTGGGTTCTGCCGCTGGTAGTTGCTGTGATTTATCTGAAGGGTTATTATGATATGTTCCAGCCAAAAGGAAATACATATCTGATCCCATGGATGGTCGTGGGAGTAGTAATGCTTATTCTGACAGGATGGATTTCTTATGGACATTCCAGAAAGAAAAAGTAAATTGAGAAAAATAAATTTTTAACAAACAAGCAGGAGTTCAGGTAGAACTCCTGCTTATATTTTTGACTATATTTTGTCAATCTTTTTTCTTATCTCCAGCATTTTCTGATCCAGACCGCTGATCACAGCGGCACATTGCTGTAATTCTTCATCAATCAATGCAGCTTCTTTACGGCCGCGCTTGTAACGAAGTTGATGATCCAGGTTAGCCCAGTAGTCCATGGCAGCAGTGCGAAGCTGCAGCTCCAGCCGGATCCACTGAGTTTCTTTCTGGAAAGCAATTGCCACATCCAGAATCAGATGAAGGCTTTGATAGCCGGATTTTTTTGGCTGCTTGACATAGTCTTTTATTTTTACAATACGGATGTCTTTTTGCTTTTCAATGAGTTCCGCCACACGATAGATATCGTCCACATAAGAGCAGATGGCTCTTACACCAATCAGGTCATTGATTTTTTCCACAGCGACGTCAAAGTCAAGTTCCAAGTCTTTTTTCTGCATTTTTTTGCAGACGCTGTCATACTCTTTCAGACGTCCTGTTTTCATCTGTATTACATTTCTTCTGTATTTCATTAACAAAATCGTATTAATGATATCCAGTCTGGTAAGCATAAGACTGATAGCACATTTTCCTTTTACGCTGAACTCACTGTCTGTGAGCATACGTTGTAATTTTTCTTTTTTCTTCAATGTCTCTCTTTCTTCCTCTACTTGCATGTACATAATAAATGGATTAGTTCTTACTGCATTACAACTACTCATGACTGTACTCCTTTAATAGCAAATCTGGAGCATGATTCTGTTAAGATTTCATTAAATTTAGCTCTCTGTTACTGACAGATGACCGGAAAATTTCACCCCACACTCCATCAATTAATGTATGCAGTATCGGTACGAATAGAACTGAAAAGAGGATTTTTGACTAAAGTTATTAAAAGTACATGATTTACAGAGAATAATTTAGTAAAAATGCCATTATGCTTTTAATTGACAAATGATTAACAAACGAATATAATGACTTCATAAACAAATTGATAAATAATTAACGTTAATAAAAAGACTAAATTATTCAACACGTTAATAAGAAAAACAGAAAAACAGGAGGAATTTAAAATGGCAAAGAAAGAAACCCACATCCCGGCAATCATTGATACTCCGGAAGCACTGGAAACCAAGATTGCTGCGATGAAAGAAGCACAGAAACTTTTCGCCACTTACACACAGGAACAGGTTGACAGAATCTTTAAGGCAGCCGCCACAGCAGCTGACAAAGCCCGTATCCCTCTTGCCAAAGCCGCAGTAGAAGAAACAGGCATGGGAATCGTAGAAGACAAGGTCATCAAAAATCACTATGCAGCAGAATATATCTACAATGCATACAAAAACACAAAAACCTGTGGTGTGATCGAAGATGATCCGGTTTACGGTATCAAGAAAATTGCAGAACCAATCGGACTGATCGCAGCAGTTATTCCGACTACCAACCCTACTTCTACAGCAATCTTCAAAACACTGATCGCACTGAAAACAAGAAATGCCATTATCATCAGTCCTCATCCACGAGCAAAAGGAAGCACCATTGAGGCTGCAAAGACCGTTCTGGAAGCTGCTGTAAAGGCAGGTGCCCCGGAAGGAATCATCGGATGGATTGATGTACCAAGTCTGGAGCTGACCAACCTGGTAATGAAAGAAGCAGATATTATTCTTGCAACAGGTGGACCGGGAATGGTAAAAGCAGCATATTCCTCCGGCAAACCGGCACTTGGTGTAGGTGCAGGAAATACACCGGTTATTATTGACGATACTGCTGATGTACGTCTTGCAGTAAACTCCATTATCCATTCCAAGACTTTTGATAATGGTATGATCTGTGCTTCCGAGCAGTCTGTCACTGTTCTGGAAGGTGTATATAAAGCAGTAAAACAGGAATTTCAGTACAGAGGCTGCTATTTCCTGAAGAAAGATGAGATTGAAAAAGTAAGAAAAACGATTCTTATTAATGGGGCACTGAATGCAAAGATCGTTGGTCAGAAGGCAGCTACTATTGCAGAAATGGCAGGAGTTGCGGTTCCGCCTGAGACCAAGATCCTGATCGGCGAAGTAGATTCTGTAGATATCAGTGAAGAATTTGCCCACGAAAAACTTTCTCCTGTGCTTGCCATGTACAAAGCAAAAACCTTCGATGAGGCTATCGCAAAAGCAGAACAGCTGGTAGCTGACGGTGGATATGGTCATACAGCATCTCTCTACATTAACACAAATGAAAAAGAGAAAATGGCAAAACATGCAGCTGCAATGAAGACTTGCCGTATCCTTATCAATACTCCTTCTTCCCAGGGTGGTATTGGTGACCTCTACAACTTTAAACTGGTTCCGTCTCTGACTCTTGGATGCGGTTCCTGGGGTGGAAACTCCGTATCTGAAAACGTTGGTGTAAAACATCTGATCAATATTAAAACTGTTGCAGAGAGGAGAGAGAATATGCTCTGGATGAGAACTCCGGAAAAAGTTTACTTCAAAAAAGGCTGTACACCGGTAGCACTGGATGAGTTAAAGAACGTAATGGGCAAGAAACGCTGCTTTATTGTAACAGACTCTTTCCTTTATAAAAATGGATTTACAAAGAATATTGAAGATAAACTGGATCAGATGGGAATCGTGCATACATGCTTCTCTGATGTGGAACCAGATCCTTCTCTGGCTTCTGCAAGAGCAGGTGCAGCAGCAATGAGAGCTTTTGAACCGGACTGCATTATTGCAATGGGCGGTGGATCCGCAATGGATGCCGGCAAGATTATGTGGGTACTTTATGAAAATCCGGATGCAGATTTTGATGATATGGCAATGGATTTCATGGATATCCGTAAGCGAATCTATACTTTCCCGAAAATGGGTAAAAAAGCTTACTTTATCGCAGTACCAACATCTTCCGGTACAGGATCTGAAGTAACACCTTTTGCCATTATTACAGATAAAGAAACAGGAATCAAATGGCCACTGGCTGATTATGAACTGATGCCGGATATGGCTATTGTAGATACTGACAACATGATGAGTGCCCCAAAAGGACTGACCAGTGCTTCCGGTATTGACGTTATGACACATGCAATTGAAGCATATGTTTCCATGATGGCTTCTGATTATACAGACAGCCTGGCTCTTCGTGCTATCAAGCTGGTATTTGAATATCTGCCAAGAGCATACAGAGATGGCAATGATGTAGAGGCAAGAGATCATATGGCAAATGCTTCCTGCATGGCTGGTATGGCTTTCGCCAATGCATTCCTTGGAGTTAATCACTCTCTGGCACACAAACTGGGAGCATTCCACCATATTCCTCATGGAATTGCCAATGCACTGGTACTTACTGATGTTATGCGTTACAATGCGGCAGAAGTTCCGACTAAGATGGGGACTTTCCCACAGTACCAGTATCCAAAGACACTGGCACGTTATGCAGAAATCGGACGTTCTGTAGGGCTCACCGGAAAAGATGATCAGGAAGTATTTGAAAAACTTCTGGAAAAACTGGAAGAACTGAAAAAGATCATTGAGATCAAACCTACCATCAAAGACTATGGTGTAGATGAGAAGTATTTCCTTGAGACTCTGGATGAGATGAGCGAGCAGGCATTTAATGACCAGTGCACTGGTGCAAACCCCAGATATCCACTGATTGCAGAACTTAAGGAAATCTACCTGAAAGCATACTATGGTAAATAATAAATTTGTGTACTTTCATCTATAAAGATAAAAAGTAATATAAGCAGCGGCTACCCCGGTGTTACTGGAATGTAATCCCGGGGTGGTTGCTTTTGTTTACAAATTTTTAAATGTGTCTATTGCATGTTAGGGGAAACGGGTGTTACAATAAACACCAATGATAATGTTAAGATGAATCTTATGTCTATATAAGAAAGGTATAGTATTTATTTTAGGGGGCATAATTCTTGAAACACAACGAAAACACAAAATATGTAAAACTTGGTATTACAGGTGCTGCAGTGCTGGCTTTTGGATTTGCCATTCTGTATATTCTGAATCAGAGTAAGAATATCGCAGAAGGAATCCGGATGATCTTCAACATTCTGAAACCTTTCTTTTACGGTGCACTGATCGCTTATATTCTTGCACCAATGTGTAACAAAATGGATGCAAGGCTTCTGAAATGGTTTCCCAATGCAAGTGAAAAGCATCAGAAAAAACTGAAATTTCTTTCTATAGCTATTGCCATTATCTGTGCAGTGACTGCAGTGGTTTTGCTGATCATTCTGATTCTGCCTCAGGTCTGGGACAGTACCATAAGACTTATTCGTATCCTTCCTGCACGACTTGCCTATTGTAACCGTTTAATAGACAAGATTTTACAGGATCAGCCGGAATTGCAGTCTTATTTTAATCATTTTTCCTCACAGATTGAGAGCAGTCTGAATGATATTCTCAGTGCCAATTCCAGCATGATGCAGACTATTCAGGGAATTATCAACAATATCACAGTCCAGCTGATCGAGGTCTTAAGCGTATTCAAGAATATGTTTCTTGGCTTTTTGATCGCAGTATATCTTCTTGCCAGCAGGAAGCTGTTTGGAGCACAGGCAAAATTATTATTATATGGTGCATTTCCCAATAAATGGGCAGAACTTATTGAAGAAGAAGTTCGTTATACAGACAAAATGTTCAATGGTTTCTTTGTTGGAAAGATTATTGATTCTGCTATCATCGGACTGATCTGTTTTGCAGGAACTACGATCCTTGGATTTGAATCGGCAGCTTTTATCAGTGTTGTAATTGGTGTGACCAACATTATCCCATTTTTTGGACCATTCATTGGAGCAATTCCATGTGCACTTTTGTTACTTTTGGGTACGCATCCATGGGATGCCCTGTATTTCCTGATTTTTATTGTGATTCTGCAGCAGATAGATGGTAATATCATTGGACCGAAGATTTTGGGTAATACTACAGGAGTTTCCAGTTTCTGGGTACTTTTTTCTATTCTGTTATTTGGTGGATTATGGGGAATCGTAGGAATGGTAATAGCAGTTCCTCTTTTTGGAGTTATTTATGATATCATCCGCAAGCTTGTGAACAGAGGTCTGAGAAGAAATCAGCAGGAAGAAATGCGGACGGAATATAATCGGGATTTTCATAAGCCCCAGGAGAAAAAAAAGCTGAAACCCAGGAAAGAGATAAAAGATATCAAATTACTGAAAAACATAAAAAACAAAAAAAAATAGACAAAACGCAAAATATAAATAAAGCCCACATGCCTTTGTATCAGACATGTGGGCTTGTATTTTATAGATGGTCAGTGAATCTGTAATTACTGTTTGCGGAAAGCAGCACGCTTTCTTTCTCTTGGATCAAGGATTCGTTTACGGATACGAAGGCTGGTTGGTGTAACCTCCAGAAGTTCGTCCTGATCAATAAATTCGATGGCCTGTTCCAGACTGAGAACCTTCGGCGGTGTAAGCTTCAGAGCTTCATCAGCAGAAGAGGAACGAGTGTTGGTAAGGTGTTTGGTCTTGCAGACATTCAGTTCGATGTCTTCGGCTTTACCGTTCTGTCCGATAACCATACCGCTGTAAACTTTTTCACCAGGTCCTACAAAAAGTGTACCACGATCCTGAGCAGAGAAAAGACCATAAGCAACTGCTTCACCAGCTTCAAATGCGATCAGCGATCCCTGTTTACGGTACTGGAAATCTCCCTTATAAGGTGCATATCCGTCGAAAGTAGTATTCAGGATACCGGTACCCTTAGTGGAAGTAAGAAATTCGCCTCTGAAACCGATAAGTCCTCTGGAAGGAATGTGGAATTCCAGACGTACAGATCCGTCGCTTGCTGTACTCATTCCCTGAAGTTCACCTTTACGTTCACTTAATTTCTGGATAACAGTACCGGAGAATTCTTCCGGAACATCTACATAAGCGATTTCCATAGGTTCAAGTTTCTTACCACGTTCATCTGTGTGGTAGAGAACCTCTGGTTTACTTACTGCGAATTCATAGCCTTCACGACGCATATTCTCAATAAGAACAGAAAGATGAAGTTCACCACGTCCGGATACTTTGAAACATTCAGTGCTTTCGGTATCTTCTACACGAAGGCTGACATCTGTATTCAGCTCTCTGTAAAGACGGTCACGAAGATGACGGGAAGTAATGTATTTACCTTCCTGTCCTGCCAGTGGACTGTCATTTACAAGGAAGTTCATGGAGATGGTAGGCTCGGAAATTTTCTGGAACGGAATAGCTTCCGGATTATCACCGCCACAGAGGGTATCACCGATATGGATATCTTCGATACCGGAGATGGCAACGATAGAACCTACGGATGCTTCTTTTACTTCTACTTTATTTAAGCCGTCAAATTCATAAAGTTTGCTGATCTTGACTTTTTTACGTTTGTCAAGGTCATGATGGTTCAGAAGAGTAAGCTCCTGGTTAACAGCAATCTTACCATTCTCAACTTTACCAACACCGATACGTCCTACATATTCGTTGTAGTCGATGGTGCTGATCAGAACCTGTGTGTCTGCTTCCGGATCACCTTCCGGAGCCGGGATATATTTCAGGATGGTTTCAAACAGCGGAGCCATATTCTCCGGTGTATCCTTCAGATCGAGAACTGCATGTCCGGCTTTTGCGGAAGCATACAGAAATGGACAGTCAAGCTGTTCATCTGATGCTTCAAGGTCCATGAGAAGTTCCAGTACTTCATCAATAACTTCGTCAGGACGAGCCTCAGGACGGTCGATCTTGTTGATACAGACGATAACATGAAGGTCCAGTTCCAGAGCTTTACGGAGAACGAATTTGGTCTGTGGCATGGCACCTTCAAATGCATCTACCAGAAGAATAACGCCATCTACCATCTTCAGAACACGTTCTACTTCACCACCGAAGTCTGCATGGCCTGGTGTATCGATGATGTTGATCTTGACTCCTTTATAGTGGACAGCAGTGTTTTTGGATAAAATGGTGATTCCACGTTCACGTTCGATGTCGTTAGAGTCCATGACACGTTCCTGAACTTCCTGGTTTTCACGAAATACACCGCTTTGCTTCAAAAGCTGATCCACCAGTGTGGTTTTTCCATGATCGACATGAGCGATAATGGCAACGTTGCGTACGTCTTCGCGTTTGATATTCATAAAATCGAAATCCTTTCTTTTTTCTTCTATATTAATGTGTTTTTTTCATGATACGACATTTCAGTTTACCACATTTTTCGCAGATTACAAGACGTTCCGAAAAAAAAATTTAATTTCAGTTCTAAAATTGCATGTTCCTTCATAGTCTAGTAAAGACGAAATACCCAAAGAGGAAGGAGAAATGCAGTTATGGCAGACAAAATTATTGAAAATAATCAGGTATCGATCACAGGAAAAATTGATACAGGCTTTACATTCAGCCATCAGGTATTTGGAGAAGGATTTTATACCATGGAGCTTCTTGTAAAGCGGTTAAGTGATTCAGAGGACCGGATACCCGTAATGGTATCAGAAAGACTTTTGGATATTACGCAGGATTATGTGGGAGAGTATATTGAGATTCAGGGGCAGTTCCGTTCTTACAACCGGCATGAGGAAAAACATAACCGGCTTGTGCTTTCCGTTTTTGCGAGAGAACTGCGGTTTATTGATGAAGACGAGGAATTTCTTCCGACAAATCAGATCTTTCTGGATGGTTTCATATGTAAACCACCGGTATACCGCAAGACTCCTCTGGGAAGGGAGATTGCAGATGTGCTTCTGGCAGTGAACCGTCCTTATGGCAAATCCGACTACATACCATGCATTTGCTGGGGAAGGAATGCCCGCTATGCATCTGCATTTATGGTAGGAGGACACGTACTTCTGTGGGGTAGAATTCAGAGCAGGGAATATATGAAACGGATCAGCGAGACAGAATCAGAAAAAAGAGTGGCTTATGAAGTTTCTGTAAGTAAACTGGAATATATTGACTGACAGTAACGCAGGCAGTATCCGCACCATAATAAGTAGAGTATTGCTTTTTTGGCAGAACTGAGGTAAGATAAAATCATTAATGTGATGGTCTGTTTGCTGCTTTGAAACAGCAGCACTTATTTCACTGACGTTAAGAGGAAGTAATATGGAAAGAGAATTAACAGAAGTATACTGCGGAAATGGCAAAGGCAAAACAGCACTTGCCATTGGCCAGAGCCTTCGGGAAGCTACACAGGGCAAAAGTGTCATTGTCATTCAGTTTCTGAAAGGCAGAGAACGGAAATCACTGGATTTTCTGCAGGAACTGATGAATCTGGATTTCAAGATCTTTCGTTTTGAAAAGCAGGATTGCTGCTATGCAGAACTGACAGAAGAAGGAAAGAAAGAAGAGAATATCAATATTCTCAACGGTGTTAATTTTGCCCGTAAGGTAATTGTTACTCAGGAATGTGATTTTCTTCTGCTGGATGAGATCCTTGGACTTGTGGACATGGGAATTGTTACAGTGGATACGGTAGCAGATATTTTGAAACAAAAGGATGAGTCCATGCATATTGTTATGACTGGATGGAATCTTCCGGAGGAGCTGAGACCATATGTAGATGTGATTACTACCCTTAATACGGAAGAGATCAATGCAGATTCAGTCAAAGGTGAATAATATAAATTACAGAAGAATAAGGAGGAGATTAAATGGCAATTTTTAAAGGTGCAGGTGTCGCAATCGTTACGCCTATGTATGAGGATGGAAAGGTGAACTATGACAAACTGGAAGAGCTTCTGGAATATCAGATTGCCAACAGTACCGATGCCATCATTATCTGTGGAACTACAGGTGAATCATCCACTATGACACATGGAGAGCATCTCCAGACTATCAAGTTTGCAATTGACAAAGTAAACAAACGTGTTCCGGTTATCGCAGGAACAGGTTCTAATTGTACAGAGACAGCGATCATGATGTCCAAAGAGGCTGCTTCTTACGGAGCTGATGCACTGCTTGTAGTAACTCCTTACTATAATAAGGCTACTCAGAAAGGTCTGATCGCTCATTATACAGCTATCGCCAATGCTGTACCGGAAACACCGATCATCATGTACAATGTTCCAAGCCGTACAGGATGTAACCTTCAGCCAGCAACAGTAGCTACTCTGGTTAAAAATGTCAAAAATATCGTTGGTCTGAAAGCAGCAAGTGGAGATCTTTCTCAGATTGCCAAGACAGTATCTCTGGCAGGTGCTGATCTGGAACTGTATTCCGGTAATGATGATCAGGTTCTGCCGATCCTTTCTTTAGGTGGACTTGGTGTTATTTCCGTACTTTCCAACGTTGCGCCAAAAGAAACTCACGACATGGTTATGAAATTCCTGGATGGGGATATTCAGGGTGCTGCCAAGATTCAGATCGATGCGATTCCGCTGATTAATGCTCTGTTCTGTGAAGTAAACCCAATTCCGGTTAAGACTGCACTGAATCTGATGGGAATGAATGTAGGACCACTTCGTATGCCTCTCTGTGAGATGGAAGAAACAAATAAAGAAACACTTGCCAAAGCAATGAAAGATTTTGGAATCAAACTGGCGTGAGTTTCGGATAATACAGAGGAGGATATTATTATGGTAAAAGCTATCATGCATGGCTGCTGTGGTCATATGGGTCAGGTGATCTCTGAGCTTGCAGCATCAGACCCGGAGATCGAAATCGTAGCAGGTATTGATATTGCAGATAAAGGAAACACATCTTATCCGGTTTATACTGATATGAAAGCATGTCAGGTAGATGCGGACGTTGTCATTGATTTTTCTTCAGCAAAGGCAATTGATGCACTTCTGGATTTCTGCGGAGAAAAGGAACTTCCGGTTGTTCTCTGCACTACAGGTCTCAGTGAAGAACAGCTTCAGAAAGTAGAAGAAACTGCAAAGACAACAGCAGTTCTGAAATCCGCCAATATGTCTCTGGGAATCAACACCCTTATGAAACTTCTGCAGGATGCTGCCAAAGTTCTGGCAACAGCAGGATTTGACATAGAAGTTGTAGAGCGTCATCATCGTCTGAAACTGGATGCACCAAGTGGCACAGCGCTTGCCCTGGCTGACAGCATTAATGAAGCTATGGACAATGAATATCATTATGTTTATGACCGCAGCCAGAGAAGACAGCAGCGTGACGATAAGGAAATCGGTATTTCAGCAGTTCGTGGCGGTACCATCGTAGGCGAGCATGAAGTGATCTTTGCAGGTCCGGATGAAGTCATTGAGTTCAAGCATACAGCACATTCTAAAGCAGTTTTTGGAAAGGGTGCTCTGGAAGCAGCCAAGTACCTGGCTGGCAAACCGGCAGGCAGATATGATATGGCTGATGTGATTGCAGCAAAATAAAAATATAAATAAGCAAAATAAAACTCTGCAGTTGAGCATGGCTCGGTTGCAGAGTTTTTTGCATTTATAATCGGTTCTGATTAGTGCTTATAAGCGTAGTTCAATAATATCCTGGAATCTTTCCAGCGGCTCTGGGAAGTTTTGCCCCCTAATACTACAGAAATATAGGTATTGCCTTTGGCAGATTTGGAAAGTCCCACAAAACAATGTCCTGCTTTGTCTGTGTAGCCTGTTTTCATGCCCTGTACACCAGGCATATTACCAAGAAGAGCATTGGTAGTGGTTACTGTAAAACGGCGTTTGGTATTAATACTGCGGAAAGAACGTTTCTGTGTGCTGATCAGTGTCCGGAATGCCGGATATTTCAGCGCATATGTAGCAATTTTGGCAAGATCAGAGGCAGTGGTGTAATGCTTCAGTCCTTTGTCCAGTCCGTTAGGTGTGGCAAAATGTGTATTGGTACAGCCTATCTGTGCAGCTTTCTGGTTCATAAGATTCACAAATTTGGAAGTGGATCCACTTATGTGTTCCGCAATGGCTACTGCAGTATCATTATGAGAAGGTACCATCAGAGAATAAAGAAGATGTCTCATATAAAAAATCTCACCGGTTTTGGCATACAGTTTCGTAGGTTCCATAGATGTGGCATAAGAAGAAAATTTAACCACATCGCTGAGATTACTGTTTTCCAGAGCCAAAATACAGGTCATGATCTTGGTAGTACTGGCATTGGCATGAGGAACATTTTCATTTTTAGCATAAAGTACTTTTCCGGTATCTGCATTGATAAGCAGTGCACAGTCGGAGGATAGATTATAGTTCAGTCCTGAGTGATGCAGTTCTCCGTTCTGATTAAAATAATAGTTGACGTTTTTGAGACGTTTTTTGCCTGTGATAGCTTTGCCGGATGTATCAAAGAAGTAAGTTTTGCCAGAAGGAAGGGTATGCCAGCCGGTAACAAGGACTCCGTATCTGTCAGCATAATAGTAGTTATTTCTGTAGCGGAAAAGTTTGCTGTGATAAAGATATCCCTGAGATTTGGTTCCAAAGTAATATTTTTTGCCACCTACCTCATGCATACCACTCCAGCGGTAACCTGCTTTATTGAGGTAGTAAGTTTTTTTGTTAATACGGAGAAACTCACCTTTGGCGATCTTTTTGTTTTTGTACTGGTACATCCAGTGGGTTCCGTCAGTAATAAACTTCCCTGAGGAAGCGGAAATGGTCTGAAGTTTGGGAAAGGATGAGGCAGATACGGTAGTACTGCCGGAAGTTATAGACGTCAGAACCAGAAAGAATACAGTGAAAATCAAAAATAAAAGATTTTTGTTCTTTTTCATAGGGACACTCCTTTAAAATTTTCGTATGTGTGTAAGGATTTTTCCAATCCAGATATCAGCATAGCAGAGTTTATCATGAAAATCCAGTTTTTTCCAGAATAGGATTCTGGGTTCTGTGCATATTAAAGATATAAGGTTACTGTAAACGGAGTGAACAGTAACGATATAAGGTTGCAGTGAACTTTCATATAAGGAAGATTGTTGTGACGTATAACAGGATAAAGGAGACGAACAGGAATGAAAAAAATGAGAACAATTTTGACAGGTACCATGCTGGTGCTGACACTGTCTATGCTGACTGCTTGTGGAAACAATGGCAATATCACATCTGATGAGGTGGAAAAAGACACTGGAGATACCACAGAGAAAAATGATTCGGATAAAAATAAGCAGGATAAAAATGATACTCCGGAAGTATCCAGGGAGGCAGAACGGAATGACAATGCAGATGACGCTGCACTGGATAATGGGGACACCATGTCGGAAGGTACTGGAAATGAGGAAGGAGACACCGCGGTGACACAGGAGGAAACTGATAACAGAAATAACGATGGTACAGTAGCCGGGGAGCTGGGAAATGGAGTGAAAGATCTGGGTGACGGTGTCGGTGATGCGGTAGAAGATGTGGGGGATGCAGTAGGGAATGCCCTTGATGGAGATGAGCAGAGGCAGTAAAAAGAGAATAGAGAAGAAAATAGAGAAGAAAATATGAGAAATGGCAGGAAAGGAGAATATCCGGACCTGCCTTTTTTGTGAGTGTGGTGGTTGGGCTGCCTTCTTATATGACAGAACCGTTCCGAAAATCGGGGCTGCGTTTCCGGATTCTCCCGTTCGCCTATGGATTGCTGCTTATGCAAAACTCGCACCTGTCGGTGCTCAGACAAGCAACGCCGCAATCGCTAGAACGGGTCGCCTCCTGGAAGCCTCGCCATATTTTCATCACTGGTTCTGTATATAATTCGGCAGCCATATACAGTTTCCAAAAGGGCAGGTGTGGATATTCTCATATTCCTTGTCATTTGAATCATATAGGAGAAGGTGCTGTCGGGCGCTGGAAGATGGTTGGTAGCGCGAAGCGCTGCGGTGTAGTACTGCGCCCGCGATTTGTTGTGGAACAGGTGAATATACAGGCAGGAGTATCCTTCTTCCGGGAGTGAACACTAGCCTGAATTTCCGCAGATCCGGCGAGCATAGCTTCGACTTTCGGAGTATGTCTGAGCACCGTCAGGTGCGAGTTTACGGAGAAAGTCGATTATAAGCGGCGCAGACGGAGCAGGAAAACAGGCGTGGTGAAGGACGGAAGAAGGATACTCCTGCCGTAACATCATCAAGGATTCCATATATTAGGTTATGACATTCTCACAAATCTCACAAATCTGCTGTGGAGTTCTCTCTTTAAGGATATAGAAATAAGAACTTGTGTTTGCTATCATAAAACCTGTAAATAAGAACCGGTACATATTTACGAGAAAAATATTTGGACATTAAAATATAAGGAGAACAAAGAGATGAATACAACAGAACAGATGAACAGAAAAGAATTAACAGAGGCACGTACCTCCAACCGCAAAGTTTTTGAAAATCAGGATCATTCCAGAACGGTAGAGATCTATCTGGACCCGGTTCATTATCAGGACACAGACGGTAGCTGGAAAGAAATGGATGATACCCTGGAAGCAATGACAGAAGAAAGTCCTGGAGGATCAGCTGGAAACATGGATCAGGAAGATCCAGAAGGTGGAAATGATGAAGCTATTGATGGAAATGGCAACAAAGTAACGGTAGGATTTACCAATAAAAAAGGAGATCTGAGTATCTTTCTGAACATGGTATCCGACCTGGATAAGACCGCCATTCTTACAAAAGGAGACAAAAAACTGTCCTGGGGACTGGAAGGAAGCAATTCTGTAAAGGCAGATAAGTCTGGAAATAATAAAATCGTTTACCCTAATGTATTTGAAAACACAGACCTTCAGTGCCGCATCCATGGAGAAGGTGTAAAAGAAGACCTGATCTTACATAATGTGAATGCATTAAAAACAGACTATGCATGTGTCTATAAGATGACAGGCGTATATCCTGTACAGGAATCCGGAAGGGTATCTTTTATGGATGATAATGAAGAGCCGGTTTTCTGTGTATATGCACCCTGCATGAAAGACGCAGTTGGAAACCAGTCCGAAAATATCTGTCTGAAACTGGAAGAACTGGGAGAGGATCTTTGCAGGATCACGTTCAGCCCGGACAGACAGTGGCTGGAAGCAGAAGAGAGAAGTTATCCGGTAAGGATAGACCCGGTGACCACAACCTCAAAGAAAACAAAGGATATCCAGGATGCCCATGTATCTTCCCTGTATGAAGAAGATAATTTCCAGCAGAGCATTATCCTGAAAACAATGGGCGGAGACGAGATCCAGAGAAGTTTTATGCAATTTGTACTTCCGGAGCTTAAGACCGGTGACATGGTAGTAAACGCTCGTCTGGTGCTGGTATCCCTGGCAACTGATAAAAAGGAACGTACAGTGGAAGTCCATGAAGTACTGCATCCATGGAAATCCGGACAGATCAACTGGTATAATAAACCAATGTATTCCGATACCATTGAAGACCTTTGCACCTATGAAGGTGACAAGCAGAAATATATCACCATGGATATCACAAGAATGGTAAAAAGCTGGTATCAGAAGGGAAGCAACCATGGCCTTATGATCAAAGACGCCCATGAGCTTTCCGGATACACGGAATTTCTTTCCTCAGACTGCGACAGCGGATACCAGGACATGCGTCCGAGGATTGACATTTCCTATGTGAACTACTCCGGTCTGGAAGATTACTGGACTTATCACAGCCAGGAAGTGGGTCGTGCAGGAACTGTCCATGTAAATGATTACAACGGAAACCTGATTATGATTCATGATACCATGGATACAGACGGAAGTCTGGTGCCCATGTCCCTGTCTCATGTATATAACAGCAATAACTGTGGTGTAAACCTGGGCTATGGTTATGGCTTTGCCCTGAATTATCACCAGACTGTAGAAAAAGTGACCATTGCAGGAACAGAGTATTATAAATATACAGATGGCGATGGTACTGTCCATTATTTTTATCTGGATTCCAAGGATAAAAAATGGAAAGAGGAATCTGGACTGGATCTGACCATAACCCTTCATCCGGACAGAAATGATCAGATCATCATTCATGACAAAGAGGATGGGGAACTCCGCTTCCATGACGGATATCTGGTACGTGTCAGAGACAAAAACAAAAATGTGCTGACCATCCGATGGGCGGATGACAGGATCATTAAGATCATTGACGGAGCAGGACGTACTACAGAGCTTACCTATATGCTGGACAGCAATGGAAAGAGGACCTATCTGCAGCAGATCCAGTCACCTTCAGGAAAGAAGAAACTTTTTTCTTATAAAAGTGGAAATCTTACCACCATTACAGACATCGATGGGGAAAAAATGTCCTATGTCTATGATGAAAATCATATGCTGACAGAAGTGAAGGATATTGACGGGTACAGCATGAAGTATCTTTATTACAGTACCAATCCCCACAGAGTCAGAAAGATCACAGAATATGGAGGAACCGTAGAAGGCAACAGCCTGAGCTTATCCTATGGATATAACAGTACAAAGTTTACGGATAATAAAAAAAGAAGTGAGATCTGCCGCTTCAATAACAATGGAAACCTGATCCATATCCAGGATGGTTTCGGACATGCAGCAAGTGGGAAATACGGCACAGAAAAGACAAAAATGAACTGCCTGACTTCGGCAACCAAACTGCAGACAAATGTGGTACAGCTCCTGAAAGACCCGATCATCCAGGCGCAGACCCTGGGTTGGAAAGAGGTAAAGGGAGGTGGCTTTACAGGTACACTTTCCATTAACACAAAGCTGAAATACTGTAAAGTAGGTGACCGTTCCCTCCGGGCAGATGCTTCTGACACTGCAGGCTATGGAGGATGGAGCCAGAACGTTACCCTGGAAAAAGGAAAAACCTATACATTTTCCATGTATGTAAAAGCATATGTGAAGAAAAGAGAGGAAGCTGGCGGAGTATTACTGAGAGTCCGTTATCAGGACAAAGACGGAAACTGGTGTAATGCAGACAGTGAATGCCTCACAGAGACTACCGCAGACATGGTACTGCTCCACAGTACATTTAAGGTTCCGGCAGATGCCAGCAGCGCAACAGTGCAGGCACAGATGCTGATGATCCGGACCCAGGGAGGCATCTGCGGTGACATGGCGCAGCTGGAGGCAGGAACTACGGTCAGCAGATGTAATCTGGTGGACAATGGGGATTTCCAGTTGGGAAGCACAGCCGGTTTTACCAAAACAGGGGTGCCGGAGGATGGACTGACTACTGCAGGAACGGAAAATATGATGCCTGTGCAGTATGCACTTCTGGTAAAGGCAAACCAGTCCAATCTGTATAAACAGCCGGATAAGTCCAGTACCGTTGTGGCAGAGGCACCGAAAGGTACACATCTTTCTGCAAGTTTCTGTTTCACAAAAAATGGACACCTGTGGTATAAAGTCACAAATGCAGCAGGAAAACAGGGATATATCCCATTTATCCATACAGTGCCTTATCTGGGAGGTGGCGACGGAAGCGACCTGGGAGCAGTAGGTGTGTCCGGCGCGGTCCTTCGTGTCACACCATCTGATACAGGAGCCATAGAGGAGGAAGTCATTCCTGTGGGAACCAGCCTTTCTCTGCAGCTTACCAGGACAGATGACAAGGGAAATCTCTGGTATTACCTTGGAATGCAGATCGATAAGAAAAAATATGAAGGCTACATGAGGGAAAATCAGGTGATCCGCCTGTTCCGTAACTATCCCAAAGCAGTCATGACCAGGGACGATGGATTATACGAAAAACCATCCTTGAGTAGTACCAAGATCACAGACCGTACAGCAGGTGCATCTACCTATCTGAGAGGTGTGCTGGTAAAAGGTGGAAAGAAATGGTATGCGGTATTGTGGAATGGGATCTTCCGTTTCCTTCCAGAAAGGTATGCAGAATTAAAAACAGAACCCCTTTACGGTGGGCTGGATAAAACGACTGCACCGGCTGTTGGCGGTGGACTGGACAGCCATATCTATAAATTCACCGGAGACCCAACGAGGGAGAAAAAACTCACCAAAACACTGGACCTTGCAGGAAAAAAAGATGATGTGTACATGGTTAATGCATGGGGAATGGGAACTTCCCTTCCGATTGCATCAAAAGATGCTGAACGTCGATTTGGCGTGCAGGTGAATTTTGTAGCAGCAGATGGAACATGTGATGTTCATTATACAAACTTCAGCCCGGACATTCAGGACTGGCAGTTCTTAAGCGATAATTATGTGGCAAAACATGATTATGTCAGTATGGAGATATCCTATGTCTACAGCCATAATGCCAATATTGCATTCTTTGACGGGATCTCCCTTTACAGGGAGGAGTTTGGTCAGACTTATACCTACAATAAGGATAATGAAGTGACTTCTGTTGTAGATGCCCAGAAGAATACAACTACTTTTAAGTATGGGGAAGAAACCAAAGATCTGACTGGTATTACTACACCGAAAGGCAAAAACTTCAAATATGAATATGATGACAACCACAATGTGATAAAGGGCACTTCTGCCAGCGGAAGGATCAGCAGACTCATCTACGATGAAAAAGGAAATATCCAGAAAAGCGGTTCCGTAAGAAAGGATACACCGGAAAAAGGTCTCTGGGTAACCCGTACCTTTACAGAGGACGGAAACCATGTGGCGTCTGTGACAGATACCGAAGGAAACACTACAGGGTATGAGTGGGATACAAAAGCAGATCTCCTCCGTTCCCTGACAGATGGCAGAGGAAACAAACTGACCTATGGCTATGATAAAGGGGAAAAACTGGTATCTGTGGCCCAGAAAGCAACGGTAAATGGAATTCTTCAGGAAATTAAGAATACTTATTCTTACACAAAAGATGACCTGACTGACATCGGACATAACGGTTTCCATTATAATTTTGCATATGATATCTTTGGAAACATGACAGAAGCGACCATTGCCGGAACCAAAGTAGTAAGCTATGTCTATGAGTCAGACAACGGAAATCTGTTAAAGACCGTTTATGGAAACGGAGACAGCATCCGCTATGTATACGACAAAGAGGACCGGGTAAAAGAAAGTTGTTACCAGCCGGGAAACGGAGCAGCAGAGCAGAAACTGAACAGTTATGTTTATGGTAAGGACGGAAACCTGAACAAAGTGACAAACCATATGTCCGGAAAAACTTATGAACTGTCCTATGACTTCCTTGACCGACTGATGCGTGTAAGGGACGAAAAAGGTGCTTTCTATGAGTATACCTATGATGCAGACAACCAGATGGTCAGCATGGTATCCTGCTCAGGAAAGAACAAAGTGATCACAGAATATACTTACGACAGCGATGGCAGGGAGTATGAAGTGAAGATGGGAGATGCCACCCGACTGACAGACTACGATGAGCTGGGAAGAGTGACAGGACAGTATCTCAGCAGGGGCAACCTTTCCCTGGCAACATCTTATGAATACCCTATTGCAACTGGAAACTGCGAACATGCGCTTCCATGTGAGGTGAGGGCAGGCAGCAGGATCTATCGGTATACCTATGATAAGAATGGAAATGTCACTGCAGTTGCCACTATGGAAGACCAAACAGGAACTGCGGCAGTAAGTACAGAAGATACTTTTTCTTACGATGAAAGGAACCAGCTGATCAGGGAGGATCTTGAGTCCCGGAATAAGACTGTTGTGTATGATTACGACCAGGGCGGCAACCTCATTTTTGTAAAGGAATATGCCTATACGATAAAAGATCAGGCACCACAGGAACCACCGGTAAAGACAGAAACAGGAACCTACGGAACTGCATGGAAAGACCAGCTAATGAGCTGGAATGGAACTGCCATGAGTTATGATGCCATCGGCAACATGCTTACCAAAGGGGATATTTCCTACAGCTGGACACTGGGACGAAAACTGTCAGCTGTAAACAATGGCAAAAATATCCGCTATGAGTATGACCATACAGGAGCAAGGATCAGAAAAACAGTAGACAACAATGTAACAGAATACAGACTGGCAGGTGACCTTCTGGTGGCAGAAGTGACCAATGGCAAGGAAACCAGCTTTGTCTATGATTCCGGCGCAGATCTGGTGGCTATGATCTATGAAGGTAAATATTACTTCTATGTGAAGAACCTTCAGGGAGATATCGTGTCCATCGTTGACGAAAGCGGAACAGCCATAGTAAACTACAGTTATGACAGCTGGGGCAGACTGCTGCAGATCGAAGGAAGCAAAAAAGACACCATCGGCATCCTGAATCCATTCCGTTACAGAGGCTACTACTACGACACAGAGACCGGTATGTACTACCTTAAGAACCGATATTATGACCCTGAGATCAGGAGATTTATCAGTGCTGATGAAATAGATATAGTAAGAGCATCAAAAGAAACTTTACACAATAAAAACTTATATATTTATTGTGATGGCAATCCAGCTACAAGAAATGATGAAGCGGGAAGAATTTGGGCAACAATAGTCAGTATGGGAATTGGTGCGCTGATAGGAGGTGCTTATTCAGTAGGAACTCAGATGCTTATAGAAGGCAAATCATTTGATAATATAAACTGGACTGCTGTAGGATGTTCTGCCTTTACTGGGGCAATTGCAACTACAACAGTAGGAAAGGCGGGCCAGGCTATTGCGAATGGTGTTGCCAGTGCAATAAGCAGTTATTCAGATGACCACAGTGTAGCACTTGCAGTAGTGAATGGTGCAATAGATGGAATTGGCGGCTGGTGGGGTGGACCAGGTCAAGGTTATGGTGCAGCATATGATAAACTTTACAATTTTGAATTCAGACTTAACCGAATTAAATATGATACACCTGTGGAAATATCAAAAGCAAACTTACGATCAAGGCAAAAATATTTAGATGGATTAAAAAGTAAAATGAAAGATGATGCATATGGATATGGAAAAGATGTAGGGAAAACAATTTTGCAAGAAACATGGTCACGATATATGGTTGTTAAAAGTGCAAAAAATAAGCCTAAATCAGAGTTAAGATGCATTGGGAAAGGGAAATATTATAATGGAAGAACTAAGGTAAGCTATGAATATCTTATTTATGGTTAATCTATTATGACTGCTAAGAGATGTTATACGAAAAGCTTAACATCTCTTAGTAATAAAAGGATATAAAAAAGCATTGAATGACTAAGAAACAGGGAGATAAAGAAAAATGATTTCTATAATATCGCTTTTAATTGATGTGGCAATATCACTTTTATGTATTGCCGGAACAGTGGATCTTTATATATATGGAGGCGGAATGGGAGTAGCGATTGTAATTATTATTCTCAGTCTGAAAGAATTCTGGTTTCCAATTCCTGAAAAATTAGGAGATAAAATACTTCATAAAAGCCGAAATATGCATCCGAATCGATTAAAAAGAAAAATATCAATAGATAACCTGAAATGGCAGCTGAAATTTTCAGATAATGCTCAAATGAGACAGGGACAGATAGCTTCTGTGGTATTGGGGATAGTAGCACTGATATATGGCATTTATTGTCTACAATTTGGATGGACGAATCAAATTGGCAATTTAGTCATAGGACGGATAAAGTTTGGAAATCATCCCAATATCTTGCATGTCATGTGGATGGATGTTCTTTTGGGAGCGTGCTGGTATGGAATTTCAATGATACCTTCATCAGTAGAATATTCAAAAAGGAAACAGAAAAAGATACAAAAGAATCTGTATAATTGGAAACCATGGAATTATTGTGGAATAAACCGATATCCTGCAAACCAGTATTTATTTTGCTGGAATGATTATGATGAATTCAGGGAGTGCTTATATAAAGGATCATATTACAGGGGCGGTTACAGACCGCTGGAAAGATATAATTGGAATGAAAAAGAGTTTGTAGATACATACGTGAGAGAATATGACGACAAAATTGCTTTGGATATAATACAGTTGATCCGAATTCCAAGAATGCAGAAAAAACATATCAAACAATTAAATGAATATTTTGAAACTTTCATAAGGTCGTATTTTACAGAAGATGAATGGAAAACGCCTATTACACTTACGTTTATTTTATGTGTAGATGAAAAGACAGAAACTTATCGTAGACTAATTGATACGCAGATTCAACAGGTACAGGATCGATTTATACAGCCAGTAGGAGTTGTTTTTACAGATCATGAAATACAGATGACTACATTCTGGAGATGTAAAGATTTTGAAGCAGGTATGCTTGAAGAGTGGCTGACAATGTTTTTATATGAGTAAAAGACACGATGAATGAAACAAGGTGATAACGTGACAAAAACGGAAAAAGCAATACAGCAGATGGAAACC
>URXG01000033.1 GCA_900551715.1 uncultured Blautia sp. | reverse complement strand
CAATTCCACTGCAAGAACAAGTGTTTTCTTTTTTATCTACAAAAATCTTTTGGGTTTTTATGGGATTTATGGGTTATTTATGAGCATTTATGCTCAAGTCTACAATTCATCTCCCACCTATAGAGGAAGGAGAATTCTTGTTATATTTTGTTAAACAGAATATCCCAAAACAAACCCCGGTTCAGCAGATCCAGTAATGGATTTCATTCTGCAAAACCGGGGATATTTTATTGTCTGATATTTTTATCAGACCGTTTTATTTAATATTTTTCACAGTATAAGTATTTTTCATCAATTCAAAACGTTCTTTCATTCCGGAAGTAAGATACACATTATGGTCTTCATCCATAAAAGCGGCATCTGCATGATATTTTTCAAGAAGTGGCTGTGCATCTTCTATTCCCAGGACAAAACATGCCGTAGAAAGTCCATCTGCCAGAAGCCCGTTGTCGCAGACTACTGTCACTGAGGTCACACCATTCCATACAGGATAGCCATCCTCTGGATTCAGGATATGATGATATCTTTTGCCATCTTCCATGAAATATTTCTCGTAATCACCGGAAGTAGAAAGAAATTCCCCTCCTTTGATGGTAACAGCACCTACATATTCCCCCTCTGTATCCCTGGGGTCAGTTACTGCCACTTTCCATGGAGACTGATCTGGCTTCTCACCATAAGCCATAACACTGCTGCCACCCAGATTCAGGATCATGCCTGTTACGTCTTTCTGCTCTTTCAGGTAGGCAGCTGTCACATCACAGCCAATCCCCTTTCCTACTGCACCCAGATCCAGTGTGGAGCCATTCTTTAAAGTAACTTTGTCTCCATCCAGAACTATATTTTTGTAATCCACATTCTTCAAGAGCTTATCCAGCTCACTTTGTTCCGGAACATGAGGATCATCCCCTTCAATATTCCAGAGCCGGATCACCTCACCAAGAGTAGGATCAAAAGCCCCATCAGAATCTGCTGCCAGCTGAAGGATCTGTGTCAGATATCCAGCCAGTTCTTCAGACACTTCTACAGTCTCACCATTGGCATTATTAATCTCTGCAATCTGGGAATCCCCGGTAGTCCAGGACAAAAGCCCTGTTTCTATTTCCCGCAGCTTCTCTCCTACTGAAGCATTGATGTCCTCACCCGTAGTATAAAGTGTCTCGGAAATTACCGTATCCATGGCAAAATCTGTATTGGAGTATTTTTCTACCTGTGCCTCCGCCATAACAGGAGTCACCAGAAGTACAGAACTGAGTGCTCCGCAGAAAACTGCTTTCTGTATACATTTAAGCCTGTTTTTCATTATTTATCAAATCTCCCTGTATAGAACCTATTTCGATATTCTGACGGGGGCAGGTTGTTTCACATGCATGACAGCAGATACATTCTCCGGAAAGAGGGGTATCTCCGTCAATATCAAGATGTGCCGGGCACCTTTTCTTGCAGGCTCCGCATTTTGCCGGGCACTTTTCCCGTTTCCTTTTGAATAATGCAGATGGCAGAATAGGCATCATGGCAAAAATTGCTCCCATCGGACACAAAAACTGACAGAAAAATCTTTCCTGTGTACACATGCCGATCATGATCAGGATCAGAAGAATGATCCCGATCTTGTAAGAAGTATTGGGAAGTCTCAGTGCTGTAAGCATGGAAAAAACGTCCCAGGGGCTCATACCCTGTAATTTCGGGTACCATCCAACAAGAATAGAAAGAAGGATAAATGCCAGCAGAATATATTTTACTTTCTGCAGAATTCTCACAGTTTTCTCCGGATAACCATGTCTCTTTTTCTTATGGAATACCTTGCTGCGGACAAAAAGCGTAGCTTCGTACAAGGCATCTCCAAGCGAACCGAATGCACATGCGTATCCACAGAAATGTCTTCCAAACAGTATGGTGAGCAGAAGAAGTGCCCCTGTCACATCAAGAAAGGAATTCCAGGTAACCGGCTGATAAGAAGCAATTGCCTGGAAGATGGATTTGATTCCTGCAAATGCTGTGGAAAAAAGTGCCGGTGCCACAATAAAAAACGCCAGCTGAACTGCAGCCCTTATGAGACGGACTTTTCTCTGCCTTTTTTTCATTGATTTTCCGCCTTTCCAAGTGCATCATTGACTGCATTGAGAATTCCTGTAGAACTGAAGGTAGCTCCTGATATAGTATCTACATCTGTACTCTGCGCAGAAATAATGGAACTGATCACGCCTTCTCCCTGTGACAAATATGCGGAATCTTCTCCGGAAGCACTGGTTACCTGAATATCAGTGATCTCATCGTCTTTCAGTGTTACCTGTACTTCTATGGTTCCGCCA
The DNA here is from genome assembly GCA_900551715.1 of uncultured Blautia sp. GTDB lineage: Bacteria > Bacillota > Clostridia > Lachnospirales > Lachnospiraceae > Blautia_A. The sequence continues at coordinate 23,109 of URXG01000033.1, read as the reverse complement.
AATCCCTGACCGGATCCTGTGTAATTTCCGTCTTTATAATAATTGTCTCCACTGTCCTCAGAAGAATCCTCTGTTGTATCTTCTGTTGTTTTAGATGTATTTTCACTGTCTTCTTTGGCTGCTTCTGCCTTTGCAGCCTCTGCTGCAGCTTCTGCCTCTTCTCTTGCTTTGGCTGCATCCTCAAGGGCAGTCAGTATTTCTGTCTGCTGACTTTCCAGAGTAGTGACTCTTTCTTTCAGATTTTCGATCTCCTGTGCCTGTGTGTTGTTTTTGCTCATAAAATTATAGCCCATAACAGCCCCGATAATCAAGAGAAGACACAAAACTCTCATATAAAAACTATGATACTTCATTTATCTTTTGCTCCTTTTGCAATGAATGAATTTTTAACTCATAGTCATTTAAACAACACAAACGCATTTGCCATCTTTCGACAGCAAACGCGTTCATCTATATCTAACTCGAGTCAGTTGTATCTTACCATTTTTTTCTTAATTAATCAAGTAGGAATCTTTTCCAGATATTCCTGTTTACAATATATATATATATAAAAACTGCCAGGGCACAGTCGAAACTGTAATCTGGCAGTATTTTTGATCACTATGTATTATTATGCCTGGCTCTTTTTCTGGATACTGTTGATAATAACAGCCATGAAAATTACAAGACCTTTGATAACGCTCTGCATGTAAGCACTTACTCCAAGAAGTACCATACCATTTGCAAGGATACCTACAAAAAGAAGACCGATGATAGTTCCGCCAAGTTTACCTTCGCCACCCATCATGTCCGTTCCACCGATGATTGCACCGGCGATTGTATCCATTTCCCATCCGTTTGCACAGGTCGGGTCACCGGAACGAACCTTTGCAGTAAGGAGAACACCTGCAACACCGCAGAGAGCTCCACTGAGTACGAATACCATTGTTTTTACCATTTCGATATTGATACCGGAAAGTCTTGCAGATTCCTGGTTGCTGCCTACAGCATAGATAGAACGTCCGAAAGCTGTATACTTCATAACATACATAAAGATTGCATAAAGAACAATCATGTAGATGACAAGTACCGGAAGAGGTCCAATGCTTGCAGATGCGATCTTACCAAAGGAAGATGGAAGACCGGCTACAGGACGTCCGTTTGTCATTGTCTGTGCCAGACCACGAAATGCAGTCATCAGTGACAGAGTTACAAGGAATGAATGTAATTTCAGTTTTGCAGTAACACCACCGGTAATGAAACCAGCTAAAGCACCGATCAGAATAGAAGCAATGATTGCAACTACCATTGGCAGTCCTTTGTTCATGATCATCGCTCCGGATACTGAACAGAGAGCTACAAGAGAACCAACACTCAGGTCGATGTTACCACTGATGATGATCATTGTCATACCAATCGCAACGATTGACTGAATAGAAATCTGTTTGATGATAGTCATAAGGTTGGTTACTGTAAGGAATTTGTCACTTGCAATAGCAAGGATGATACACATCAGTACCAGGAAAATATACATTACATATTTCATTAAAAATTTCTTTAAATCAAAGGATTTTGTTTCCATCTTTCTACCTCCGTCATACAGCTGTCTGACTGGTTGCATAGTCCAGCAGAATATCCTGTGTCAGATCTTTATTTTCAAGTCTACCTGTAATCTTTCCGGCTGCAAATACTACAATATTATTGGAAACCTGCAGTACTTCCGGTAATTCTGATGAGATCATGATGATTCCAATTCCCTGTTTTGCAAGATCATTGATCAGTGCATAAATCTGGTTCTTGGATCCTACATCGATTCCTCGTGTAGGCTCATCCATGATCAGAACTTTCGGTTTGGTTGCCAGCCATTTTGCAATAACTACTTTCTGCTGGTTACCACCACTTAAAGCCTTTGCTTTCTGGTTACAGTCACGACATTTGATGCTGAGTGATTTGATGTACTCGTCCATCAGTACGCTTTCACGTTTCAGGTCAAGTCCAATTCCCTTTTTCAGCTGATCCAGAATTGCCATGCCCATATTGGTGTGAAGATCCATATTCAGGATCAGACCTTCTTCTTTTCGGTCCTCTGTAATGAAGCCAAGTCCCGCTTTCTTTGCATCTTTTGGTGAATGGATATGCACTTCTTTTCCTTCGATGAATACCTGTCCGGAATCTTTCGGGTCTGCACCAAAAAGAGCTCTTACGAATTCTGTTCTTCCTGCTCCTGCCAGACCTGCAACTCCAAGGATCTCACCTTTGTGAAGCGTCAGATTAATATCCTGAAATTTCTTTCCGGAACTGAAGTTCTTAACTTCCAGAAGTACTTCGTCGGTATAAACTTTGACCTGCTCAGTCTGTGTCATGTTTTTACCAACCATATTTTCAATGATGACCTGTTTCGGTGCATCCTCAATATTCATAGTCTTGATGTAATGTCCGTCTCTGTATACAGAGATTCTGTCACAGATGATCGGAAGTTCTTCCAGTCTGTGAGATACATAGACAATACTGATTCCTTTGGCTCTCAAATCTTTGACGATCTTGAACATGTTCTCGATCTCGTTATCAGAAAGAGAAGCTGTAGGTTCATCCATGATCAGAACTTTCAGATCATTGGAAAGTGCCTTGGCGATTTCTACCATCTGTTTCTGAGCTACGCTCAGTCTTCCTACGATTGTTTCCGGTTTAATGTTCTTTACACCCAGACTGTTCAGAATCTTCTGAGTTTCCTCATTCATTCGTTTCCAGTCTGCTCTTGGGATTGGTCCCAGGTTATTATAAAGCAGTTTACCCATATAAATGTTTTCTGCTACAGATACTGTGTTGATCAGAGAAAATTCCTGATATACAGCACTGATTCCTTTGGCTCTGGCATCAAAAGTGGATTTGATATCTACTTTCTGTCCATCCAGGTAAATATCTCCTTCATCACTGGAATAAGCTCCTGTGATAATTTTGATCAGTGTACTCTTACCTGCTCCGTTTGCTCCTACCAGGGCATGTACTTCACCCTTATACAGTTCCAGTTGCGCGTCCTCCAGGGCAGTGATTCCGCCGAACCTTTTTGTCACATGTTCCGCTTTCAGTACAACATCCGGCATGTACGTTCCCTCCTTATATTTCATAAGTAAGGGTGTTCCTGACGGAACACCCCCTAACATCTTTATAATGTCTGTTATCAGCCTACCAGATCCTGATGCTCGTCAATGTATGTCTGGATTTCATCCATGTTATCTTTGGTGTAGGTGTATGTAGGAATCATAACTTCTTTTTCAACGTCTTCGCCTTTAACAGCTTTTACAGCGTTTTCTACAGCCTGATATCCCATGTCGTATGGCATCTGTGTTGTGATAGCCTGAAGCTTGATTGTATCTCCCTGCATATCTTTCGCAAGTTCCACAGACATATCTGTTCCCATAAGTACGATATCATCTCTTCCTGCATTCTCAAGTGCTGCTGCACATCCCAGAAGAGAAGTCTGGTTCCAGCACCAGATCATCTGTACGTCCGGATTAGCTGTAAGAATCTGCTCTGTAATATCAATTCCTTCTTCCTGAAGTTCTGCATCCTGCTCGTTTACGATCTCAACAGTTCCGTCATCAATCAGATCTTTCAGTGCATCTTTGAAACCGTTGCATCTTTCAATACCAATCTCATAGTTGCTGTCTCCGATGATTGCCAGTTTACATCCGTCTTTGAAGTTTTCTTTGATGTAATCTACTGCATATTTACCTGTGTTTCCACCAAGTTCTGCAGGTACAACACCAACGTGGCTTGTTACATCTGTGTCAACGGTTGTGTTCCATGTTACTACCGGAATTCCTGAATCAACTGTTGCACTCTCAACTGCTGCGATAGAAGCATCTGTAGCCAGTGGAGAAATAACAAGCGCATCTACCTGCTGTGCAAGGAATGTAGCAACGTTGTCAGATTCTTTGGAAATTTCGTTGTCAGAAGAAACAATTGAGAACTCTACACCAAGATCTTTTGCTGCATCTTCCTGTCCTTTCATTACCTCTGCGAACCATTCTCCTGAGTTGTTCATGATAACAGATCCGATTGTGATCTTGTCATCTGCCATAACCGGCATGCTCATTCCAAGCACCATTGCTGAACATAATACTAAGCTCACTAATTTTTTCTTCATCCTTTTTACCTCCGCTTTTAAAGTTTTCGTGCTTTATTTGTTGTACTTATTGTAAGAAAAACCGATGAAAATATGAATTCAATTTTTTCATCGGTTTAGTCTTATTTTTCATATCTGTTATAAAAATTTTATCCTTATTTCTGAGACTCCAGTGTTTCCCTAGTCAGAATCTGCGCAGGGTTCTTATACCATGCCCGAAGATTCTGTCCTTCTGCTGCTCTTTTTGCACAACTCCAGGCAAAACTTGCCTCAAAATCTGAGGACTGGGTAATAATTCCATAAAGCCTGCCATCACGTACAGCCTGAATATATTCCTCATTACTGCCAATGCCGATAACTTTAATCTTTTTTTCCAGCCCTTTTGACTTCAGCATATCATAAACACCCATTGCCATATCGCTGTCATGACAGTAGATCAGATCAATATCTTTGTCTTTGTTAAGAAGGTCCAGGGCAGCAAGTCCTGCCTTGTCTCTCAGCCAGTTGGCTTCTACGATCCCCACCACTTCTATGTCCGGATAGGTTGCTATATATTCCAGAAATGTCTGGGTCCTGTATATCTGTGGGTCACTTCCCTGAGTTCCTTCTATAATACCAATCTTACCTTTTCCATTAAGGCATTCCACTGTCAGTTGCCCCGCCAGATCCGCTTCTTCTGACATACTGCCTCCTACATAAGTAGAAATATATTCCGTAGATACTGTGTCTAATTTCATGTTCAGATTGATCACCGGAATTCCTGCTTTTCTGGCATCTTTCAGAACATTCAGAAAAGATTTGGCGTTTACCGGACACAAGATAATGGCATCTGCCCGTTCTTTGATAAAATTTTGTATCTGCTCTTCCTGTTTGGACACATTCCAGTCTGCATACTGGATTTCCAGGCTATACTGGTCACTGTCTGCCTTTGCCCATTCTTCAAGAAGAGTTCCCAGGGTTTCCTGATAACTGGCCTCGCCGGAAGCAAAGGAAGCACCAATGACTTTTTTTTCTGTCTGACCGGTCTGCACAGATTCTGCTCTGGTCACACCGCTTCCACTTAAAGATACCACAGAAAGAATCCCTGCCATCAGAACAGCTGTGAGAATTTTATTTTTTTGTATCATAACTTTCCTCCTCTGTACAGTATGGCAGAACATAGGTTACGGTGGTTCCTTTTCCTTCTTCTGATTCATAGAAAATGCCATATTCTTTACCGAAACGCAGCTGAATTCGTTCATTTACATTTCGGACACCAATACCGGAACCGCTGATATTCTCCGGTTCTATCTCATCAGACAGGATCTTGCTTCGTATTTCCTCTGTCATGCCGCAGCCATCATCAGAAACTTTGATAATAAGATTCTTTTCCTGTTGAAAAGCCCTGATACTGATATGACCGCTGCCTCTTTTTTTCTTAATACCATGATAAATACAGTTTTCCACAATAGGCTGTATGATCAGCTTGATCACATGACAGTTTTCCACATGCCCCTCCGTCTGAATATCATAAGTAAACTTATCTGCATAACGCATACTCTGAATGATCAGATAATTTTTCACATGCTCCAGTTCTTTTTTCAGAAGAATCTCTTCATTCCCCTTATTCAGGGAAATACGGAATAGCTTCGCCAGCGCCTCTGTCATGGGAACAATATTGGTATCCTGGGTTTCTGCCATCCAGATAATAGAATCCAGTGTATTGTATAGGAAATGTGGGTTGATCTGCGCCTGCAGAGCCTGAAGTTCGTACTTACGCTTGTCCTCCTGCTCTTCCACCACCTGCTTTTTCAGGTTTTCGATTCTCTCCAGCATACTGTTAAATTTCCCTGCAAGATGGCTGATCTCATCATCTGTATCAATCACTACTTTTTCATTGAGATTTTCCAGATTAACTTTTTTCATATGACTTTCCAGTTTCTTCAACGGTTTAATAACATTTGTAAGAATCTGGTCAAGACCGATCAGGGTAATCACCAGAATTCCCACAATAGCCAGTGCCATGATCAGTGTTGTACGCCACAGATCTGACAGAATCTGAGAATAGGGCACCATATTAACCAGACACCAGCCTGTATTGTCCATAATTCTTTTTGTAATCAGGTACTCTTTTCCGTTAACATTTACACGAAAGCTGCTTTTTGTATTGGTGCGGATGGCTTCTCTGAGATCTTTCAGTTCTTCATTTCTGAAAAGTGAGCCTTCGGAGTCTCCTTTTTGATAAACTACCTCGCCATCTTCATTAAGTATTCCAAAAAGACTGTCTGTATTTTCCTGAAAAGATTCACAGATCTCTGCAATCTTGTTCCTGTTCAGGTTGATCAGGATCACCCCTCTGAATGTGCCGTCTTCATAACTCTGAATCTCTCTGCTGAGTGAAATACACTGATCGTCTGTATCCAGAAAAGCATGTATATTAGGACCTGTAATGATCATATCATCCGGATTTTCCAGTGCTTCTTTATACCATTCCATCCCTGAATAATCCATTACTACATTCCGGTAACTGTAGATAGATTTGTTCAGAAAGATCTTTTTTCTTCCAAATATCATAATAGAAGAAATATCCTGTCTGGAAAGAAGGGTATCACTGAATGCCTGCGAGCTCATCTCATAAGCCCGCATATTTTTTCCAACAGAAAGGTTCGTATAAGTATCTTCGTTTTCTATGGCTGTATCCAGATAATTCTGCAGGTAATAATTGTAATTGACATTTTTGGCTATGGAATCAACTTCTTCCAGATAGCTGGTAAGATAATTTTCCATATTGATAAGGTTTTCACTCTGGTTATGTCCCTGTTCTTTCAGCGCGCGAAAATGAAAAACGCTATAAAACACCGCCACTATGACCAGCATTGCCGCTATGATCAGTACTGTCATCTTTTTCAGAGCCCGGTTCTTCAGTCCACTTGTTTTTGCTATTTTCACTTTTTACTCCTTTGCCCGGAATTCTGAGGGAGACATTCCTGTATATTTCTTAAAAGCCACACTGAAGTAATGTGGATTGGAAAAGCCTGTTTCAAATGCAATCTCATAAGTTTTCATATCTGTGGTACGGAGAAGCTGAATAGATTTTTCCATTCGTACATCAGTCAGATACTTAACAAAATTAGTACCTGTTTCTTTTTTGAAAAGACCACTTAAGTAACCTGTACTTACAGATGCATGTTCTGCTGCTGAGGTAAGAGACAGGTCCGGATCTTTGAAATTGGCTGTTACATATCCTTTCACACTGTCAATAACCTGCTTTCCGCTGTTGGTCTGGACAGAATCCATTTCATTACAGATTTCACAGGAAAAACGAATCAGTGCATCTTCCATTTCTTTTGCGGAACTGTATCGGTCAAATTCCTGATAGAGAATAAATCCCCTGTTCCAGATTTTCTCAGAAACTTCTTTCAAGGAAGAAAGCTCTTTCAGAAGAGAGGTAACAATCTCTATATAGATCATTTTGATATTTTTTCCGGAAAGAGATCTGCCTCTGCCATCTGTATGAAATGCAGAACTGATGGACTTGCGGATCTCGTCTGTATTTCCGATCTTGATGCTCTTTACCAGACTGTGCATTTCGTTTTCCGGATAATAGAAAGATTTTTCCAGATAGTTCAGATCCTTTACATCATAAACATTGTTACTTCCCAGAGAATATTTGCATTCCAGTGCTTTTTTGGCATTTCGGTAAGCTTCATTCAGTTCTTCTGCATTCCGGGCTGTAGTACCTGCGCCACAGGTTGTCTTTAATTTGATCGTATTATAAATAGATTTCTGCACAATACAGAGAAGTTCGTATACAATCTCGTGAGACTCGTCGGAAAGAGTATCACATTTAAACAGAATCACAATTCTGTCTCTTCCATCTTCAAATAGATAATGTTTATCCCCCAGACATTCTCTGGCTATATTTCGTGCAGCAAAGAGATACAGATCATAGTCTTCTGCCGGAATATCTTCCAGTTCAATATCCATGATACCGATTTCAAAAGGTCCGGTTCCCAGGTCAAGATTCATGCTCTTTGCACGCTGCAGATACAGTTTCAGGTCTCTTCCCTCTGAACAGACGATCTTACTGAGAGTCTGTTCCTGAAGTGCCGGAAGACTCTGATGAAGCTGACTTTTCATAGAAGAAACATACTGTCTCTGCTTGTTTTCTATATGAAGATTCTCACAGATCTTTACCATTTTTTTGTAAAGGCTTTCTGCTCCAATCGGCTTAAGTATATAATTCTTGACACCGAATCCTACGGATTTCTGTGCATATTCAAAATCTTCATGACCGGTCAGAATTACTACATGAATCTGTGGATAATCTCTGGAAAGGATCTCTGCCAGCTGCAGCCCATCCATAAATGGCATGACGATATCTGTCAGTACAAGGTCTACATGATTCTTTTTTATGATATCCAGAGCTTCCTGTCCATCTTCTGCCAGAAATATTTTTGAAAATCCCAGTGATTCCCAGTCTATGATCTTTTTGACACCATTTCGGATCAACGGCTCATCATCTGCGATCAAAAGTGTATACATTTCTTACCCCCGATATTTATTGTTTTATTCTTTTTTATTATATAACGAAAAAAGAATGCTGTACAGCGTAATGATTGGGGACATTACACTTTACAGCACCCTTGGGATTCCTTATATCATGTAGTAGTTAGTTTTTTACTGGAGTTAATTATTTAACCTTTACTGCTTTTATTCATAAATCTTGGTTGCTTCGTCAAACAGAGCTTTGATATTGCTAGGTGGAACGTCTGGCTGCAGTCCTTCATGGCTTGGAGATACGATAAGTCCAGTCGGGAAGTATGTACGAAGTTCTTTAACTTTTGCTGCCACCTGCTCCGGTGTTCCGTTTGGAAGCAGATCCTGTGTATCTACACCACCGCAGAAGGAGATCTGTCCGTCAAATTTGGATTTCAGGTTTGCAGGATCCATTCCAGCTGCAAGGGCCTGAATCGGATGAATAACATCTACACCTGCTTCAATGAGAAGCGGAATAGCTTCTACGATAGAACCGCAGGAATGATATACAACTTTAACGCCATAGCTGTGAGCCAGGTCGATCAGCTTCTTAGCTCCCGGAATTACGAACTCTTTGATCAGTTCAGGGCTGATCATAAGTCCTCTCTGGCTTCCAACATCATCACCGATCAGGATTGCCTGTACTTTACCTTTGGTAGCTTCCAGGAATATCTTCAGAGCTTTTACATAGAAGTCTACGATATGATCATCTACATAATGAACCATTTCCGGTTCAGCAACCATGTTCATAAGGCATGTCTGCATACCGAATGCAGCACATGTATCCTGGAAATGGCAGGCCCAGAGCATACCCATAACTACCTTGTCATCCGGAGCTTCATCTACCAGTTTACGACATAATTCAGGATCAATGTATTTTTCCGGATCCGGCCACTGGAAGTTTACTGCTTCGATATCTTCCAGATCTTCGCAATGTGCAAAGCATCCGTCAGCTGTCAGTGTACGGTGTTCTGTATCTACGTTGCTTCCGTTCATGTACCAGTCAAATGCTGCGAAAATAGCGGAACATGTTGGGGATTTGTATGGGATCTCTACTGCATAGAAGTCATCTCCACATTCTTTTTTCAGTTCTTTGATGTCATTTACATGATAGTATTCACATAATGCAGGAACTGCCTCTGGTGTAGGATCTCCCAGCCAACAAGCTGGTCTGTCTACCGGTTTTCTTTCTACAGTTGCGATAAATCTCTCTCTGCTGTTCATAATTCTTCTCCTTTTTATCGTATCTGTTTTCTACAGATATTTGCTTATATTATGTTATTCTGACATTATAGCAATGTCGGATTAATCCAGGTGATAAATTTCTTCCATGTCAGACCAGAACTCGCCTTCTGCTCTGTCTTCCAGTGGCTGCATCAAAGGTTTTACCACATCCCACCATTTCTGGGTTGCAGGATCTGCTGCCATCTTTTCCATGTCTTTGTCAAAATCCTCTCCCTCATATTCAAAGTAAGTGAAAAGATAATCACCTCTGCTGTAAATGGAATAATTTTTCAGGCCGCATTCTTTGATCATTTCGTTTACCCCGGGCATAGGATTGGCATGCCATTTCTTATACTCAGCCAGACATTCTGGTTTGACCTTTATTACCTGTCCGAATCTTTTTACCATATTTCACTCCTTCTTCCTATATGAAAGGTTCTATATAGACTTCCATATTTCTGTTTCCGTTTCTTTATGAAAAAATTATAAAAAAAACCGACAAAAATATGAATTCAATATTTTCATCGGTTTAGTTCATTTTTTCATATATTGAATTTTTAACCCTTTGCCTGGCTGATCGCATTTTTAAATGCCTGGATCAGTCCCTCAGAAGAAAATGTAGCACCGGTAACTGTATCAATTCCATCTGCTGACTGACTGCCAAGAACCTGACCGTATATTCCATTCCATGCATTTGAAAACTCCGGTTCATCATCTTCACCATTATATGAAGCTGAAACGATATTGCCCTGGGACACATGGATCGTAACTGTAACAGTACCATTATATCCCTCTCCTGTTCCGGTATAGCTTCCATCTTTGTATCCTGCACCTGGAATCGGTGTTGGTTCCGGTGTGGCTGTTGGTTCCGGTGCTGACGTTGGTTCCGGTGTAGCTGTCGGTTCCGGTGTAGCTGTTGGTTCCGGTGTAGCTGTCGGCTTTGGAGTGGCTGTTGGTTTCGGTGTCGGTGTTGGGGTCGGTTTTTTCACAGAAAGGGACTGGGAAATAGCATCTGCCGCTGCATTCAGAATACCATTAGAAGAATAAGTTGCACCACTGACTGTATCAATACCGTCTGCTGACTGATTTTTCAGAATAGCCGGATAAATCCCTCTCCATGCTTTTTTGAAATATGCAGGTGTGTCTGTATTCTCATTTGTTACTTCAGTTATAGCTCCATCTTTTATTACAACTGTTATTGTTACAGGTCCCTGAAATCCCGCTGCTTTTGCCGTATATGTACCATCTTTATAATACACCGTTTCATCTGCTCCCGGTGTTACAGTAGGCTTCGGTTTCGATGGACGTGGCGTAATCGTTGGTGTGGGAGTCACTTTATTTGTTTTCTTCTTTTTCTTTTTTTCTGCTTTCGTATTTCCGTTACCGGCTTTTGAAAGAGCATTCTGTACTGCCTGAATGATTCCATTGGAAGAATAGGTTGCTCCGCTGACAGCATCTACATTTGGGGTCTGACCTGCCAGCATTTTGCTGATAACCCCTTTGGCGTTAGCAAGATAGGATGCAGTCTCTCCTGCTGCACTTACAATATCAATAGCAGTGATCTTTCCTCCGGATATTGTTACCTGCACTGTAATAGTTCCGCCAAATCCTGTTCCACTTCCCTGATAAGTTCCATCTTTATATCCGTCTTTCGGTACACTGGTAGTTGGTGTAGTGGTAGTTCCCTGTCCCACTCCGGTAGATGCTGCAGATTTTTCCGGAAGAGATTTTGTGGTACCTTTTTTAATTCCACCTATTTTTTTCTTTGCAGTTTTATTCTTTTTTATTCCGGATGAAGCGGTCCCATCAGACAGACTGTTCAGGTCTTCTTCATAATCATAAGCATATGCTGTTGTAAGAAGTCCTTCCAGATCTTTTGCTTCTATTACATCTGTTTTGGCTTCACTGACGTTTTTTTCTGTTTTATCTTCACTGGCTTCCGGAAGTACACCTGTAACCGTCACTGCAGCGATCACCACAACTGCCGGCAGGAGTTTTACCAGATTATTTTTCATATTGCATGTCTCCTCATAGTCTGTATCATATAAATCCCCTGACATGCAAAAGAAGGGGCATTAAATTAACTGCCCCATTCTTTTACTTTGCTTATGAAGGATAATTATATTTATTTCACTGTTACTTTAAATGTTCTGGTAATACCATTGCATTTTACAGTAATCTTGGCTGTTCCTTTTTTCTTACCGGTTACTACACCTTTGGATGATACAGTAGCAACACTCTTATTGCTTGTCTTGTATGTAACTTTGGAAGATGGAGCAGCTTTTACTTTAATAGTAACTTTTTTGCCTTTCTTAATGCTTGCAGATGATTTTACAAGGGTAAAGGACGGTTTTGCAACTTTAACAGTTACTGTCTTTGTAAGTTTGCCCGCTGTTACTGTAATCTTAACTGTTCCGGCTTTCTTACCTGTAACAACACCGGATTTGTTTACAGTTGCGATTTTTGTGTTGCTGGATTTGTAAGAAACTTTTGCTGTTGTACCATATTTTTTAACCTGTACTTTTGCAGTTTTTCCAACATATACTTTTCCAACAGTAGCGGAAATAGAAGGTTTCTTAACAGTTACTGTGTAAGTAGCTGTCTTTCCACCAACAGTTGCTGTGATCCTAGCTGTTCCTGCTGCTTTTGCAGTTACTTTACCATCGGCTACTGTCGCAACTTTTGTATTGCTGGATGTCCATGTAACATTTCCTGCCAGATTTGTATCAACGGTCAGTTTCTCCGTTCCACCAACATAAAGTGTTCCAGATGTCTTTGAAAGAGTAAATGTTACTTTTACAAGACTGTTAAGCGCAGATGTCAGATGATCATTTACCTGCTCATCAAGTCCGGACTGTGTAATGTCTACTTTTTCATTTTCTTCAATGGCTTTGTTAATGGTATCAATTAATTCCTGTGTTTCTTCCACTTCTCCTGCCAGAACTGCCCAGGAATCGGCTGTATAATCTTCTTTGTTAAGTGCTGCAATTTTTTCAAGCATTGCTTTTGCTGCTGTAACATCAAGAGTAGATGGATCTGTTTTGATAACAACGTTTTCAGCTGTAGCATCAAATTCAAATGTGTAATCCTGATATCCCAGTGCATATACTGTTACTTTCCAGTGTCCTGTTCCATCTGTTCCCTCTGGAAGCTGGCATCTTACAGAATCTGTAAGGCCAAGCTGAATTCCCATTGCTTTGTGCATCCAGTTATCTGCTGCAAACTTGGTTCCATAAGTAGCCTGTACAGAATCGCTATTTCCGTAATACTCCCATTTCACAGTCTGCATTGCTGCTCCAAGTGCACCATATCCGGCACCGGTAAGGTCTACACGAAGGAATTCTCCATAGCTTCCTTTTGCCGGCTGTACAACCACATTGATATCACTTGCCACTTTCAGAGTCTGGTCTTTGATACCGGAATCTGTACCTGTCTGTCTTGCACTGAATGAGAAGCTTCCATCTTCATTCTTTGTTGCGATCTTAAGTCCGTTTGTATTGGCTGTTACATTGGCAGTTTCTATATATGCCTTAAGATTATTTTCAGAAAATCCACCAGCAAGTGTTTCACCGTTCTTTACAACAGGATATGCTGCTGCAAACTCTTTATAATCTGCTGCTGACACACGTACCGGAACATATTTAATACCAGTTACTACGTAGTGATCAATAAATTCTGCTGCTCCTGAGCCTACCTGAATGCTTGCCGGATCTCCGGTCTCTCTGTTTGCTCCTGTCCATTTTGCTTCTGTTCCATCTGTAAGAACCGGAGTGCTTCCATCTTTCCAGTAAGAAAGCTGATACTGGTTGCCATCTTTGGTATAAATGGTAGCCATGCACTGATAGCTTCCTCTGTGAAGGCCATGGTTAAAAGTAGCCCTTGTTACAGTATCAAATCCACCTCTGTCATATTCGCTGTGTCCATCTAATTTGTCAGAAGAACTTGCATCTCCTGCTTTGTACACATCTTCTGCTGACCAGTACTGTGACCAGCTGAGACCTGCATACACATAGCTGTAAAGGCTGTAAGTAAATGTCAAATCATCGTATTTGGAAGATGTTACTTTAAACTCTGTATCAGATTCAATACCAAGATCTGCTGTGTTTAAAGTTCCATCTGCATTAACGATAACTTTACTTCCTTTTCCTGATGCTGCATAGGTCTTATCGCCTACTGTAACAGAAGTAATACTTTCTACGTATTTTGCAAACCCTTCTTCTGTAACATCTTTTGCAGCTGCAAGTTTGTGTTCAGCGTCATCATATACTGCCGGTACAGATGCTTCTTTTACACTGAATGTTGTTTCCACAGATGCATAATTGTTGTCTGTATCACTGATCACCAGTGTGTGGGATCCTGCTTCCAGAACACCTGTAGTAATTTTTCCATCTGTATAGGTAACTTCTGTTCCATCTACTGCATATTTTGCATTGAAATCAGCTGGAAGAGCTGCACTTAATGCCACATTTACTGTAGTATCAGTTGTGTGAATATTTTCTGCTGTAGCAGTAATTTCTGTTTTTGTAAGAACTTTTACATTGTCAATGTCGAATGTAACAATTCCCTTATCAGTATAATATGTTACACTGTCAATGGTTTTACCCATCATGGATTTATAGTGTTCAGATGATGTGGGGCAACCATGTACAGCGGTGGTAAAACCTGTGCACCATGCCAGTTTATAACCTTTCCACATATTCTCTACATGGCGAAGTCCATAGTTTGTTCCATCTGTTGTGTTTACAGTTGCACCATAGATTGTGTCTTTATCAATATCAATATTCTGTGCAAATGCAGTTTTGTCAATGTCAAGCTGATAATCACCATAGCCAGTCTGTGTTTTCAGCTGAGCTGTTGTACTTACTATTTTTGCTTCTGCATTCTGACCTTTTACTGCACTGAAAGAAAAGCTTCCGTCCTCATTTACTGTCAGTTCTTTATAGTATCCTGGTTCAGAAGCAAGAACATAATAAGAATAAGACGCGCTTTCAAACAGAGCATCGCTTCCTTTATATGTTGTAGTAGTTGTCTGTCCTTTGTTTGTTACAGTAACGTCAACAGAAGACTCATCTGTTACCTGTTTCTGTCCTTTTAATGCTGAAATATCATTTACTTTAACAGGGAATGTTACGCCTGTAATGTCACTTCCATCTGCGTTTACGTGATAAGAACCGTTTGCCATAACGCCATTCTTGGTTCTGGACTTATTCAATGTTGCAGAAGTAAATGCATCCACTTTTACGTCATTGTTCTTCAATTCTGCTTTATAAAACTGATCATACGGAATGTTCATAAGAACATAGGCTGCGTTTTCCTCACCAACTGCATCTGAGAATTCTTCTTCACTTTTCTCAGACACAAATGCATCTTCTTTCTCCTGTGTCGCCTCAGGTAATGTCTCACTGTCATCCTCATCAGCAACAACTTCTGTCGCATCGTCCTCGTCTGTTTCTGCTTCCGGCTGAAGATCTGTTTCCTCTGCTTCCTCCACAACTACATCGCTGTCAGCAAAATCAGAAGCAAATGCTGTTGCAGGCATGCTGGAAAATGCCACTGCCGCACTCATAACCACCGGAGCCACTTTTTTTAATAAATTACGTCTGGCCATCTCTTTCCTCCTGTTTACGTTCGTTTTGTCTAACCATATATTTTATACCATAAAACTTTAGTTTCGTCTACCTAACTGTTAGCTTTTTCTAATCTTCAATTTGACTTTTTTTCTCATTAATATGCTTATTGTGTGTTTTTTCTCAATAAAAGCGGTATAAAATTCACTTATGCAAAAAACCTGCTACAATTTTCCGGAGCTTTCTGTTCTTCCGAAAAACCGCAACAGGTTTCTGTTTTACTTAACTTATTTAATTCTCTTCCCTGTATTTCTCAAATGCTTCTTTGCTTTCTCTCCATGCGGAAGGAGTACCACCGATAATGGAACATCCCTCATGGAAAGTAATGGAGCTTCCATCGATCTGGGTGATCATCCCACCGGCTTCTTCAAGGATCACTGAAGCAGCCGCATAATCATAGGGCTGCAGTTTCAGCTCCAGATATACGGTATTGCTTCCGGAGGCTGCCCTGCAGAGCCCCAGTGCTGCGGAACCACCACACCGGATAGACAGACTGTTCTGGAACATGTCTTTTACCACCCGAAACAGCCAGTCAATACCATTCTCATTATAACGGGCACAGCCAAATTCTACGATACCCTCTTCTACCGGCTTATCCTCAGGCGTCAGACGTCTGCCATTGAGATAGCTTCCTTTGCCCCGGACACCTACATACATTTCATCTATATACGGATGATATACAAATCCTGCGATCAACTGTTCTCTGTGTGCCAATCCAACAGAAATACAGCTGTGGTGATAGTCAAACATGAAGTTGGTAGTTCCGTCAATAGGATCTATATAGAAAGTAAATTCTCCCTCTGCCTGCGCACCGGAATTCCCTTCTGTATCCTCTTCTCCAAAGAATGCAGCTCCCGGCAGAATCTCACTTAATCCCGCGATCAGAAAACTCTGGATCGCTGTGTCATAATCTGTACAGAAATTGGCAAGACCTTCTTTTTTGTGGATGTTTTCTTCTCCTGGTCTGGCATTTCGCAGCTTATCACCTGCTTCGCGTACAAGTGCCTCAATCGCTTCATACCGTGGGTCCAGATCTTCTGGTTCTTCCTGAATCTCTTCTCTGGCACTGTCAGTTTCTGTTTTCATGTCTTGTGGAATATCCGCTGCACGCAGCGCCTTCTCCTCTATTTCTTTTTCTGTAAGAGGTTTCCACCGGCGGATATTCCAGCCGCCAAGTTCTTTTATGTATTCAGTGATCTTCTTACGAAAACGACCATATCCCCAGTAAAGCGTACCTCCGACAACACCTCCAAGAGTACAGAAAAACAGATCTGTCAGCTGAAATCTGCCAATTTTCAGAAACAGCTGACAAAGTTCAATACCAAGGGAAATACTGAAACTGATCTCCGTTCCCTGAACCAACACCTGCTGAACCGGCATTTTTTTGGTATGGTCTTTCTCTTCTCTTGCCTGAAAAAGAAGTATGATAAGAGGAGCAAACATCAGGAAATTTACTGCATTATCTGTATATAATTTTCTGGCTATGTCATAAATTCCCCAGTTCCCTGAAATATTTGCCAGTGGATTACCACTGATCTTCTGACAGAGCAGTGTGTGGAACAAAATGATCCCTGTATAAAAGATCAGGAAAAAATAATTCCGGAAACTGCTGCTGGTACGAAATTGTCTGATCCACGCCTGAACCACCGGACCTGCACCCTGCTTCTTTCCCAGAATATAGATACACATGGCAAGTGCTGCCAGAAGAAGTGCCGCCCCTGTATTCTGATACAGAACTCCCAGCACATCAGCAAGAACTTTTACAAAATAACTCATATGATGCCTCCCTTACACAGCTTTTTTTGTAATCTGTCATCTTTTGCTGTCTTTTCTTCTTTATTATATCTTTTATCCGATCAGTTCTGTAAGCACCTTTATAAAGAAGATCACAATCACCACGATCATAATCGGTTTCACAATTTTGGTTCCTTTATCTGTGAAACAGTGGCTTCCCAGAAAGTTGCCGATCATATTGCAGATACCGGCTGTAATCCCCAGTCCCAGAAGCACTTTACCATTCATGATAAACACTATCAGTGCCGTAATATTAGTAGTCAGGTTGATGGCCTTGGTAGTTCCTGCTGCATCATTCATGGTCATACGGCAAAATCCAGAAAAAAGGAGCATCAGGAAGGTTCCTGTTCCAGGTCCATAAATTCCATCATATACACCAATGGCCAGTGCGATCAGGACGCATTTAAAAATCAGTGTCCTATTGATCACCTCTTCTCTGTTCTCAGCTTCTCCACTCAGAGTTTTGCTTTTTGTCACATAAAACAAAATAACCGGCAAAACAATCAGCATGGCAATTTTTAATACATTTTCCGGAATCAGCAGGGTGAGTCTGGCTCCAAGGCTGGATCCCACAATAGCTCCCACAATTCCAGGAATACAAAGTTTCCACTTCATAAATCCCTGTCTGAAATAATGCCAGGATGCAACAGTTGTTCCCATGCTGCTGCTCATCTTATTAGTTGCAATAGCTGTATGCGCTGGCAGACCTGCGATCATATATGCCGGAAGTGAAATCAGTCCTCCTCCTCCGGCAATGGCATCAACAAATCCTGCCATAAAAACAAAAAAACAAACGATTCCATATATAACATAAGTATTCACAACTCTCTCCCTGTTTTCCTCTTATTTTATCAATTCGTAGTAAAAGATATACTGCTGCATGATCCCACGCATTCCACGATATCTTCTGTTTGGGAAGCCTCTTCTGTAATGAGCATCCAGTACCTGCTTTATATGAGTATCCACCGGAAATGCATCCATATGATGAAGGGCAAACAGACAGATGCAGTCTGCCACCTTTTCGCCTACTCCGCTTAATTTCAGCAGTTCCTTTCGTGCCCTTCCGTAATAATGCATGGACTGAATTTTTTCCAGAGAAATCTCACCCTGACAGATACTTCTGGAAGTTTCCACCAGATATCTGGCTCTGTAGCCCATGCCAAGAGCCCTGAGTTCCTCCTCAGTAGCTTTCACCAACTCTTCCGGTGTTGGAAAAGCATAATATTCTGTTCCGTCTTCTGCTTTAAGATGCTTCCCATAATGCTGGCAGAGTCGTTCCACGCATCCTCTGATCCTGGTAATATTGTTCTGCTGAGAAATAAGAAAAGTTATGATCATCTCCCAGAGATCCTGCCTGAGAATACGAATACCTCTGCCTGCTTCTGCTGCCTGGACCAGATAACTGTCCCTTGGATTGATGGCATCTATATACTTCTCGTAATCTGCGTCCAGATCAAAATAAAGTACCCAATAACAAAGAAACTCCACATCACTGCAGTGAAAATTTACTATCGTCCCTTCCTGAGTGACTTTCAGATATTTATCTCCTGCTATCAGTTCAAAGGTATTTTTTTCTGTTTCTTTCATCCTGAAACACTGCCCTGACTGGCAGATCTCCTTCATACTGAAGTTATCAAGTTCCACCGTAATCATTTATCCACTATACTTCTTTCGTTTTTCATTCTTTTCCACATTTATCAGACTGATTTTCTTTACATCTGGTGGCGGATCACTTTGTACTCGTCACCGGAACGATAATAAGGACACTCTTTGTAGTCGCTGCTGATAAAGCGGTAATACTCGTCTTCATCCAGATTTATATCACAGTAATAGCTTTCACTGTCCTCATCATATACAAAATTTGCACAATAATCGCAGCTGCTCCCTTTCAATCGATTCCCTCCATCTTATCTTTAATCCCAGGTTTTCCATGGAGCATTGCCGGACTGCCACAAAGCTTCCAGCATATTTTTCTCACGAAGGGTATCCATGCACTGCCAGAATCCTTTGTGGCGATATGCATTCAGCTGTCCCATACGTGCTGCCTCCACCAGAGGTTCCTTTTCAAAGACAGTCTCGTCTCCTTCGATCAGATCTATGATTGACTGCTCCAGTACCATAAATCCGGCATTGATCCAGCCACCGTCCTCTTTTTTCTTTTCTTTGAAGTTGGTGATACTGCCATCGTTCTCAATATCCAGAATCCCAAATCGTCCTCCTGGCTGAGCCGCTGTAATGGTAGCCATTTTACCATGAGATCTGTGATACTTCAGAAGTTCTTCTATATTAACATCAGACACTCCATCCCCATATGTGAGCATGAAAGTATCTCCGTCCAGATATTCCCGGATTCTCTTGATACGACCTCCGGTCATGGTATTCAGTCCGGTATCTACCAGCGTAACCTTCCATGGTTCCAGTGCAGTGTTATGAACGATCATCTTGTTTTCCTGGGTAAAATCAAAGGTGATATTGCTGTTGTGCAGGTAATAATCTGCAAACCACTCCTTGATCACATGCTGCTTGTAGCCACAGCAGATTACAAATTCATTAAATCCATATCTGGAATACATCTTCATAATATGCCAGAGAATCGGCTTCTCCCCGATCTCGATCATGGGCTTTGGTTTCAGATGACTTTCTTCACTGATCCTTGTGCCAAAACCTCCTGCCAGAATAACAACTTTCATATATTTTCTCCAATCCTTTTTTTCGTTTGATATAGCTCTTCTTATTTTAATACAAACCATACAAAAAAGAAAGCAAAAACTCCCACAGCACCTGCCATGAGAGTTTCTGCTTTTTATTGGCTATTTTGGTTATTATTTATTGAACTGTTTTATGCCTTTGCAGCTGCTTTTTCTGCTTTGGCTTTTTTGCTTTCTTCCCACAGTTTGTCAGCTACCGGTGCCCATTCCTGTGCATAATGGGTACATTTGCTGCAAAGATGCTCTGCTGTCTCCTGAGATTCAAGGTCTGTGGAATGTGCCCCTGTCTCTTTTACCAGACGCTGAAGGATTTCCGGATTTTCCAGCATCGGGCATGGACGGAACATATTATCATTAAATGGCTGGTTATCATGATATGCCATAAACAAAGGCTGTTTCAGGATTTCCAGAATTGTATTTTCGTGAATGTTTCCATTGGAATAATGGATAAATACACATGGTTCTGCATCACCGTTCGCATTAATATGGAAGTAATTTCTTCCACCTGCGATACATCCGCCTACGAATTCACCATCATTCTGGAAGTCCATAGTAAAGATTCCAGGACCATGTTCCATATTACGGATCTCTCTTACACGATTCTTTACATAAACTCGCTGTTCCGGATTCAGAAGCAGATCAACAGATGCTGCATTTCCAACCGGCATATAATGGAAATACAGAGCATAACGGCATCCTTTTTCTATTAGCATCTGAATAAATTCATCACTGGTAACACTCTTATAATTGGCACTTGTATAACAAATAGAAGTACCAAATACCAGTCCATGTTCTTTCAAAAGATCCATGGCATGCATAACTTTGCCGTAAACACCCTCACCACGGCGAAGGTCATTGACTTCCGGCTCACCTTCTACACTCAGTGCAAGGAACAGATTTCCTACTTCCTGCATCTGTTTGCAGAGAGCTTCGTCTACCAAAGTACCATTGGTGTATGCAAAGAATACACAGTCATTATGTTTTCTGCAAAGTTCAATGATATCTTTCTTTCTGACCATTGGTTCTCCACCGGTCATCATGTAGAAGTAAATCCCCAGTTCTTTACCCTGTGTAACAATAGAATCCATATCTTCAAAAGACAGATTCAGCTTATTTCCATATTCTGCTGCCCAGCATCCTGTACAGTGAAGATTACATGCACTGGTCGGGTCCATAAGGATGATCCATGGAATATTACAGTTATGGATCTGTCTCATCTCACGTATTGTCTTGGTTCCATTATAAATTGCCTCAAATCCCAGATTCATCAGTGTGGTTTTTAGTACATTGGGATGAAGCTCATTTACCATGGATGTTACATAACGATTTAATGTACATTTCGGATCACAGGCTACTCGTCTGAGATAATCCCAGTTTACACCTATGCCAAAATCTTTCATATGTTTTTCTGCAGTGTCAATA
Organism: uncultured Blautia sp.; assembly: GCA_900551715.1. Lineage (GTDB taxonomy): Bacteria > Bacillota > Clostridia > Lachnospirales > Lachnospiraceae > Blautia_A. The sequence continues at coordinate 1,711 of URXG01000033.1, read as the reverse complement.
ATCTTGGTATACGCTTCTTCCGGATTTTTGTGCACCTGTCCGATGGCATAATCCGCAATCCCTGAAAACACCTTTTTTGCCGCTGCATGTGTAAGTTTGTTCATTTCTCTTTCCTCCTCTGCTTTCCGTCTGTTCTTTAAAAGAAAGCCTTTCGGTAATAGTTATTTTTTTATCAGTCTCATTATATTCATTTTTTTAATTCTTTTTCAATGGACAAAAAGAGGTCAATGGTAAAATCAATTACTGAAAATGTTCAATAACTGTTCTTTCCATTGACCCCTGTTGTTTATCCATCATTATACAGGTGTTATTTGTTACTGCTATTTTACATAATATACATAAGAATCTTTTCTTGGAGCTGCTTTCGGTGCAGGGCCATCTGCATAGCCCAGGACACAATGTCCGATTCCCTCATAATCTCCCTCGATTCCCAGAGATTTCAGAATCTCTTTGCCTTCTTCGCTTTCAAATTCTTCTTTTGCTCTGTGGATCCAGCAGCTTCCGATTCCCAGCGCATCTGCCTCCAGCATCAGATTACCCATTACCAGACTTCCATCGTAAAGATATGTAGGTCTGGACTTGTCAGCCAGTACGATCAGTACTACCGGGGCTCCGTAAAAAGGATCAATATCTGCTCCCATAAATTTTGCATTCATTGCGGAAAGTTTGTCTCGAAGTTCTTTGTTGGTAACTGCAATGATAATCGGAGACTGTTTGCCCCTTCCGGTAGCTGCATAAGTACCTGCCTCGATGATCTTATCGATGATCTCATCCGGCACCATGGTATCTTTGTATTTACGGATACTTCTTCTGTTTTTGATTGCTTCTAATACATCACTCATTGTTTTTTTCCTCCTGTTGTTAGTATATTTATTTACCTTTATTTCAGGTTTTTTAACACTTCAAATGGAATGCTGCCTCCAAAAAGATCCAGGGCACTTCCCACTGTCACGTCCAGTCTGCCTTTGCCATATTTACGGAGAAGTTCAATATCTTCCATGCTTCCCACGCCTCCGGCATAAGTTACAGGCCGTTTCTCATAAGCAGAAAGAAGATCTGCCAGTTCCGTCTCGATTCCATTGGCTTTTCCTTCTACATCTACTGCGTGGACCAGAAGTTCATCGCAGTGATCTCCCAATTCTTCCATAGTTTCAAGTGTTACCGGTACATTGGTAAATTTCTGCCATCTGTCAGTTACAATATAATATCTGTCGTCTTTTTTGCGGCAGCTCAGATCCAGAACCAGATGCTCTCTGCCTACAGTTCTTACCATCTTTTCGAGATTTTCCCAGGAAAGCTGTCCATTTCGGAATACATAGGAAGTGACGATCACATGGCTTGCACCTGCATCCAGATAGCTTTCGGCGTTTTCCGGATGTACACCACCACCAAGCTGAAGTCCTCCTGGGTAAGTATGCAGTGCAAGAAGTGCCTGCTTCTGGGTCTCCTCATAATAGGGGGAATCTGCTCCGTTCAGAAGGATCACATGACCGCCTTTCAGCCCTGCGTTTCCGTATAATTCTGCATAAAAGGATGCATCCTGCCCGGACACAAAATTTTCACTTGCCTGATCCCCTGCGTCCTTCAGACTGCCTCCTACGATCTGTTTTACTTTTCCGTTGTGAATGTCAATACATGGTCGAAATCTCATATCTGCCGTTACTGAAAACTTATAAAAAGTTATAAACTTCTATGTTTCATTCCTACTTCA
>URXG01000032.1 GCA_900551715.1 uncultured Blautia sp. | reverse complement strand
GAAAGGTATCGGTAAAGCCGGTGTTCAGTACAAAATGAAAGACTGGGCATTTAACCGTCAGAGATACTGGGGCGAACCCATTCCGCTGATCCACTGCCCGAACTGCGGTGTTGTAGCTGTTCCGGAAGAAGAGCTTCCGCTGCGTCTGCCAGATGTAAAGGATTTCGAGCCAGGTGAAGACGGACAGTCTCCACTTGCCAAGATTGATTCCTTTGTTAACTGCACCTGCCCGAAATGTGGTGCTGCAGCCAAACGTGAAACAGATACCATGCCTCAGTGGGCAGGATCTTCTTGGTATTTCCTGAGATATACAGATCCGCACAATGCAAACGCTCTGGCTGATATGGACAAACTGAAATACTGGATGCCTGTTGACTGGTACAACGGTGGTATGGAACATGTTACCAGACATATGATCTATTCCAGATTCTGGCATCACTTCCTTTATGATCTGGGTGTTGTAAATACTCCGGAACCATATGCCAAACGTTCTATCCAGGGACTGATCCTGGGACCAGACGGAGATAAGATGAGCAAATCCAAAGGAAATGTTGTAGACCCTCTGGATATTGTAGAAGAATACGGTGCAGATACTCTTCGTACTTATGTATTGTTCATGGGTGATTATGGTGCAGCTACTCCATGGAGTGAAAACTCTGTAAAAGGCTGCAAGAAATTCCTGGATCGTGTAGCAGGTCTTACAGATATTCTTTCTGATGAATCTGTTTCCGACGAACTGGAAATGAAACTTCACCGTACCATCAAAAAAGTATCATCTGATATTGAGAACCTGAAGTTCAACACGGCCATTGCCAGCCTGATGACTCTGATCAATGAGATTACAGCAGAAGGTCATTTAAGCAAAGATGATCTGACTATCTTCATCAAACTGCTGAGCCCATTTGCACCACATATCTGTGAAGAAATCTGGGAATTCCTGGGTGGAGAAGATCTTCTTGCGGTTGCTCCATGGCCAGTATATGATGAAAGTAAGACCATTGCCAAGACTGTTGAGATTGGTGTGCAGGTTAACGGTAAAGTAAGAGGAACTGTTGTGATTCCTACAGACTGCGAAAAAGAAAAAGCTTTTGAGCTTGCCAAGGCAGACGAAAGAATTGCTTCTTTCCTGGAAGGCAAAAATCTGATCAAAGAGATCTATGTTCCAAACAAGATCATCAACTTTGTAGCAAAATAAGCCGCAAGGCGCATATAAAAGAAGCATCCCGGTCCATCAGGACTGAGATGCTTCTTTTATGTCTGTGATATCTGGTGGAGCCATAAGAGAATAGTTAGTATAATAAACTACAAATCCGGGTTTGGCGCCTGCAGGTTTCTTTACATGTTTTTTCTGAATATAGTCAATCTCTACTTTGGGAGCTGTACGACCTTTGGAGTAATAGGCTGCCAGACGTCCTGCCTCTTCAAAAGTACGATCTGGAAGTTCACCATCCGGGGTTTTGACAATTACGTGAGAACCTGCCATTTTTTTAGCATGGAACCACCAGTCATTTCCGGTTGCCTGTTTAAATGTCAGTTCGTCATTCTGAAAGTTGTTTTTCCCTACATAAATATCAAATCCATCGCTGGAAATATAATGGAAGGGACTGGATTTTGTCTGAGCTTTCTGACCTTTTTTGCCGGAATAGTGCTTTCTGATGTAACCATATTCCGTCAGTTCTTCTTTGATCTGACGGAGATCATTTTCGGCTCTGGCAATATCCAGTGCATTGGATATGGATTCCAGATGTTCAATCTCGGATTCTGTGTCTGCAATCTGTTCTGTAAGAGCTTCCTCTGTTCGTTTCAGTTTACCGTAACGGTCAAAATATTTCTTGGAGTTTTCCCCGGGAGTCATGGTAGGATCCAAAGGAATGGTGATTTCTTCGTTGGTATAATAATTCAGGGCTTTAAAAGATTTACAGCCTTCTTCCAGCCCATATCCGTAAGTATTGATCAGCTCTCCATATACTTTATATTTATCTTTCTTGGCAGTATCCTTCATCTGTTTCTGCTGAAGAATCAGTTTCTTGCGGTTCCTTTCCAGAGCTGTCTGGACAATCCTCCTGAGATCAGAAGATTTCTGCCGGATCCTGGTAAGGATTTCTTTGGAAGCATAATAGGTTTCCAGCATGGAAGATACAGATTCAAAAGTTACGCTGTGATATTCCGACCCAAACTGTGTCAGAGGAAGCACAGCATATTCTACAGGTTCTTCATTTCTGTAAATAATATTTGGTGTAAAATCTCCCTCCTGCACCTGTTCCATAAGCCTGCGGAAAGTATGGTACAGATGAATGGCAGCAGTTTCAGAAAGAGACTGTGCCGGATCATTTCCATCTATGGATGCACGATAACAGATCTCTTCTGCAATAAGAGGACTTAAGCCTGTGAGTGTAGAATAAATCCCCTTTGAAATATTACAGGGCTTTTTGCAGACTGTATTAAGAAATTCTTCTTCTGTAACTGTGAAAGGATCCAGCTTTTCCTGGGTATGGGGCAGGAAATAAGGACGTCCCGGAAGCACTTCACGTACTGAACTCATGTGAGAAGACACATGCTTGATACTGTCCAGGATCATTCTGTTTTCATCACAGAAAATAATATTGCTGTGCTTGCCCATCAGTTCCACGATCAGGATCTTTTTGCAGGGATCTCCCATTTCGTTCAAGTGTTCCAGTTGAAACTCTACTGCACGTTCCAGACCAGGCTGGCTGATGCTGCTGATCCTTGCACTTCCGATATGTTTGCGGAGCAGCATACAGAAGTTTGGTGCAGTAAGAGGACTGGGTTTGTTTTTGGAAGTAAAATAAATCAGCGGAAGAGAAGCACTGGCAGAAAGCAACAGACGACACTGGCCATTTGGTCCCTTTCCTGTGATCATAAGTGCATCTGCTTCCGGCTGTGCGATCTTGTTAAAGCGCCCGCCATCCAGATTTTTGTGTAATTCCTGCACCATTGCAGCAATAGTAATTCCGTCAAAAGCCATATTTTTGATTCTCCTTTAGATCAGACACTGTGGAATCCCTTTCCAATGATCTCACTGGTATTGGAAATAAGGATAAAAGCAGTAGGCTGATTTTCTTTGATATAATTTCGTAATTTGATAGCCTGAGGCCGGTTCAGTGCGGTAAAGACAATATATTTGTCCTTTCCGGAAAAAGCTCCCTGTGCATGTACAATGGTAGCACTTCTGTTAAGGGTATGTACCAGAAAATCGCAGATCGGTTCCGGGCTGTCACAGACAACATTAAAATACTTGGACAGATTAAAACTCTCGATAAAGTTATCAATCATAAAGGAGCGGATTGCAAGTCCAAGGAAAGAATACAGACCTGTCTTGATATCAAACACGAAACATCCGGCTACTGTAATAAGGATATCTGTTACCAGAAGTGCCTTTCCAATATCAAAACTGCTGTACTTCTTAAGGATCATAGCAATAATATCCGTACCTCCACTGGAAGAACCGATGTTAAAAAGAATGGCAGATCCCAGTGCAGGAAGTGCAATAGCAAAACACAGTTCTAACATAGTCTGATCAGTAAGTGGATGTGCCATAGGGCAGACACGTTCCAGAAGAGACAGTGTAACAGAAAGCAGGATACTGCAGTATGCGGTTTTGGCTGCAAACTTACGACCCAGAACAACAAATCCCAGTGCCAGAAGAAGCATATTTACAATAAAGGAAAAGTCACTGGCGGAAATAGATGTTTTATCAGCAACCAGAACTGCCAGACCGGTAATGCCTCCAAAAGTAAAGTTGTTGGTGAATTTGAAAAAATAAGTTCCCACTGCCATGATCAGAGTACTGACTGTAAGCAGTGAAAAATGTTTCAGTTTATCTTTCATTCCTTGATTTCCTCCCCTTAGTAATCTCTGATATTGTAACTCTTTGATATACAATATGTCAATGTAACTGATTAGCATAGAAAAGTGATTCTGGGATTGTTAATGCAACAGGCAAAATATACAGAAAAGTAGTGCTGAAAAACAGCAAAACTGTCGCATTGACGAAAAAAACAGGCAATGTTATAATCCATATTAGATAATATGAAGCAACGGAAACCAAAACACCCGGTACCAACACGCGGATTGGTGCAAAATTGTATGAATTTGCCAGTGAAAGGAGAAGGATACTATATGAAACACCGGAACATACAAAAGGTATTGGGGATTGCCATGGCAGTTGTTCTCAGTGCAGGATCACCTGGTGCAGTATTGGCGGAGAATACCCAGGAGATTTCTGTTACAGACGAAACAGACCAGGAAGCAGTCATTACACCAGAAGAAGATCTCCCTGAATCTTCTCAGGAAACAGCAGTTACAGAAGAAACCGGAACGGATATGGATGCCGGACTTTTTTCAGACCAGAGCGGACTGGATTTTACATCAGAAGAGACTCTTCCTGAGGCAGGAGATGTCAGCACAGCAGAGCAGTATCTTATAAACAATTATGTGAATCAGCGGATTGTAGAACAGGAAGATGACTGTGCCCGCAAAAGAGAAGACGGCACTTACGAAATAGGCACCCATGATCGTATCGGTGTGGCTGTGCAGGAACTGATCCTGAAAAAGGAGCCAACTGTCAGCAAATACAAAGTATGCTGGTTTGTGAACCACAAAGACGTAATAAAGAGATACGAAGACACCGGTGGAGCCAATTATCCTTATGTAGATTATATTGACCGTGTTGCAGCTTCCGGAGACAGCCCCTCAACCAATTCTTTTCAGCTGAACTACTACAGAAAAGAAGACTGTGATGTTCCATATATGGCTTTTTTCCCGGATGAAACACACACCTTCACCGTAACTGCGAAGCTTTACCAGCGCTCTGTCAAAGACAGCGAGATGCTGGATGGCGCAGCACAGCCTCTGGCTTCTCATGATTTTACATTCTATCATCTGAGCTGGCATCCGGGACTTCTAAGATTCCGGGTAAGCCTTCGGATATACGGGAACGATACCCAGAAGATCATCTCCGGTGCCAAAGGAGAAGTCTATAAAGACGGTGAGAGAGTAGTTCCATTTATCAGTAAGTCCGATGGCGAACTTCTGTACAACCTTACAAGCGGTGAAGAATATGAGGTCAAAGTCCCTGCTCTGGATAATTACTATGCAGTGGACACAAAGATAACCTTTAAGCAGGATAATCTGTCTGTGAATATGATCCCCCATTCTTATCAGACCTCCATCACCTGTGTTGATGCACTGGATGAGCAGCCGATCACCAATACTTCCATTACAGTATGGGATTCCGATGGCAAAAAAGTAAAATCGGGCACAGACCGCTGCTTTTATCTGGGCCATGAAAAGACCTATACCTACAAGGCCACTGCAGAAGGTTATGAAGATGCAGAAGGTTCCTTTACCATTCCTCTGCCCAACAATAAACTGGTGATCAAAATGGGCTCTCAGGATGCTATTACCCTTGGAAAGATCCGGGAGAAAATCTGGGCTGACAAGGCCACACAGCCTCTGAAACCACTTTATGGAAAAAACACCAGCATTGTAGATATGATGCAGAAGCTGGTAGATTCCTACACAGATGTCAACGATGGAAAAGAAATACAGGTCACAGGTGACAGAAGCTTTGACAAATCTCTCATTGCTTCTGACGGAACCATTCTTTACCGGAAATCAGACACCCCACAGAAGGGCTCTGACCTGAAAACCATGAATTACACTTTTGCAATAAAATGTGGAAAGGAAACCATTTATGTAAAAAGAGAAGTTCTGGTCAGCTGGGATCTTGCATGGCTTACAGAGAAAGTCAGAGAAGAAGCAGCTTCTCTTAACTGGGAACAGATCCGCGGAGAAAATACCACCAAATCTGTAGTCACCGAAAACCTGGATCTTCCAGGATCTCTCAGCTGGTCGAATGTATCCTGGACAAGTGACCAGCCGGAGATTCTTGCCATTACTCAGGAGGAGGGAAGGTTTACCGGCAAAGTCACACGCCCTGCCAGAAATACCAAAGTCACATTAAAAGCACTTTGCAGTCTGCAGAATGAAATCTTAAACAACGAACTGGATGATCCTGATGCTGTCAGTCCTGCTGAACAGGAAATTACAGTAACTGTAGCAGGAACAGAGGATGGCGAGCTGGACAAAGCAATCAAAGAAGCCCAAGGCAGTGAGAACCCTCCCATCCCTTCTGTTACACCGGTGCCTACAGAAGCACCCATCCATGAACATAGATTCGGCAAATGGACAACAGTTTCCAAAGCAACTGTCAGTGCTCCGGAAGTACAGCAGAGAGTCTGCTCCTGCGGCAAAAAAGAAACAAGAAATTATGGAAAGAAACTGACCCCTTCCATCAAAGTGAATGTTTCCGGCATCACCCTGAAGCTGAAACAGAAAACCGCTGGTGTGAAGGTTACCGGCCTCGCCAGAGGGGATGCAGTTAAATCCTGGAAATCCGGCAATACAAAAATTGCCAAAGTTTCCGACAAAGGTGTGATCACAGCCCAGAAAAAGGCCGGCAGCACCAGCATCACCGTTACACTGAAAAGTGGAAAGAAGGCAGTGATCAAAGTAAAAGTACAGAAAGAAACGGTAAAGACCACAAAGATCAGCGGACTGAGCAAAAATCTGACCATTAAGAAAGGAAAATCCGTTACACTGAAACCTGTGATCTCACCATTTACCTCCGGCGAAAAAGTTACCTATACCACTTCCAACAAGAAGATCGTCACAGTTACATCCAAAGGTAAGATCACAGCAAAGAAGAAAGGCAGTGTCAACATCATTGTCAGATCCGGTAAGAAAGCAGTGAAGATCAAAGTTACCGTCAAATAAAAAAACAAGAGAGAAGAGTCCTGGAACTTTTGAAGTGACAGGGCTCTTTCTATTCTGAAAAATCGACAAAAAATAAACGAATATGACAACTTTTAATCATAATTAATACCATACAGTTTTGCGAAAACTGATGAAAATCACAAATATTTCACAAATATATTGACAAACAGCAAAAATAATTATATTATTTACCTATAATGAAGTCTGTAAATTAAGTGCTTCGGCACAGGAAGCCGGGTGAGAATCCCGCACAGGACCGCTACTGTATCGTAACTGGTTAAATAATCATCAAACAGTTACCAAGTCAGATACGTTTACAGATGGATAATAGTCACTTCGGAATCAGGTGTGCTGTTGGATCAGGTCATTATCCAGTCATACCTCTGCCCGGAGATATGGCTTTTTATTTTGTATTTGTCGTTTATAATTTTTTAATGGTGCGGTGAGTTTTGGTTGTGTAAATATTTTCCAAAAAGGAGGTTCTAAGATGCGTAAAAAAGACACAACGAAGAAACTTCAGGCAGTACTTATCGTAGCTGCTATGGTTGCTGCAACGACTCCGGTATCTGCATTTGCAGCGGAAGATTTTGCAGAAGACCAGATCCAGATGGAAGTGGAAGCAGACGAGGATACTGCCAGCGTAACAACAGAAACTTCTGAAGGAACAGGAGAAGTAACCCAGGATGCAGATGTGGATCTGTTTGGTGACGGTTCCGGATCGGCGGAAGTACAGGCTGACACTACATATACAGCCGCTTCCCTGGCAGAACTGCTGAACAAAAACGCATATGCGATTCGTCCCAGATGTAAGGATAATCAGAAGGTCACAGACAAGGTAAGGGATATGCTGGTTGGTTATACAGGACTTTCCCAAGATGCCATTACAGTCACTGTAAAATCCACAGAAGATGCCAGCCTTGTAGACACTGATGGTACAATCCACTACATCCAGATGGATACCCTGAACAGTTACACGTATTCCAAGAATGTGGCATGTGTGTTCACCATTGGATATGATGGTGCAACTGCAGACACCAAGTCCTTCAATGTAACCGTAGGATGGGATCAGACAGCTTTTAAGGCAAAGATGCAGGCCGAAGCAGACACACTGGCCATTGCCAACATCCTCGGAAGTAACACTTCTTCAACAGAAGTGACCTCAGATCTTACATTACCGCAGATCATGGGAACCAATGCGCGTCAGGTATGGAGCCAGGTTACCTGGACTTCCAGTGACCCTGATATCATTGCCATCCAGAGCACAGGATATGATTCCCTTATCGATCCAAAAGCAGGTAAGATCACCCAGCCTACCAATGACACAGAAGTCACTTTAACTGCAACCTTCAAGGCAAACGATACGATCCTGAACGACAATGTAGAATCTGTAGATGATTTCGGAACTATCGTTAAAATCTTTAAAGTTACAGTAAAAGGAAATGGTATCAGTGGACCAACTGAAGATCAGCTAAAAAATATTCTTACAACATATTATTCGGACAAAGACTTGGTTTATTATGAAAATAAGAAAAAAATCAATACTAAAGAATGCGTAGGTGATATTCAGTTACTTCGTTATACGAGGGTTAAAGACAGTAATGGTAATTATGTTTTTAATAATAGAGAAATTACTGTGACTTCAAGCAATCCGAATGTCATTAAAATCAATGGATATCGTGCAAATGTGGATGTATTCCAGCCGGAAGATGTAACAGTTACTCTTACGATTACATTCACCAGAGATGGTGTAACTGTTACGAACAATATTCCTATTACTGTAAAGAAGATGACAGACGCTGAATTAGATAATGAATTAAATGCAATGACATACGCAAAGGATCACTTCTTTGATGGAATTAAGGGTGAAAACACCTCTGCAGATAATGTATGTAAAAATCTTCATCCTTTCCAGGAAATGTATCTGGATGATTCCGGACAGGCAGTATGGGTTTATGACTCTTCAGACATTATAAACAGCGGTATTGTACCTCAAGGCTATTTCGATGATTCTCACTCGGAAGAAATGGAGGCAGCAGGTTATAACCGTTTCAAGTCTTCCGATCCATCTGTGATCCAGCATGAAAATCTGGTGGTTATTCCCCAGTCAACACCTACAGAAGTTACTATTTCTGCGATATTGTGGAGTGAGAAATATGGTAAATATGCTGCATTACATCCAACAAATGAAAAATTGCAGGAATTAGCAAATCAGGAAGCAACCGTAACAGTAACAGTTACAAATAAAACTACAGCAGATGTCCTGACAACGGCAATCACAGCGGCAGAAGAATTCAGAAGTTCTATTACTGATGAGATGATTGGTGATGAACCTGGAAATTATCCTAGTGAAGCTATTGATACATTTGAGAAAGCTATTTCTGCTGCAAAACGTGTTACCAGTTCTGATGCGCAGACAAGAAAAGATGCAGCTGTTGCTTTAAATGCAGCAGTACAGGCATGTAAAGACAGTCAGATACCGAAGGAAGCTACGATAACTTTTATGACCAATCTTGTTTCCAATGAGCCTGGTACCAGATACACTGTAACTGCCAGCGGAGACACCGCATCAACTTACGGATATGATTACAAAGATAAAGAATATGCAAAAGAAGTAACCGTACTGGATGCAGCAGTAGCACTTCACAAAGCTGTTTACGGAGATGCATTTACCAAAGATACTGCCAGAAGTTATCTGGACGTAGCAGTATCCGGTGGAAATGTATGGTTTAACAAATTTATGGAAATGGACTGCAACAGCAACTTTGGATTCCTGGTAAATGATGCCGTTCCTACACCAGGTTCATATGCCAACAATGCAGTTCTTAGTCAGGGGGACCAGGTTACTTACTTTGGTTTCTTTGATACAACCGATTATACCGATGAATATTTACATTTTGTAAATGTTCCTACAGGCAGCATTCCTGCAAATACTTCATTTACCCTGACATTGAAAGGCTTTAAGATTGTAGATGGTATCGAATCAGATACAGAAAAAGCCGGATACACCGTTACTGTCAAAAACAAAACAACCGGTGAGATCACAACATCTGTCACAAACACAGCTGGTCAGGCAGCTTTTACCTTACCAGCCGGAGCTTATGAAGCTTATGTGACCGGTTCATCAGGAAGTCAGTATTATGTTGTACCAACAATAGATCTGACTGTTAAATGATCAGGTAAAGGATTCAATAAATAGAGCAGGAGACATCACCTCCTGCTCTATTTTACACTTTAAATGGAAGGAAATAATCGTTATGAAATATAACTTTATAAAAAAGCTGGAAGCCCTTCTCATTTCCTCAGCCGTTATAGTAACCACCGGTATTTCGCCGGCAACAGCATGGGCTTCGGAAGATGATCTGGTTCAGATAGAACAGGAAGCAGACGATTTTTCAGAAGATTGTATTGTTTCTGAAGAAGCTGCAGTACAGAATATATCCGATAGTGATAATATAGAAGCAGATTTTTCTGATGATCTCTCAGCCAGTGAAGAAACAGATCTGGAGGATGCTGGAGAGAGTATTGATCTTAAAGCTCTGGATACAGAACTGTCAAAAGTCCTTTCAAGATCCAAAACTCCACTTTTAATAAAATATAGCAAGCCTGCCAATGTAATAGATTACATACAGAAAAATCTAAGTACTTACATTACAGATATGGATGTCAGCAATGTAAAACTTGCTTATTTATCGTCCACATTTGCAGAATATTTTGATTCAGAAGCAAATATAATAGACTGGCCTCGCTATGAGGAAAAACGTCGTGCCGGCATAAAATTGCAATATGAATGTAATGGAGTTACATATGCTGGAACCAAAACTTGTTATTTCTGGATTGGACCAGATGTGGATTTCTGGAACGAAGAAATAAAAAATATACGTGATAATCTGACGTTTGACAATATTAAAGGCAGTTCGACAGATACTACAGAAAATGTGACAGCTGCTTTAAGTTTGCCTTCAAAAAGCGGGTATAATTTTGTGAAAATATCATGGTCTACAGACAGACCTGATATTTTGCAGATAAATGACAGCACAGGAGACTCCTGCACAGCGGTCCTGAATAGAAAAGATCAGGATCAAAAGATCACTTTAACTGCAACTTTCCAATATATGTATGATGATGAATATCCGGAGATACAGGAGTGTACGAAGTCTTTTGAACTGACAGTCAAAAAAATCGCACGTGCAGTTATCAGGTCCGTGGATACTTCAGGAGCTTCTATTGATCATGCAGTAACAGTACTGAAAGACCATGCCGGAAACACTGTAACCTCAACAGACGGAAAGACTTTTGATGTTTCCGAAGATGAAGAATATACCTATGAAATAAGTGCAGAAGGTTACGGAACAGTAAAGGGGACCTTTACTGCCGGACAGGGGACTACAGAGATCCCGGTCACTTTAAAGTCCAACGAGGAGATCAACCAGGAGAACCAGCAACGGCTGGATGCTGTAGCAACGGCAGTGGATGCCAGACTGACAGATCCTTCACAGACCCTTCTGGATTCCAGTAGTGGCACCAGCATTACCGCTTACATTCAGAGCCATCTTCCGGACTATACCGATGCGGAAACCGGAGATATCGCTGTCACCATAAAGGACAGGGATGAGGCAGCTGCCACCTGTATCAGCGAAGACGGTGCTATCACCTACCTGCTTTCCCCAGTGGAAACCTCCAGAAAAGCAGGCCTGAAATTTGTTTATACCATCGGCAGTGTATCAGCAGAATCTGCAGACTGGAACTATCTTACGGTAGGGCCGGATATCACAGGCTATAATGCCAGAGTCCGGGAAGAAAGCAGCCAGGTTACAGAAGACACCATCAAAGGCAGCAATGCCTCCCTGGAAACTGTAACAGAATCCCTGGTCCTTCCGGCTTATGTGTCAGAACCGGACAGCAGCTACAGCCAGATCACCTGGTCCAGCGACAATCAGGCAGTGGAGATCGGTGAAGCTGAAAACAATACCTACAAAGTAACTGTCCACAGACCGCTTCCTTTCACGAAAGATGCAGAAGTAAACCTGACCGCTACTTTCCAGGCAAAGATTGCAGGCCAGTATAAAGGCCTGGAGTCTGCTTCCCGCAGCTTTAAGGTTACTGTACCTGTACGTACACCGGAAACCTTCAACGCTTCCATTCACGTCCGTACCACAGATGGAAAAGATGCAGAAGGCATCGCCATCGAAGTAAAAGACCCTGACGAAACCCCGGTCACAGCAGAAAACGGCATTTACAGGGTTACAGAAAGAAAGGAATATTCTTACACAGTCAAAAAAGAAGGTTATACCACTCTGGAGGGAACTTTCCTTCCTGTAGAGGACAACACCAGCATTGATCTGACCATAGTAACGGAAGCAGAGACCAGGGCGGCAGAAGAAAAGCTGGATCTTCTTATCGAAATCCTGGATAAGAATCGCGGTAAGCTGGATGGCTGGCATCCGGATTACAAGAAAGATAAAAATTATGGAGATTACATGAAAAAATATCTCCAGGAAAATCTCAGTAAGTTTACAGACAAAGAGATAGATTTCAGCAATATCACCATACGGGCTTATGACAAAAATGGTCGTTATACACAGATAGCAGAAAATGGGGATATTATCTGGCCATTGCCAGGAGTATACAGTGGAACAAACATTAATGATCTGTGTTATGAATTTCGGTGCGACGGTGTTGTCAGAAACTTTGAAAAAGACCTTTACACCCTTTTACTTGACCAGGATATTGAAGGCCATAACCGGAAAGTAAAAGAGGAGCTGGACACCATAACATTTGAACTGATCCGGGGAAACGCTGACGATACGGAAGATTCTGTTACAAAGGCACCAACACTTTATGCCTATGCAAATTACCTAAAATATGAAGAAAATAGTTTCGGGCATATTGAATGGTCCACCGACCGGCCGGATATTATTGAGATCGGTGAACAGAGAAGGATGGTTGGAAACAACATGTATTATAATGCCTACGATGTAAAAATGAACTTTCCTTCCGATCAGGATGTACAGGTCCATCTGAAAGCGACCATTACCCCACACCTGCTTACGCCTTCTTATGCAGGAAATTATAAAGATGATCTGAAAACATATGAAAAGACCTTTACTCTCACCATCAAAGCCAATCCATATACGGAAGAAGAACTGCAGAAATATCTGGATGACGCTGTGGAAAAGGCAGTGGGGTGGAAGGGTACTACATGGCCCCTTCATACTCAGAGCAGTACAGGCAAAGACCCCGATGAAATACTCCTGGGATTTAATGAAGAACTAATGGACAATGGTACTCTTTCCCTGGATTCTGAGAGAGGCCTTCTGGCAATCGACAGGTCGTCTTCCCTATATTTCGATATATATCCGGATATTTTTGCCACTTCAGAAGCAACGACCACAGATAACCTTATCTTTACCTACACAGTAGGCAATGTTACAGTAAAGAAAGTCCTGCCCATTACCATCCGGACAGAGTCAAAAGAAACTGCCCTCCGGGATGCAGACAAGATCCAGGAAAAATTTGAGGAAACGCTGTTAAATGGACAGGATCCAAAGGCTGTCAGTAAAGACCTGCCCGAAATGTATACCTACAAAACAGACAACGCCCAGTGGCGTATTGCTCCGAAAGATGATGTGTATTATACATCTTCCCATCCGGAAGTGATCGCAGATACTGTTTCCAAAGATGAAAACGGAAAGAGTGTCCTGAAAGTAAATATTCCAAAGGTGACCACAGAGGTGACCCTGTCTGCTTATGTATCCAATGATGTCTATGGAAAATTTGTGAAACCTTTCTATGATGAGCATGAGGATCTTCAGACACTGTACATGCACCCGGTATCTGTGACTGTAACAGTTGTAGGTGAAAGCAGCCAGAAGCTGGCAGATACCATCAACAAGGCAAGCCAGTACTATAAATCCATTAAAAAGGAACCGGAAGGAACAGAACCCGGATGCTATCCGGAAGGAACTAAGGCCACACTCCAGAAAGCCATTGACGATGGAAAGGCACTCCTTGCCCGAAAGGATGCCACAGGGGAAGAACTGGACGCCGCCATAGAAGCACTGGAAAACCTGATCCAGACAACCAAGGATTCCTATATCTGGGCAGAAGCACAGGTAACCGTAAAGGCATACCAGCTTCCTGGTGAAGCAGGGGATATCCTGGATCTGAACGTAAGTGCAGGTCTCTCTGAGAAATACGGCTACTCCAAACCGGAAGCCTACAGGAACCAGGTAACCGCACAGGATGCATTTATCGCAGCAGAGATCCGTATCCTGGGTGAGGAAGACTTTGCGGCAGATCCGAGAAGATACCTGGAGATCGGCGGCGAAAGCGGCAAGGCAAACCATGGCTGGGTCACCAAGATCTTCGGCATCCGTACAGAAGACCTGGGATACTGTGTCAACAACAAGATCCCTATGTACCCGGATGATCCCAATACCGGAAGTGTGGCAGATGATACCGTACTCCGCCCTGGAGACCTTCTCACAGTATTCCTTTACGGGGATACGGAGAACTGGCAGGATCTGTACCTGTACTTTAAGTCCGTGCCATCCACACTGGATGCAGGGGAGAGCCTTACCCTTACCCTTCTGGGAATGCACCCCTTTAATATGAAGGAAGAGGCTACCGCCAGAGGCGGATTTACTGTCAACCTCCGCAGCGAAGAGGGCCAGTGGCTGAAAGGTGTCACAGACGAGAACGGAAAGGTTACTTTCCAGGTAGAAAAAGCCGGACATTATACTGCAGACATCACAGAAAAACCGGAAGGAACACAAGACGTTCATTTTGTATTCCCTGTAGACAGACTTACAGTCCTTCAGAAAGCAGAAAACCTGACTGTTCCTGAGATCAGCGAGACTACAGACCTTAAGGACCTCCAGATCATGGAAGGAGACAAGGTCCTGAAAGAGGACAAAGACTACAGCGTCAAGGAAACAACCGAAGGACATACGGTAACCGTAACGATCACCTTCCAGGGGATCTATACAGGAGAAACCGTCCGTACCTATACCACAGCCCATAAGTTTGACAAATACAGAACAACAGCAAAAGCAACGATATCCGCACCGGAAAAGAGGGAGTATACCTGCTCCGTCTGCGGCAAAAAAGAGACAAGGAATTACGGAAAGAAACTGACTCCTTCCATGAAGGTGAATGTTTCCGGTATCACTCTGAAACTGAAACAGAAAACCGCTGGTGTGAAGGTTACCGGCCTTGCAAGGGGCGATTCCATTAAATCCTGGAAGTCCAGCAATACAAAGATCGTAAAAGTCACCAGTAAAGGCGTGATCACAGCCCAGAAAAAGACAGGCAAAGCCAACATTACCGTTACACTGAAAAGCGGAAAGAAGGCAGTGATCAAAGTAAAAGTACAGAAAGGAACCGTAAAGACCACAAAGATCAGCGGACTGGACCGGAACCTGACTATTAAGAAAGGAAAATCCCTGACACTGAAACCGGTGATCTCACCATTTACCTCCGGCGAAAAAGTTACCTACACCACTTCCAACAAGAAGATCGCCACAGTCACATCCAAAGGTAAGATCACAGCAAAGAAGAAAGGCAGTGTCAACATCATTGTCAGATCCGGTAAGAAAGCAGTGAAGATCAAAGTTACCGTCAAATAAAGAAAAGCTCAGCAAAGAGTCCTGGAACTTACGGAGTTTCAGGGCTCTTTAAAAATGTTTAAAAAAAAATTGACTAGTTTTTTAGAATGCACTATAATAAATCTGTATGTAGAAAAGACTTGCAAAGTGAGAAAACTTATGATAAAAAGTATGACAGGCTTCGGCCATGCAGAAAAAGTTACCGGCCAGTGCAGGATCACTGTGGAACTGAAATCCGTCAATCACAGATATCTGGACCTGAACATCAAGATGCCCCGGCGTTTCAATATGCTGGAGGGTCAGGTCCGGAATCTGATGAAACAGTTTATGCAGCGTGGAAAAGTAGATGTATTCATCACCTATGAAGACTATGCTTCCAATGCGTATACACTGAAATACAACAAAGAACTGGCAGCTGAATATCTGGGATATCTGAACCAGATGGCAGAGGAATTCCACATCGAAAATGATGTACGGGTTACTTCTCTTTCCAGATATCCGGAAGTTCTGACAATGGAAGAGCAGTCCGTTGATGAAGTAGCTATGTGGGAACTTCTGGAGGATCCTCTTACAGAGGCATGTACCAGATTCATAGAAGCCAGAACCCGGGAAGGTCAGCATCTGAAAGAAGACCTGATCGCCAAGCTGGATAATCTTGATAATATGGTTTCTGCTGTAGAAGAAAGATTTCCTCAGGTAGTTCAGGCTTACCGTGAAAAACTGGAGATCAAGGTTCATGAACTTCTGGAGGATGCACAGATTGATGACAACCGTATAGCAGCGGAGGTGGTTCTCTTTTCTGACAAGATCTGTAACGATGAAGAGACTGTCCGGCTTCACAGTCATATTCAGGGCATGAAAGATATCCTTCAGGAAAAAGAAGGTGTAGGACGTAAGATGGATTTTATGGCTCAGGAGATGAACCGGGAAGCCAACACCATTCTTTCCAAGTCCAATGACCTTCAGATATCCAATATCGCTATTGATCTGAAAACGGACATCGAAAAAATACGTGAACAGATCCAGAACATCGAATAAAGGGGTATAATTATCTGTGGCCAGACTAATCAATATCGGATTCGGGAATGTTGTAAATTCCCGCAAGATCGTAGCAGTTGTAAGCCCCGATGCAGCACCTGTCAAAAGAATGGTCCAGAATGTAAAGGGAACCCGTTCTCTGATAGATGCCACCCAGGGACGTAAGACCAAGGCGGTGATCGTCACATCGGATGATTATCTTGTGCTTTCGGCCCTTCAGCCGGAGACCATTGCCCGAAGGTTTGCAGAAGCCTACGAAAATCAAGAAAAGGAAGAGGAACATGAGTAAAGGTGTTTTAGCAGTCGTATCCGGTTTCTCAGGAGCCGGAAAGGGTACCGTTATGAAAGCCCTGCTGAAAGAGTATGATGATTATGCATTATCTATTTCTGTTACTACAAGGTCCCCCCGTCCAGGTGAAGAAGACGGACGTGAGTATTTTTTCCGTACCAGAGAAGAAGTAGAAAAGATGATCGCAGAAGAGCAGCTTCTTGAATATGCAGAATACGTTGGAAATTATTATGGAACTCCCCGTTTTTATGTAGAAGATATGCTTGCCAGAGGCAAGAATGTGATCCTGGAAATAGAACTCCAGGGTGCCATGCAAATAAAACAAAAGAACCCGGAAGCGGTTATGGTTTTTATTACACCGCCTTCTTTTGAAGAATTAAAGAACCGTCTCATAGGCAGGGGAACAGAGACAGAAGAAGTCATCAACTCCCGCCTTGCGCGCGCCGCAGAAGAAGCAGAAGAGATGGATAAATATGACTACATCGTAGTCAATGATCAGGTAGAGGACTGTGTACACCGCCTCCATCAGATTATCTTAAGCGAACGCTGTAAAGTACACTGTAACGAAGAACTGATTAAAACGATCCAGGAAGAAGCCCGGGTCTTTGCGAAAGGAGATAAATAATATGATACATCCGTCATATACAGAACTTATTCAGGCTATCAACAACAATGCAGAGGAAGACGACAACACCATGATGCTGAACAGTCGTTACTCTCTGGTACTCGCCACCAGCAAAAGAGCAAGACAGCTGATCGCAGGAGCAGAGCCTCTTGTTTCCGGTACAGCAGGAAAGAAACCTCTTGCCATTGCCATTGATGAACTTTACAAAGGACAGGTAAAGATCGTAGCTACCGGTGAAGAAAACGAAGAAGAAACCAAAGCAACAGCTTCAGCAGTTACTGATGAGGCAGTTACAGAAGAGGCTTCTGAAACACCAGAAGAAACTACAGAAGAAAACACCGAAATTTAATAAATAAATTATTATAATCAGAAGACTTTCTACAGTCTTCTGATTATGTCTATCAGGAGATTATATGAAAATATTGTTTATATCACTGGGATGTGACAAGAACCTTGCTGATTCCGAAGAAATGCTTGGACTTCTTACAGGCAGCGGCCACGAGATTGTGGATTCTGAAGAAGAGGCAGAAGCAATTGTGGTCAATACCTGTTGCTTTATTCACGATGCCAAAGAAGAGAGCATCAACACCATCCTCGAAATGGCAGAATATAAGAAATCAGGCATATGTCAGGTACTGATCGTTACCGGTTGCATGGCGCAGCGGTATAAAGAAGAGATCGTCCAGGAGATTCCGGAGGTGGATGCTGTCTTAGGTACCACTTCTTATGACGATATCGTGCAGGCTCTGAATGAGGCTTCCGCTGGCAAGCATTTTGAAGAGTTTAAGGATATTAACTCTCTTCCGGAAGATTCCGGCAGAAGAGTGATCACTACAGGAGGACATTTTGGCTATCTTAAGATTGCAGAAGGATGTGACAAACACTGTACTTACTGTATTATTCCTTCTCTGCGTGGTAATTTCCGCAGTGTACCGGAGGAAAGACTTCTGGCACAGGCTGAATACATGGCTTCCCAGGGCGTAAAAGAACTGATTCTTGTAGCTCAGGAAACTACTGTATATGGTACAGATCTTTATGGAAAGAAAACGCTGCATCTTCTTCTCAGAAAGCTCTGCCAGATCAAAGGCATCCGCTGGATCCGTATTCTGTATTGTTATCCTGAGGAAATTTATGATGAACTGATCCAGGTAATGAAAGAAGAAAAGAAAATCTGTCATTATCTTGATCTTCCTATCCAACATTGCAGTGACCGTATCCTGAAAAGGATGGGACGTCGTACCTCCAAGGCACAGCTTGTTGAAATTATCACAAAGCTTCGAAAAGAAATTCCGGATATTGTTCTCCGTACCTCTCTGATCACCGGTTTCCCTGGTGAGACAGAAGAGGATCATCAGGAACTGATGGAGTTTGTAGATGAGATGGAATTTGACCGTCTTGGTGTCTTTACGTATTCACCGGAAGAAGACACTCCCGCTGCTACTATGAAAGATCAGATCCCGGAAGAACTGAAAGAAGAACGTAGGGATGAGATCATGGAACTGCAGCAGGAGATTTCTCTGGACAAAGGCAATCAACGTATCGGTCAGGAAATGCTTGTAATGATCGAAGGCAAAGTATCCGGAGAAAGTGCATATATCGGACGTACCTATATGGATGCTCCGAAAGTAGACGGTTATATGTTTGTTCAGACAGGAGAGCTTATGGTAACAGGTGATTTTGCAAAAGTACGTGTTACAGGAGCTCTTGAATATGATTTAATAGGAGAATTAACAGATGAATACACCGAATAAACTTACAGTAGCAAGAATGATCATGGTTCCTTTCCTGGTAATATTTTTACTGACCGGATGGGGTGGAGAGTCCAACCGTTACATTTCGCTTGCATTATTTGCAGCTGCAAGTATCACTGACTGGTTTGACGGTCATCTTGCAAGAAAATACAACCTTATTACCAATTTTGGTAAATTTATGGATCCCCTGGCGGATAAGCTTCTTGTATGCTCTGCCATGATCTGCATGATTGAACTGAACAGACTGCCTGCATGGGTAGTTATCATTATCATCGCCAGAGAATTTATTATCAGCGGTTTCCGCCTGATTGCTGCAGAAAACGGTGTAGTCATTGCAGCAAATTACTGGGGCAAATTCAAAACCGTATCCCAGATGATCATGATCATCCTTCTGATCCTGGATTTTGGAGGAAGTGTATTTGGAATTCTGGAGCAGATCTTTATCTGGCTTTCTCTTGTACTGACAGTGGTTTCTCTTATAACTTACATCTGGCAGAACAAGTCCGTACTTTCTATGCAGGAATAACCAAAAAAATCAGATTTTTCTCCCGTACCTGGCTGGTTTATTGCAGCCAGATACGGGTTTTTATGTTAAAGTATGCAAGAGAAGCTGCCAGTAGTAGATTCTCTGTATTTCGACATTTTTTAACGTATCATCCGCATCAGTCCTATGATACGGTCCATTTTTGCCTGTTCCTTGGGACTTTTTCCTTCTTTCAATACATCCAGGATTGCAGAAATCTCCGGTTGCGAAAAATTCAGCCCATTCTTTTTTCCTCTGGAAGCAGCCTCCATAAGAAAAGGAAGCATATCCGAGGGATTTTTCCCCACACCCTGATCAGCAAGTTGCTGTAACATATCCAGTTTGGATTTATCCATATTTTTCAGTTCAGGATTTTCTTTCCAGTCCTCATTCATAAATTCTCCTTTACAGATTGATTTGTGTTTATTCGTTCATGGTTTTCAGGATCTGCATCATAGCCAGCATATTGGTAACCTGGTTCAGTTTCTGTTGGCTCTGTCCATAAGTAAATGGACGGATTTCTTCCAGCATATCCAAAGGATCCGAAACATCGGAACTGCAGATTTCCATATCCTTACAGGAATTCGAAAAGAGAGAAAGGGTATTCATTAGTTCTGATGTTTTGGTATAAACAGACAGAAACTGCTGCCCCCGAAAGGGAAGATAGGGTATAAAGGCTTTCAGCATTTGTCGGTTGTCATCGGTGACTATCTCATCAAGAACGGTTTGTGGTAAATGCTTATTTTCCATAAAAACCTCCCATGATCATAGTATGCTTTTTGCTTTTATGGTATGACAGTATCCCATGATCTGACATACTATAAACATATATCGGATTGCACGAAATAATTCGCAGGTATCAATTCATATATATCGTAAATCATTTAACAGAAACAGAAAGGAAATCAGAATATGGAAGAATTCGCAGAGAATAAGAATCCTGACAGAAACAGGAATGAAAACCTGATTCTTCGTGGAAATGCTTTTTATGAGATAGATTTGGAATGCATGAAAAGGAAAAAGCAAAAATCAGTTTCCACAGCAGATTCTGAAAATCCACCTCAAAAAAGGCAGAGGAATTAACCTCTGCCCGGGCAGATTCTGTCAGCAGCATCCACAACCATTATTGCCACAGCCACCGCAAAGCAGCAGGAGTACAATGATCAGCCAGCAGTTGTCACCACTGTTGCTACAGCCGCAGCCATTTCCGCAGCCATTGTTGCCACAGCAGCACATGAGAATGATGATCCAGAGAATGCAGTTACAGGAACTTCCGTTAGCAAGACCCCAGCCATTATTGCCACAGCCGTTACCGCATCCGTTACCACATCCACATCTTTCTTCACATCCACAGTTTGTAGCAGCTAAATCACTCATGAAGGAATCCTCCAAATATTTATTTACACTTCATTTTATGAAAGGAACCTGTCCCGGGTGACAGAAAGAAAATAACCATTTGCAGATTTTTATCAGTTACTTTTATCACTTTAAGTTGTTAAAACGTTAAGAAAACACCCTTGACAAACATTTTTGGTGTTTGTATACTTTTAAGCGTATACATTCAAACATATACCAAACAGGCTTTGAAGGGAAAAAGTAGCCTGAAGGGAACACACAGAGAGTAGCCGGGTGGTGAGAGGCGCGTGGGAAATTCATGCGAATACATCCTGGAGCTCTGCACCGAATTTACCAGTAGGCTGCAGCGGATTGGCACTCGTTATTGTGCTCAATGAGGCAGATTATTTCTGCGAATTTAGGTGGTATCACGGGACCCGGTTCTCGTCCTAAACGGACAGGAACCGGGCTTTTTTGATAACAGGAGGATGAAAAAATGACAGTTTGGGAAGAACTTAAGGCCAGAGGTCTGATTGCCCAGGTAACAGATGAAGATGAGATCAAAGAAATGGTAAACAACGGTAAAGCTACCTTTTATATCGGTTTTGATCCTACTGCCGACAGCCTTCATGTAGGACATTTCATGGCACTTTGCCTGATGAAACGTCTTCAGATGGCAGGCAATCGTCCGATCGCTCTCCTTGGAGGCGGAACCGGTATGATCGGAGATCCATCCGGAAGAACAGACATGCGTCAAATGATGACCAAAGAAACCATTCAGCACAATATTGACTGTTTCAAGAAACAGATGTCTCGTTTTATTGACTTTTCCGACGGAAAAGCTCTTATGGTAAACAATGCTGACTGGCTTCTGAACTTAAACTATGTAGATCTTCTTCGTGATGTGGGAGCACATTTTTCTGTAAACCGTATGCTTACCGCAGAATGCTACAAACAGCGTATGGAAAGAGGGTTAAGTTTCCTTGAATTTAACTATATGATCATGCAGAGTTATGACTTCTACATGCTGTATCAGAAATACGGTTGTAATATGCAGTTCGGTGGAGATGACCAGTGGAGTAACATGCTTGGCGGTACAGAACTGATACGTCGTAAACTTGGCAAAGATGCCTATGCAATGACCATTACACTTCTTCTGAACTCTGAAGGAAAGAAGATGGGTAAGACACAGTCCGGTGCTGTATGGCTTGATCCAAACAAAACTTCTCCGTTTGATTTCTATCAGTATTGGAGAAATGTAGATGATGCAGATGTCATTAAATGTATGCGCCTTCTTACTTTCCTTCCACTGGAACAGATCGACGAAATGGCAAAATGGGAAGGTAGTCAGTTAAATAAAGCCAAAGAAATCCTTGCATACGAGCTTACCAATCTTGTACATGGAGAGGAAGAAGCAAAAAAAGCTCAGGAAGGTGCAAGAGCTCTTTTTTCAGGAGCAGCAGATACTGCACACATGCCATCTACGGAACTGACAGCTGAAGATTTTGCAGACGATGATACCATTGATCTGATCACTATGCTGATTAAAGCAGGTCTGGTTCCTACCCGTTCCGAAGGACGTCGTGCCATTGAACAGGGCGGTGTTTCCATTGACGGAGAAAAGATCACTGACGTCAAACACACAGTATCTAAAGATGCTTTTTCCGGTGACGGTCTTGTACTGAAACGTGGCAAAAAGAAATTTAACCGTATCTACGTTAAATAATAAAGTAAACCTTTAGGAGGAGATTACCATGAAAAAATACGGAGTAAACGAACTTCGTAAGATGTTCCTTGATTTCATGGAAAGTAAAGGACATCTTGCAATGAAAAGCTTCTCTCTGGTACCTCAGGGAGACAAGAGCCTTCTGCTGATCAATGCAGGTATGGCTCCGCTGAAACCATACTTTACCGGTGCTGAAAAACCACCGAGAACAAGAGTCACCACATGCCAGAAATGCATCCGTACCGGTGATATCGAAAACGTTGGTAAAACAGCTCGCCATGGTACATTTTTTGAAATGCTTGGAAACTTCTCTTTCGGTGATTACTTCAAAACAGAAGCGATCCACTGGTCCTGGGAATTCCTTACAGAAGTAGTAGGACTGGATGCGAACCGTCTTTATCCGTCTGTATATCTGGAGGATGATGAGGCTTTTGATATCTGGAATAAGGAGGTTGGCATTCCTGCTGACCGTATTTTCCGTTTTGGAAAAGAAGACAACTTCTGGGAGCATGGTGCAGGTCCATGTGGTCCATGTTCTGAGATCTATTATGATCGTGGAGAAAAATACGGATGTGGTAAGCCTGGCTGTACAGTAGGCTGTGACTGTGACCGTTACATGGAAGTATGGAACAATGTATTCACCCAGTTTGAAAATGACGGTAACGGCAATTACACCACTCTGAAGCAGAAAAATATTGATACCGGTATGGGACTTGAACGTCTGGCGGTAGTTGTTCAGGATGTTGACTCTATCTTTGATGTAGATACCATCTGTGCACTTCGTAATCTTGTATGCCAGATTTCCGGCAAAGAATATGAAAAGAACTATAATGATGACGTATCCATCCGTCTGATCACAGACCATATCCGTTCCGCTACATTTATGATTTCTGACGGTATCATGCCTACCAACGAAGGACGAGGATATGTACTTCGTCGTCTGATCCGTCGTGCTGCCCGCCATGGACGTCTTCTTGGCATCAAGGGAGCTTTCCTCGCTAAATTAAGCGAAGAAGTGATCAACGGTTCCAAAGCAGGATATCCGGAACTGGAAGAAAAGAAAGATTTTATCTTCAACGTACTTACCAACGAAGAGAATCAGTTTAACAAGACCATTGACCAGGGGCTTCGTATTCTGTCCGATCTGGAAGAAAAAATGACTGCAGCAGGAGAAAAGACTCTCTCCGGAGACGATGCTTTCAAACTTTACGATACTTATGGATTCCCTCTTGATCTGACCAAAGAGATTCTGGAAGAAAAGGGATACGGAATCGATGAAGAAGGCTTCCAGAAAGCAATGGAAGAACAGAGAGTAAAAGCACGTACTGCTCGTGAAGTTACCAACTATATGGGTGCAGATGCCACTGTATACGATGAGATCGATGTGAATGTAACAACAGAGTTTGTAGGCTATGATCATCTTACTTATGATTCTGAAGTAACTGTACTTACTACAGAATCCGAGATCATTACTTCTCTTATGGAAGGACAGAAGGGAACTGTATTCGTAAAAGAAACACCTTTCTATGCAACTATGGGTGGACAGGAAGGTGACTGCGGTGTTATTGAGACAGCCAATGGCAGATTTGTGGTAGAAGATACCATTAAACTTCGTGGTGGCAAATTCGGTCATGTAGGTCATATGGAATCCGGTATGATCTCCACAGGTGATACTGTATCTCTGAAAGTAAACGAACAGGCCCGTCGAGACACAGAAAAGAACCACAGTGCAACACATCTTCTTCAGAAAGCTCTGAAAACTGTTCTGGGAGCACACGTAGAACAGAAGGGTTCTCTGGTAACACCAGAAAGACTCCGTTTTGACTTTGCCCATTTCCAGGCAATGACTCAGGAAGAGATTGAAGCTACTGAGGCTCTGGTAAACAAAGAGATCCAGGCTGCACTTCCGGTTGAAACTACCGTTATGGATGTAGAGGAAGCTAAGAAGTCCGGTGCAATGGCACTGTTTGGCGAGAAATATGATCAGAAAGTACGTGTGGTTTCCATGGGTGATTTCTCCAGGGAACTCTGTGGTGGTACCCATGTAAAAAATACCAGTTCCATTATGCTCTTCAAGATTGTATCTGAGGCAGGTGTTGCAGCAGGTGTACGTCGTATCGAAGCACTGACTGGCAACGGCGTTATTGAATATTACAAAAAACAGGAGTCACTGCTTCATGCAGCAGCAAAACTTCTGAAAACTCAGCCATCTGAAGTATCTGAAAAGATTTCTCATCTTCAGGCAGAAGTCAAAGCCCTCCAGGGCGAGAATGATTCCCTCAAGAGCAAACTCGCACAGGGATCCCTTGGCAATGTTATGGATCAGGTTGTTGAGGTCAAAGGCATCAAACTTCTGGCTGCCAAAGTGGATGGTGTAGATATGAACGGTCTTCGTGATCTGGGTGACCAGCTGAAAGAGAAACTTGGCGAAGGTGTTGTGGTTCTTGCAGCAGTAAATGGCGGCAAAGTAAACCTTCTTGCCATGGCTACAGATGGTGCACAGAAGGCAGGAGCTCATGCAGGTAATCTGATCAAAGGTGTAGCAGCTATCGTAGGCGGTGGCGGCGGTGGCCGTCCAAACATGGCACAGGCTGGTGGTAAGAATCCTGAAAAGGCACAGGAAGCAGTAGAAGCAGCAGCAGGAATTTTGGAACAGCAGCTTCACTGATATATCCATACACTGTAACAGGTTTCCACCTGGCTCAGAAATTTTTTCTAAAAATAGCCAATTTGTTGTTGACGAAAGTCACAGCTATGATATATAATAAAACACGTGCAAGAAAAAAATACCCAGACAGTTGTATTTTAGCACAATCTACAACTGGAGGGAGGTTAG
>URXG01000031.1 GCA_900551715.1 uncultured Blautia sp. | reverse complement strand
CACAGTGTATGGCAGATATGCTCCACATCATCCACGAATTCGGCGGTGTTGAGAATCTTAAAGGCAAAAAAATCGCCATGTCCTGGGCTTATTCCCCATCTTACGGCAAACCACTCTCCGTTCCTCAGGGTGTTATCGGTCTGATGACACGTTTCGGTATGGACGTTGTTCTTGCTCATCCGGAAGGATATGACGTAATGCCGGAAGTAGAAGAAATTGCAAAGAAAAACGCTGAAACTACAGGCGGTTCCTTCACAAAGACCAACAACATGGCAGAAGCATTCAAAGATGCTGATATTGTATATCCAAAGAGCTGGGCTCCGTTTGCAGCTATGGAAAAACGTACCAACCTTTATGCAGAAGGCGATTTCGACGGAATCGACAAACTGGAGAAAGAACTTCTTGCGCAGAATGCACAGCACAAAGACTGGGCTTGCACTGAAGAACTGATGAAGACAACAAAAGACGGAAAAGCACTTTATCTCCACTGCCTGCCGGCAGATATCACCGGCGTAAGCTGCGAAGAAGGTGAAGTTGACGGAAGTGTATTTGACCGTTACAGAATTCCGCTTTACAAAGAAGCAAGCTTCAAACCATATATCATTGCAGCAATGATCATGCTCTCCAAATTCGAAAATCCTCAGGAAATTCTTAAGAAACTGGAAGTTAAGGCTGCACCAAGAATTCTCAAATAAATATCAGCTATATACAACGCCAGGCTGTATATAAGTCACAAAAGAGCCCTGCGGATTTTTCTGCACGGCTCTTTTGCTTTCCAGATAATGGATATTCAGGAGGTTTTTACATGTATAAGAGAAAAAGAATCGTTATTGCTCTTGGGGGAAATGCACTGGGAAATACTCTTCCAGAACAGATGGAAGCTGTAAAAACAACTGCCAAAGCTCTCTGTGATCTGATTGAAGAGGGACATCAGGTGGTAGTCGTTCACGGCAACGGACCACAGGTAGGCATGATCAACAATGCTATGGCAGCGCTGTCCAGGGAAGATGCTAATCAGCCTAATACTCCTCTTTCCGTCTGTGTGGCTATGAGTCAGGCCTATATTGGCTATGATCTCCAGAATGCTCTAAGAGAAGAGCTGCGGAAACGTGGTTTTATGCGCACCCCTGTTGTAACTGTAGTTACCCAGGTTCGTGTCGATGAAAAAGATCCGGCTTTCCAGAATCCCAGCAAACCTATCGGACATTTTATGACAAAAGAACAAGCTGAACACGCCGAAAAAGCCTATGGCTATATTATGAAAGAAGATTCCGGCAGAGGTTATCGTCGTGTGGTTGCTTCTCCGAAACCAGTTGAGATCGTGGAACAGGATGCCATCAACAGCCTTGTAGATGCCAACAAAATCGTCATCTGCTGCGGCGGTGGCGGAATTCCTGTAACACTTCAGGGGGATCATCTGAAAGGAGCTTCTGCTGTTATTGATAAGGATTTTGCCAGCTGTCTTCTTGCCAAAGAACTGGATGCTGATATGCTGATTATTCTTACTGCTGTAGAAAAAGTCGCAATAAATTTCGGCAAAGAAAATGAAAAATGGCTGGATGACCTCACCGTAGAAGAAGCACAGAAATATGTAGAAGAAGGACAGTTCGCTCCTGGCTCCATGCTTCCCAAAGTACAGGCAGCCATGGACTTTGCATCTTCCGGTCCGGAACGCACTGCCATGATCACTCTCCTGGAAAAAGCCAAAGACGGTATCCAGGGCAAAACAGGTACAAGAATCCATCAATAACCACAAAAACTCTTCATCTAAACCAATACATGGCTCCAGGTGAAGAGTTTTTTATTTATTACTTTGCAGGTTCTTCTTTTCCCTCTTTCAGTTCAGGAAGAATTGTCAGAAGCATGGTAAAAAAGCAGGCACATCCTCCTATCAGGTTGGATATAGGCTCTGCCCAGAAGACTCCGTCCACCCCCAGGTTTCCGATATGTGGCAGAAAAACTGTCAGAGGAACTACAATGATCACCTTCCGGAAAATAGAAAAGAACGTAGCTCTCTTTGATTTGCCAAGTGCCACAAATACGGACTGTCCCGTAAACTGCAATGCCATAAAACAAAATCCAAAGAAGTAAATATGTAGTGCAGGAACACCTCTGGTGATCATCTCCGGCTGACTGTTAAAAATCCGGATAAAAAATCCAGGCATGACTTTGATGATTCCCCACACAAACATGGCATAACAGAAACAAGTTACTGTTACAAACTTAATAGCCTGTTTTACTTTTCCATAAGCTTTTTCACCATAGTTGAAACTCATAACCGGAGCCGATCCGTTGGTCAGTCCATGAACGATCATCGTTACAATCTCACGTATGGACGTAAGAACCGTCATTACGCCTACATAAATATCTCCGCCCCATACCTGTAAAGTAGAATTACAGAAAATCTGTACCAGACTGTTGGTAAACTGCATTACAAATGCGGACACGCCAAGGGAAAGTATCGCTTTTACTCTCTTCCACTGAAGCTTCATAGCTTCTTTTTTCAGATGGAGGATCGCTTTTTTACCTGTAAGAAATCTCAGAACCCAGATACCGGAACACATCTGGGAAATAATCGTTGCCAGTGCTGCACCCTTCACGCCCATATGAAGAACAAAAATAAACAGGGGATCCAGTACAATATTCAGTACTGCTCCTATAAGTACTGTCAACATTCCCATATTGCCAAATCCCTGTGCATTAATAAAAGGATTCAGCCCCAGGGAAATCATAACAAATGGGGTACCGATCAGATAAATACGGATATATTCTCTTGCATAGGCAAAAGTAGTATCGCTGGCTCCAAAACCATAAAGAACCGGTTTATAAAAAAGATATCCTATAACCATCAATACAACACTGGTTCCCAGAAGAAGCACAAAGCAGTTCCCCATGATCTTTTCTGCCTCTTCGTGATGTTCCCTTCCCAGTTCCATAGAACAGAGAGGGCTTCCACCATTTCCATAGAGATAAGTAAACGCTGTGATCAGCGTAATCAGTGGAAAGCAGACTCCCACACCTGTAAGTGCAGTAGTTCCTGCCCCTGGAATACGGCCTATGTACATTCTGTCTACTACATTATATAAAAGATTCAGAAGCTGTGCCAGCGTCATGGGAATGGCTACTTCCAGAATATTTCTGTACACATTTCCTTTTGAAAAATCTGTCTGATGTACTTTCAATTTTTTCACCTCTATTTCAGTTTACCACCGGACAATTCCCAAAACAACCCTGTAATCTGTGGTATCTTTTCAAATCCCGTTACTGTTCACGACCTTCACAGTAACTAAATCCCACAAAAAGCCACATGTTAAAACCACAAAAATTCATAATTAATCCTTGTATTTGCTGGCAAAATTCTGTATAATAAAGGTAATCAGATCATTGTCAGTCGTAAATCATCCGGTCAGTGATCTATATATTTATGATTTAATGGAGGTTCTTATGGCAGAGAAATATAATGGCAAGGCTGTTGGGGTTTTTGAGCTGGATAATCTGGTTGCCTGCTTTGTGGCTCTTGATGCCGCATCCAAAGCCGCTAATGTACAGATCCAGGGTGTAGAACGTAATCGTCTCAAAAGCGGTGCATGTGTAAAAATGCGTGGTTCCGTTTCTGATGTAAATGCAGCTATGGAAGTAGCACTTCAGGTTGCTGCACCTCTTGCAAAGATCGTCAATCATACAGTGATCGCTTCTCCTACTGAGGATACAGAAGTAGCACTGGCGATGACCATCAACAAATAATGTTACCAATTACCAAATAATCGATAAAGTGAGGAATCCATCATGAAATATGGCGCATTCGGATTAGTAGAAGTTCTTGGAAGCTGTAATGCCATTCTGGTCATTGACCAGATGCTGAAAGCAGCTGATGTATCTTTCCGTACATGGCAGACCAAATGCGGTGGACATGCTACCGTTTTCTTAAGCGGCGATGTCTCTGCTGTTACTGCTGCTGTAGACAGTGTTAAGACCAACCCTCCCTGTGAGGTGATCGCTGCTGCTGTGATCTCCAGTCCTTCTGAAGAAACAGTTCGTATTGTAGAAGAAGAAGCTGTCAAGAATCATTTTGCATAAACACACACAGGCATAAACAAAATCCTCTCTGTAAGGTTCAACTCCTTTACAGAGAGGATTTTTTATTATTTATAAAGGCACATCCACATCCAGAAGTTCTTTTGCCTCTGTCACTTCACAGAATACTACATCTTCCCGATGTTGTTTCAGGATCTTTTTTCCGCCTTTATCTCCGGTGAGATGTAGAAGTTCCGGATAATATCTGCTGGAAAAAACACAGGGATTACCGATCATGTCATTCTTTTTTACCGCTGCAATTCCCTTTTCGGAATTTCTGTAAATATCCAGCAGTTTCAGGACTGTTTCTGCTGTAAGCCAGGGCTGATCTGCCACTGCAAAAAGACAGCAGTCCATTTCCTTTGATGCTTCAAGCCCCATCACCAGCGAAGAAGCAATACCCCTCTCCGGCGTAGGATTCAGATAAACTTCTGCCCCATATCTTTCTGCTGTTTTTTTTATTTCCGGATACTGAGTCACTACGGTAAGTTTACAGTTTTCTGTCTGCTTCTGTACTTTCAGAAGCAGTTCCAGCACATGAAGATACATGGGCTTCCCTTCTATTTCATGAAGTAATTTATTAGAACCAAAGCGACGGCTGTTACCAGCTGCCAGCATAATCAACCCTGTTTTCACTGTCTGAACCTCTTTCAATTTTTACCGGACTGTCCGCTTTATTTCGTGTTTTATGCTTCCGTAAACTGCAAAAATTTCCCTTTCTTTCAGCTTCCGGCAGATTGTTTCCGCCACTTCAGGCTTCTCCAGCACATCTACCTTGTTAAGATATACTCTATAATCCCTGTTTTCTGCATCTTTTCTCAGTCCATTTACAGATGAAGCAATCTTCACAAGATCTTCCGGCACTACCTTATCTGAAACATTTTTTCTAAGGAATGCAGCTATCTTATCTGGTCTGTGAGCAGTGTCGGCAATTTTTTTCTCCAGGCTGTCAAGTCCCAGAACACCGATCACAAGATCTGTCCATGAGGGAATCACCGGTTCCCAGTTTTCCGGCACCTTTAAGGGAAGACATTTGGCTCCGTCAGCTTCTATAAGTAAAGTATCACAAGTCTCTTTCAGCTGATTCAGAATCTTACCGGAAGGACTGGCAATTTTTCTTTTTTCTTTTTCCAGAACAGCAGTTACTGTATAGCCATAATTTTCCAGATTATACTTCAGTTTTTCCCAGTCTCCTGCTTCTGCATAAGATCTGGTCCGGTCATACGCCATATGAGTGGTTGTAGTGACAATCACTTTTCTTCCTGTTGCCTTCAGTTCCTCTGCAAGACGGAAGATCAGACTTGTTTTGCCACCGCCTCCCACCACTGCGATCCTTCGGTGTTTTTGCGGATCTATATTTATTAGTTGAACATAATTAACACTGTTCATCAGGGCAGTACTCCTTCAGATAAAAGAATCTCCAGTACACTTCCTGCAATACACCTGGCTTTGTCTGATATGGTATCACAGTTTTTCTTCTGTTCTTTACGCGGATCAATATCAGCAATCTTCATACCCTTTGGCACCTGATAGCCTTCCCGGATGATTCCTCTGAGAACACCGGTAAGGGACGCATAAACCGGTGTATCTCCTACCATGGCTATAATCTCATCTTTTTCTACCACATCAGCGATCTGTGACAGATTATGGATCACCCCTGCCGCCGGTGAATGGATCACACGTTCTTTCCCATAACCGGCTATGATTCCGGGAATTCCTGTATTAGGAGCAGCAGAACCTTCTGTAATCACTCTTGCAAGGTTATGTCCCCTCTGGGTCTCCACTACATAATCCACATCTTCTCCTGCAGTAAAACCAGGCCCCAGCCCAACAGTAAGAGGTGCCATCGCTCTGGTTGTTCCCAGATTTTTTTTGGCGAGAATAGCATCGATCACTGCATCTGGCTGGATTTTTTGGACAGATTCTCCTGTTTCATCAATAAGTAATGGAATCTCACCGTTACTCCATACTTCCTCACACTGAGAAGGTTCTGTAACCCTGCGACAGGTCACTCCCTCTACAGAAGAAGTCCCATCATAAACAGCTTCACAGAAAGCCACTCTTCTTCGGATAGCACTTGGTTTCCTGCATTCCAGTATCAGTACATGGTAATGAGATCTGTACAGGCGGTGGATCACACCGCTTGCAAGATCTCCTCCTCCTCTTACGATCAGTCGGGTATTCTGCTTCGTCATCTGCTGTCATTCCTTTCATCCTGCTGATTTTCTTTCATGACTTTTTCTACTGCATTGATAATATTCTGGTAACCGGTACACCGGCAGAGATTACCTGACATCTGCTTTTTGATAGCTTCTCTGGATAATGTTTCCCCACGCTCCAGAAGAACAGTGGCTGACATTACAAACCCTGGTGTACAGAATCCACACTGGATGGCTCCCTCTTCAATAAAAGCCTCCTGGATTCTGGTAAGCTCTCCGTTTTTTTCCAGACCTTCCAGAGTACGGATATTTTTGCCTTCTGCCCACACGGCCAGATAAATACAGGAATCTACTGTCTCACCGTCTATGATAACTGTACAGGCTCCGCATTCTCCTACTTCGCAGCCTTTTTTGACGGAAGTCAGCCCCAGTCGGTTCCGAAGCATATCCAGAAGTGATTCTCTTACATCTACATATTCCGCAACTTCTCTGCCATTTACTGTACACTGGACCAGCTGCATCTGCTTTTTCATGCCCGGTCACCTCCATCTTTGCTCTGTTCTCTGGCCTGCTCTGCAAGTTCCACAGTCTTTTTCAGTGCTCTCTTTGCAATCTCCCCTGCAATCTGGAGACGAAAAGTTCTGGATGCACGCCAGGAATCTCTTGGATTAATCTCCTTTCGGATACTGTCTTCCAGTTCCTGATACATTTCTTCTGTGATTTTTTTGCCTTTCAGAAGATTCTCTGTTTCGGTACATCTCCATGGTACCGGTGCCGCTACACCGAAGGTAATCCTTACATCCTCCAGAATACCATCCTGGAGCTTACTTACCACAGAACAGCTTAAAGTGGCAATATCCATAGCCTTACGCATGGAATACTTGATATAATGCCCCTGATATCCCTGATATTCTTCAGC
This sequence comes from uncultured Blautia sp., assembly GCA_900551715.1. Classification (GTDB taxonomy): domain Bacteria; phylum Bacillota; class Clostridia; order Lachnospirales; family Lachnospiraceae; genus Blautia_A. The sequence continues at coordinate 18,558 of URXG01000031.1, read as the reverse complement.
AGGAATAATCACATGGGTGAGTATATCTCCCCTTTCCAGCTTTACCTTTCCTGGCCCCAGATAGAATTCTCTTACGGGTACAATACGTTCTTTATCTTCATTCACAATGCGAAGCCTGGAATTGTAGGAAAACACTGTAGGTACACTGTCTGCACTGACAGCTCCATTGCAGATATTTCCACCTATGGTACCAATATTACGTACCTGAGGTCCGCCTACCTGATCTACGGCCTCTCCCAGTACAGGAATTCGCTCCTGTATAAGAGGATCTCCGGTAATATGGGAAAAGGTTGTTCCTGCACCGATCCAGATATCACCATTTTCTTTTACAGTGATACCTTTCAGTTCCTGGATATCCCGGATACTCACCAGAGAGGTCCCTGCCATTTTGCCTTCTCTTACTTTGATCAGTACATCACTGCCTCCTGAGATAACCCTGGCATCCGGATGCCAGATCAGAAGGTCGGAAGCTTCTTCTACTGTTTTTGCATTATAGTAATTTTCAATATCATACATGCTTATCCCCTCCTTCAGATCAGTCCTGCCTTCTGGAAACCATCAATCAGTCTCTGAGGTGTCAGTGGATTTTCGTTAAAGGCCACACCTGTGGCATGAAGTACTGCATTCCGGATTGCCGGTGCACTTGGAATTGCCGGTGGTTCTCCCAATGCCTTATTACCATAAGGTCCCATAGGATCATCCAGTTCCACAAAGCCTGCTTTGATATCTGGTGTATCCAGTGCTGTCATCAGTTTGTAGTCCAGAAGATTGCCATTGAGAAGTCTGCCTGTTTTTTCATCCAGAATCAACTGCTCACTTAAACCATAGCCCATTCCCATGGACATGCCTCCATGAACCTGCATTTCTGCAAGCTGTGGATTCAGAAGTTTACCGCTGTCATGGACGTTGATGATATGAAGGACTTTGATCTGTCCAAGCTTCATATCTACTTCTACTTCTGCAAAACAACATCCTGTAGCTATGGTATTTTTCTTTACCTGTCTGGATACTTCTGCTGTGATCACCGAAGAGTTGGTAAGACTGTAATAACATTCCTGTGCAAGTGCCTCCAGTGACAATGCCTGGTCTTCCCCTGCATAGATCCATCCATGATCCAGTTTCAGGTCTCTTGCTTCTGCTTCCGGAAGAAGAGTCTTTGCATAAACAAGAATCTTGTCATAAAGCTGCTGAGCACATTCTTTTACTGCTGTTCCTGTAACAAAAGACTGTCTGGACGCATAGGCTCCTGTGTCAAAAGGCGTCACATCTGTATCCTGAAAACTGACAATATGTACCTGATCCATATCCAGATGAAGAGTTTCTGCTGTCATCTGGGTAAAGACCGTATCAGCTCCCTGACCAATCTCCGTAGCACCAACCTGAAGCTGCACACTTCCGTCCTGGTTCAGAGACATTCTTGCACCTGCGATTTCCAAAGAAATCGGCCACACACCTGTTTTGTATGAAAAAAGTGCCATTCCCACACCTCTTCGGATACTTCCTGTCTGATGTGCATACTCTTTTCTTTTTTCATCCCAGTGGATATAATCTGCACCTTTTTCCAGGCATTCAAAAATCCCATTGGTATTGGCTGCAATAGGTTTCAGATAATTGTCTTCATAATATCCATGGATCAGATTTTTTCTGCGGAATTCCAGAGGATCCATCTGAAGCTCATGGGCAATATCATCCATAAAACTTTCAATTCCAAAACATACCTGAGGGATTCCATACCCCCTCATGGCTCCTCCTACAGGAGTATTGGTATAAACAGTATAAGCCTCTCCACGTATATTAGGACAGGCATACTGTAGTCTCCAGGAAGTCAGACCATTAGCTGCAATAGCATGACCATGAGAAGCATAAGCTCCCTGGTTAGAATAAGCTTTCATATCTTTGGCAAGGAGATGTCCCTCTTTGTCCACCCCTGCTGTCAGATCATACTCTATAGAATGACGGGTTCTTGTGTTGCAGAATGTTTCTTCTCTGGAAACTTCCAGTTTTACAGGGCGACCTCCTACCTGCATGGTAAGAAATGCATTCAGTGGCTCATAAAGGACATCCTGCTTATTTCCAAATCCTCCACCTATGTAAGGTTTGATAACACGGACTCTTCCCCAGGGGATTCCCAGTGCCTGTCCGATGACACGACGCATAATATGAGGAATCTGGGTAGAGGCAACTACTACGATCCTGCCTTTCTCCATGTAAGCATAGGAAACAGGATTTTCGATATGGCAGTGCTGCACCATAGGAGTTTTATAGTGTCTTTTTACGATCAGATCTGACTGGGCCAGACCGACATCTACATCTCCGATAAAATAATTGGAACGGACAAGTACATTATCCTTTTTGTCAAAATGTACAGGTGGTCTGGAACCATACATGGATTTCTTCGGATCAATCACCACCGGATACTCTTCGTATTCCACTTTGATCTTATGAAGAGCTCTGGAGGCAGTCACTTCATCTTCTGCCACCACTGCTGCAATGTCATCTCCATAATAACGTACACGTCCTGTAAGAAGATTGCGGTCTGCAACATCCTGATGAGCCAGTTCTACAGACCATGGATGCCCCGGCGTGGGATAACAGTGATCAGGAACGTCTTTAAAGGTGACCACTTTTACAACGCCCTCCATGGCTTCTGCTTCGCTGGTATCTATGGATGTAACGATTCCGTTTCCAATTTTTGCGTGAAGAATCTTTGCTACCAGACAGTTGGCAGGAGCAAGATCATCCGTAAATTTTGCTCTTCCTGTTACTTTCTCATAAGCATCTACTCTGGGAATGCTTTTTCCTACCATATTCTCACCTGCTTTCTCTAATCATTCTATAACGATATAAACAGATTATTTCATACTTTGTTACTGTTCACAGCAACCATGCTTTATGCTCTGGTATCATGGATCACCTGGCGGGGACACTTTACTGCACACATACCACAGCTTAAGCAATATGTTTCATCAATCACTGCACAGTTTTCTGCCACTTTGATGGCACTGGCTGTACAGGTTTTTTCACAGACCCCACAGCCAATACAGCTGACCTGGCATTGTTTTCGGGCTTCTGCTCCCTTTTTCTTATTGGAACATTTTACTACAATATAATTAGCACATTCATGAATATGGATAATTTTCTGTGGACAGACTTTCACACAAACTCCACATGCCATACATTTCTCTTCGTCTACTTCTGCCACACCATATTCATTTATAAAAATGGCGCCAAATTTGCATTTGTCCACGCAGGCTCCACAACCGGCACAGCCATCTGTACAGGCATTTTCGCCCTGGGAAGACCTGCATCCTCCATTACAGGCAACCAGTGCTGCCCTGTATGGAAATTTTTTCTTTTTTGCCATATCAACGCTTCCTTTCATAAGGTGTGTCAGAAAGAGGCAGGCTGTATCTCCGTTTTCCGTCGTAACGGAAATAAGCATCTGCAATGGCCGGCGCAGTAGGAATGGAGGTAATCTCTCCAATTCCAATGGCTCCGCAGGCCACATTCAATCCCGGTTTGTCAATGACAATGGCTTTGATCTCCGGAACTTCATGAGAACGAAACAGCCCCAAAGAACCATATTTTTCGATAGGTTTACAGTTTTCATCAATGGGATACTGTTCCCGGAGAGCATATCCCATAGACATCACCACACCTCCCTCAATCTGTCCTTCGCAGGAAAGTGGATTTACTGCTTTTCCCACGTCATGCGCAGCTACTATTTTCTGCAGTCTGCCTGTTTTAGGATTCAGAATACACATCTGGGTGGCATAACCATAGGCTACATGAGATACAGGATTCGGTACATCTGCCCCAAGAGGATCTGTTTTGGCAAGGTACTCACCATAATAAACGATCCCCCTCATATCCTTCAGGGATTTGCCTGCCTTTCTGTCTTCCATCAGTTTCTCACAGGCTCTGCGGCAGGCCTCTCCTGTGATCAGTGTTTGCCTGGAACCAGATGTGGTTCCGGAATCCGGAGAAATCCAGGTATTGCTTCTTTCGTATACAATGTCTTTGTATGTCAGATCTGTACTGGTAACTACCATCTGCACCAGCACCGTTCCCAGCCCCTGTCCGATGCAGGAAGCTCCGGAATAAATGTGAAGTTTCTCATCTTCTTCTACAATCAGTTTTACTCTTCCGGTATCCGGGATTCCTACTCCCACACCTGCATTTTTCATGGCACAGCCGATTCCTACCGGAGCTCCCTCTGCCATGGCTTTATCAAACTCTTCTCTGACTGCCTCAAGAGTCTCCACCAGACCTGTAGATTCGTCTACAATCTGTCCGTTAGGAAGGACTTCTCCCGGGCGAATGGCATTCCGGTAACGGATTTCCCATGGTGTGATTCCTACCTTATCTGCCATCATATTCAGAAGAGTTTCTGTAGCAAAACAAGTCTGTGTCACACCAAATCCCCGGAAAGCTCCTGCCGGTGGATTATTGGTATAATAAGCAGTGCCTTCGATTTCAAAATTCTCATAATGATAAGGTCCTGCCGCATGGGTACAGGCACGTTCCAGTACCGGCCCTCCCAGAGACGCGAAAGCTCCTGTGTCTGATTTCACAGTGGCTTTTACTCCCATAATGTTGCCATCTTTGTCACAGCCCATAGTCATATCCATATAGAATGGATGGCGTTTCGGATGAACCAGAAGAGACTCTGCTCTGGTGAGTTTCACCTTCACAGGTTTTTTTGTCACATAGGTGAGAAGAGCAGCCAGATGCTGTACTGTCATATCTTCTTTACCTCCAAATCCGCCTCCTACCAGAGCATTCTGTACTTTTACTCTGTCTGTTCCCAGAAGAAGAGAACATTCATGAAGGGTCTGATGTGCCGACTGGTCTGTAGAATAAATAAACACATCTCCATCTTCATCATAAAAAGCCACTGCACATTCCGGCTCCAGAAACGCATGCTCTGTCCATGGGGTCTCAAAATGATGCGAAATCACATAAGTGGAATTTTTTATTGCCTCTTCTGCATTTCCTCTGCTGATATGCTTGTAGGAACAGATATTGTTTTCCTCTTCGTCAAAAACTTTTGGTGCATCCGGTGCTGCCGCTTCTTCTATGGTATGAATGCAGGGCAGTACTTCGTATTCTACTTTGATCAGCTTTTTGGCTTTTTCTGCAGTCTCTCTGTCCACAGCAGCAACCAGAACAATAGCATCCCCCAGATAATGAACCAGACCTCCAACAGGAATCAATGTATACTGATCATGTTTCAGATGTCCGATCTTGTTTTCTCCGGGAATATCTTCTGCTGTAACCACTGCCTCCACACCTGGCAGTGCTCTGGCTTTGGAGATATCTATGGACAGCACTCTCGCTCTGGCATACTGACTTCTCAAAGCAGTGCCGTAAAGCATCCCTTCCAGATAAAAATCATCCGGATATTTTCCTGTTCCAAGAACTTTTTCTTCCACATCAATTCTGGAAACTCTGCTGCCCAGCGTCCAGGAAGGATCACCATCATCCGGAAGTATCCCTTCTTTCAGAATCCTGGCAGAAAGCCGTACTGCATCCATAATCTTTATGTATCCGGTACACCTGCAGTAATTATTTCGAAGTGCATACCGGATTTCATCATCAGAAGGCTCCATATTTTTATCCAGAAGTGCCTTGGTACACATGACCATCCCCGGAATACAGAATCCGCACTGTACTGCACCGGCTTTTCCATATGCATAGGTATATACCTGTTTTTCCCATTCTGACAAACCTTCTACGGTAATGATATCTTTCCCTTCCAACTGATCCGTATCCGGAACACATGCCTTACATGTTTTTCCATTGATAAGCACTGTGCAGGCTCCACATGCGCCTTCACTGCATCCGTCTTTTACAGATGTCAGATGAAGTTCATCCCTTAAAAACCTTAACAATTTCTGATTTTTGAAAGAAGTAACAGTCTGTCCGTTTACTGTAAATGTAGCCATTGCGGATTCTCCTTTTCCATTTGCCTTAGCAAATCATTTTTCTCTGCTTTACAACAGATATCCGTAATCTCCGATCACTGCACAGATCAACTCTGATAATCCCTCTGTAAGAATTCCGGATGGCTGATCTGCCTTCAGGATTTCTTCTCTGCCGCCAATACGGAGTTTTATTTCTTTTGTTTCTCTGTTAAGAACAGTAAATCCATCGTTGGTGCTGTCCTTCATATCTTCTTCTGTGGCAAACAATGTAAATTTGTCTTTATAAGGTGCTCCTGCATACTGGCAGAAAGAACGACAGTTGCCACATTCATTACACATCTGATCTACATGAAGCACCTGCAGAAGTTCCATGGATGCTACTTCTATCAGGACATTGGAACGGTTTGGACAGACATCCACACAGTTCCCACAGACACGTTTGTGTACTGTAAATTCTTTCTTCCCTTCTGTTTCTCTTTTCTTCAGGCAGTCCAGAAGCGGAGATCTCTCTTCTGTTCTTTTGGCAGATGGCTTCTTTTTGTTCTTTTCATAATGAGCATCCCCAAGAGATTCTGCTGCCAGTTTCTTTACAGCTTCTACAGAAACTTCTCCCGTTTTACCTGGCTTACATTTTTTTGCCTCTTCTGCAATACGTGTCATCCATTTGTATCCGCCTGGTTTCAGAAGAGCTGTCGCCACTGTTACCGGCCAGATACCACAATTTATAATATCTGCAATATTTTTTTGGTCTGCTCCACCGGAAAATGACATGGGAAGTCTGCCTTCAAAAGACTCTGCCAGACGGGCTGCCACAGAAATGGAAAGTGGGAAAAGAGCTTTACCGGACATGTACATTTCCTCTCCGGGAAGTTCCCCTCTCCTGATTTCCACAGGGAAAGTATTGGTCAGTTTTACCCCAAATGCCAGACCCTCTTCTGCAGCTATATCCATAAGACGTTCCAGCATGGGCACTGCATCTTCATACTGCAGATCATCTTTGAAATGAAAATCTGTAAATGACATATAATCATAGCCCAGATCATCCATAGTCTTACGGACAAAGTCATAACCCAGAAGTGTAGGATTACACTTCACGTAAGTGTTGATGTGCTTTTCTTTCAAAAGATACATGACGATGTTTTCGATTTCCTGCGGTGGGCATCCATGCATAGTGGAAAGTGTAATGGAATTGCAGATTTCCGAAGGGATCGCCTCAATATCTTCTTTTGTAACATGTTCAAAGAGATCTGTATGTTCCAGAAGCCAGCTCTTACATTCTTTAAAGCACTCTGTATCTTTTGCATCTTTCAGTCCTTCAATGAAATCATCGATCTTTGGATCCTGAATACCTTTCAGGTTATAGCCACAGGACATATTAAACTGAAAGCCATCCGGGCTTCCAAGTCCAAATTCCCTGGCAATCACATGGATAAGCACCCATCCCTTTATGTACTCGTTCATAGCCTGTGGAACATAAAGTTCTGTGGACCATTCGCAGTTATAGGCTTCTTCCTCTGCTACAATACATGGTTTGGGAATACATGCAGAAAGCTCCGGTCCATCCATTTTCTGAACTGTTTTCAGCTCGAAAAATCTTGCCCCTGCATAATAGGCTGCTACCAGATTCTGCGCCAGCTGTGTATGAGGACCTGCTGCCGGTCCTACAGGATTTTCCAGTTTACGCCCAAAAATTTCTGTTGTTTCTGACTGATCTGCTACATAGGCCTTCTGGATTCCAAATACCTGACCTGTTCTTTTATATTCTGCAAGTATCCATTCCATCATCTGGCCAAATGGAATACTTTTCATGATATCACTCATAATTGTGCCTCCTGTTTCCCCGGGGGTATTGTTCTTTTTATTTTAAGTTTAATTCTTTAACCGTTAATGCTCTTTGCAAGCTCTCCTGCTGCCTTTCTGCAGTCTGCCATGATTTTTTCTTCATCACATACGCAGAGCTCTCTGTTTTTCATAAGAACCTTGCCGTTACAGATGGTGGTCCTTACCATACTTCCGTTAATGCCAAAAAGCAGATGACCATTCAGATTACTTTCATTCATTGGTGTAAGAGGATTGTAATCTACTACGATCACATCTGCCGCACTTCCTTTTTTCAGCATTCCCGGTTTAGTTCGGAAATAACGTGCTGCGATCTCTGCATTCCCCTCAAAAAGCATCTGCGGGATTTCTCCCCATGCAGCCTTCGGATCGCAGAGATGGTGTTTGTGGAGGATATTGGCTACCTTCCATGATTCCATCATATCATGGGTATATCCGTCTGTTCCCAGACCTGTAAGGATTCCCTTATGTACCATCTCCATAGTAGGAGGGCATCCGCAGGCATTGCCCATATTGGACTCCGGATTATGCACCACCATAGTATCTGTTTCTCTGATCAGGTTCATCTCATGTTCGTTTACATAAATACAATGGCCTAAAAGTGTCTTTGGTCCTAAGATGTTCCAGTCATAAAGCCGATCCACAATACGCTTGCCATGTTCTTTCAGACACTGATGAAGATCATAAATCCCCTCTGCCACGTGGATATGATATCCTACACCTTCCGGTTTCAGCTCGTTGCAGAGCTCCATAGTCTCATCTGAGATGGTAAAAGATGCATGCATTCCCATCATGGCTGCTACCATATCATTATTTTCTTTCTGGACATGTCTGATAAAATTTACATTCTCCATCACAGACTGCCTGGACTTGTCCATGCCGTCTCTGTCCGAAATCTCATAACAGAGGCAGGTACGGATTCCCAGATCCAGGGCAGCTTCCTCGATGGCATGCAGGGAACCTTCAATACTACCGAAACTTGCATGGTGGTCAAATACTGTAGTTACACCGTTTTTGATAGAATCAATATAGGTGGCATAAGCAGAAAGTCTGGTCTGTTCCAGAGTCAGGTGACGGTCAATATTCCACCACATGCCATCCAAAATGTCCAGAAATCCCTCTGGATGATAACCATTCACATTCAGACCTCTTGCAAAAGCACTGTAGATATGTTCATGTGCATTGATAAATGCCGGCATGATCACCCCTCCATGAGTATTGATATACTCTGCCTTCGGGTACGCCTTTCTTATGTCTTCTGTAGTTCCCACTGCTTCTATTATGCTTCCGTTTATGGCAACTGCACCGTTCTCTGTAAATGCATTGGACGGATCTCTTGTGATAAGTCTTCCATTTCCTACTACCAGCATACTGATTCCTCCCTCTCTTGTAAATTTTTCCCAATATCATTTCTGAATTCATTAATAATTTTAGGAATTTTATACTATATAATCTAACATAAATCCTTCGTTATTTCAACTATTTTTGCAAAAACATTTTTGTCTTTAAAAAAATTTTGTATATTTCTGTACACGCAGAGCGTTTTTTGCTTTATTGGAACATTACAGAGTAATCTTCTATAAAACAAAAAAGCAACGAAACTTCTGCGCTCCGTTGCTCTCCACTACCATACTGTAACATATTTTCTGTCAAATAACCAGTCTGTTTTTATTTCTTTGTGGATTTCAGTACTTTCAGTGTTTTATTTCCCTGTTTCCAGGCTTCGGTATCTACCTCCACCAGATAGCCCTGTCCGTTGCCTACATGCCAGTCATAAAAACTTTTTTTCGGCTCTCCATAGGCTTCCATAATATTCATAATGGTTCCACCATGAACTACTGCCGCTGCTTCCTGAATCTTATTTTTCAGGCAGATGTCTATGATCTTTTCCAATCCATCCAGGTTTCTGTCCCGGCACTGTTCTTTGCTTTCCCCTCCAGGGAACGGAAGGGTTCCATTACTGTCTACCCACTGCTGATAATGGGGATTGTCTGACAGTTCTTTATAATTTTTGTTTTCAAATTCTCCGAAATCACACTCGGCAAGTTCTTCGATGATCTCTCCTTCATTATCCGGAAAAAGGATCTCTGCTGTTTCTCTGCAGCGGAGAAGAGGACTTACAAAAAGCGCCTCCGGTTCCGGATAGGCCATCATCTTCAGAGTTTCTTTTCCCCTGATGCACAATGGTTCATCTGTAGTCCCTATGTATCTCTGATGGATATTTCCCTCTGTCATTCCATGTCTTACCAGCCATATGTTAAGCATCTTTGATCACCATCCCGATTCCGCAGGCTACTCTTGTTACTCTGTGACTGTATCCTGCAAGTTCTGTACACACTCTTCCTACTGCCTCCCGGTATTTCCGGTCAAAAGCATCTATGGGAACTACCCCATATCCTACTTCGTCTGACACGATCACTACATCTGGATTCGCCTGGATCAGATCTTTTGCAAGAGAGGTTACCTCCCTGCCTTCTTTCAGTTCTTTTCGGATATATTCATGGAATCCCAGAATTCCTTTTGCATTGCTGATAGCTTCCCAGTCTGCCTCTGCACCCTTTACCCAGCGGATATCCGGATATTTTGATTCTGCAAGAGAACTTTTGCCCTGAAAAGCTCCACCTATGATCATTTCCATAATCTTCCTCCTTTATGCCGGAAATACAGTGGTTACCACTGCCAGCACCAGCACCATCCAGACTTCGCAGAGACAGAGGAAGTATCCGGAAAGATCTCCTGTTGTCCCTCCAAAATATTTCATGGCTTTGTATCTGTAAAACATAAACACAAGAACGGCTGTCGCACAGACAGCTACGCCCCATACCGGCCGGATGTACACTGCTCCTCCAAAAAGAAAAATCAGATAAATGATTAATGTAATACGCACCGGACGATCCTCTGCTTTACGGGAAAATTCAGCTACTGTACCGGAAGCATTCGCCTTGGGAAGGCTTAAGACCCCAAGACCGGAAAAACATCTGGACATGCAGAATCCCAGTGCCATAATGCAGATTGCCTGCCAGTTGTCACTGATCTGGCTGTATCCACCATAAAATGCCATAAAATAGACGCAGGCTGTAATAACAGCAAATGCACCTGCATGAGAATCCTTCAGAATCTCCAGACGTTTCTCTCTGTCACGCCAGGAGCTTAAAGCATCCGAAGTATCCAGAAGTCCGTCCACATGGATTCCACCTGTGATCACCACTGGCACCATTACCAGCACCATAGTGAGGAAACCATTTCCAAATCCAAAATACCAGCCTGCTCTTGCCACAAGGAGAGATACTGCTCCGATCACTGCTCCGATAAAGGGAAAAAAGCAGAACATGTATTTCATGTTTTCTTTACTCCAGTCCGCCTGAGGCACAGGAATCTTGGAAAACATGGCAAATGCAATCTTAAAACTGTTCCATAAACTTTTCATCAGAAAGTCCTCTCTTATTTATGTATTTTTTCAAAATCAAGGGGCGCCAGCTCCTGTTTGTGATACACAGGAATACCATAGACCACCTCCACCACCTGATCTGAAAGAACTGCAAGTTTCTGGTTGATCTCTCCCAGATATCTCTGATAGGTTTCTGTTTCTCCTTCGTATCTGGCTGCCTCTGAAAAAATCTCATTGGTAACAATCACCAGATCTCCTGTCTGTTCCCTGAGGCTTCTAATCCCTTCCATCACTGCATTTACTGTATTTTCTCCGGCACCGGATTCCTGAAACATTTCGTTTGCCACAAGATTGGACATACATTCCAGAAGGACCGTACTGTTCTTATCTATCCGTACATTCTTAAGACCTGCATAACATTCCACCGTCTCAAATCCCTTACCTTTACGCATGTTTCTGTGACGGGCAACACGTTTTTTGCTTTCTTCATCAAAAGGAAACATTGTTGCAATATAAATTCTCTTTTTTTCTCCAAGAGCCAGCACACAGTCTTCTGCAAAAGCAGACTTGCCACTGCCACTGCCTCCCGTTACAAGGATCATCATTTTTATTTCAGCTCCTCATACTGTTCTACATGAATATCCTCAAATGTACTCATGGATTCATAAACAGCAATTCCCATATCAATATAAGGGAAAAGTGCTACTGCACCGCTGCCTTCTCCCAGACACATATCTCCATGGATCACTGCTTCTTTCTCCAGTGCTTCCAGGAGTAGTTTGGCTGCCGGTTCTTTGGAAACGTGGGAAGCGATCATATAATCCCCTGCTGTAGGACAGATTTTTTTTGCAATAAGGGCAGATACACAGGAAATAAATCCATCGATCACTACCGGTACTCTAAGAGCAGCTCCTCCAAGAAACACCCCTGCCATACCTGCAATGTCAAATCCTCCTACCTTTGCCAGTACATCAATAGCATCGGAAGGATCTGGTTTATTTACTTCTACTGCTTTCTCGATTGCTGCGATCTTACGGTTCAGACCTTCACTGGAAAGTCCTGCTCCACGTCCTGTCATTTTTTCTACAGGCTCATTCAGAAGGACAGAAGCCACTGCACTGCTGGTAGTGGTATTGCCGATTCCCATTTCACCTGTTGCCAGAAGTGTATATCCCTTTTCTTTCAGTCTTCTGACCATTTCGATACCTGCCTCCAGCCCTTTGATAGCTTCTTCTCTGGTCATTGCAGGTTCTTTTGTCATGTTTTTGGTTCCCATAGCCACTTTCAGGTCTGTAGGTACTTTTGTATTTACAACCATTCCCACATCTACAGGAAATACATCTGTTCCACACTGTCTGCACATAACACAGGCAGAAGTATCGCCACTTAGGAAGTTTTCAGCTACAATGGCTGTTACTTCCTGTCCTGTCTGGGTAACTCCTTCTTCTACGACTCCGTTATCCGCACACATGGAAACCAGAGCACGTTTTTTGACAGAAATATCCGGTGTTTCCTGGATTCCTGCGATCTGGATCACCAGATCTTCCATCTTTCCAAGGGAATGAAGTGGTTTTGCAATGCTGTCCCAGCGTTTTCCTGCACTTTCCATAGCTTCTTTGTTCAGTGGTCTGATCTGTTTTAAAATCTCTTCTAATGTCATTTTGTCTCACTTTCTTTTGATTTTCCTGTTGTAAATACAAAAAATTTACTAAACAGATAGTTCAGCGCCATAACGATAAATTGAGTGATAAATTTACCGATCATGTCATTCAGTCCCATTACTTCTACCAGAAGCCACACGCCTCCAACTTCCACAACCATGCTTACCAGACGGGCACTGATAAACTTAACAAAAGGCTGGATATGGTCTTTCAGGGTCTCGCATTTGTCCTGGAATACAAACCTGGAATTCACCATATAAGCAAACAGGATCGCCAGGATAATGGAAAACACATTTGCTGTATTCAGTCCCAGATGACATTTGCGTAATATATAAAAAGAGATCAGGTTAACCAGTGTGGTACACCCTCCCCAGAAAATATACCGCAGAATATCATTATTATAACACTTCCAGAAAATTCCTGTCAGCTTTTTCATTACTTTTTCTCCTGTCATATATCATGTTTCGTATTTTCAGTTGCATCCTGGTTTCCCCGGACAATCTGTGAAATAATATATCTTGGTCTATGCTTTACTTCTTCATAGATCTTCGCCATATAATATCCGATAATACCCAGGCTGAGCATCACTGCACTTCCCAGAAGAAGCATTACCAACAGTATGGTAGTGTAACCTTCTATCGCATGTCCGGTAAAATACTGCACCAGAGAATAAATCATAAGAATCAGGGAACACAGAAAACAAATGCCTCCCCCAACAGTTACAAACTGAAGGGGAATCGTTGTAAATGCAACAATATTTGTAAATGCATATTTAACCAGGGACCAGGTGGACCACTTAGATTCCCCTGCTTCCCTCTCTCTTACCTCAAATTCCACATAGGTAGTCCTGTATCCTACCCAGGAAGTGGTTGCCCGGAAAAACATATTTCTTTCCGGCATGGAAAGAATCGTATTTACCACCTGGCGGTCCAACATTTTAAAGTCCGAAGTGTTCTGCATGTCAATTCTGGTAATCCGGGACATGATTCCATAAAAAAATCCTGCACTTTCTTTGTGAAGAAAACTTTCTTTTCCTCTGCTCTTCTTGATGCCTTCTATGACCTGGTAGCCTTCTTCCCATTTGTGATACATTTCCAGAAGAACTTCCGGCGGATGCTGAAGATCACAGTCCATTACTGCTACCACATCTCCCGTTGTCTGTGCCATGCCTGCAAAAACAGCAGATTCTTTTCCGAAGTTGCGGGAAAAATGTACGCCCAGAATATGCTGATCCTTTTTTCCGGCAGCCTGGATTTCTTCCCAGGTTCTGTCCTTTGATCCATCGTTTACCAAAACAAGTTCATATCTGATTCCTGCTTTTGTCAGTATATCATGGAGTACCCTGCAGGTTTTTCCCACCATCAGTTCTTCATTGTAGGCAGGAATTACTACTGATAACAAACTCATTATCTTCCTCTTTTCTGTAACTGCTCAACAACCTTCGCAGCAGTCCTTTTCTTTCTGTTTTTCAGTACCACAACACTGTAGCACAGGATACCGATACAAGTCAAGCTGAAGCCTGCAGGCAGGTAAGGTGTACAGTAGGTAAGCCGGATCTCATGTTCTCCTGGTTCCAGTTCCAGTGCCATATACATGGTATCCGCCTCCTTAAGCTCTGTTTCTTTTCCGTCTACATAAGCTTTGAACCCTTTGCTGTATGGCAGAGCGATCAGAAGTACCTTTGGTTCTGATACAGAAATTTTTCCTTCCAGTCCATTCGTTACCAATTTCACATCTTCCAGAGTTTCCTGTTTCAGTTTTTCTGTCTGGGTATCCAGTTCCTTCACTGGCTGACTGATGACTTTGATGCTGTCAAAAGTATAAACTCCTGTATTTTCAAAGGTCAGCATAATGGAAGTTCTGTTATTTTTGTCATAACCGGTATTACAGAGAAAATTGTGTTTGCCGCTGTATGCATTGTATTTATCCGTAAAAATACGTATAGTTTTGGCAGGAAAGTTTCCACTTACCTTGATAGAAGCTTTCTGACTTTCTTTCCAGTAACGCCAGTTATTATTTTCATAAAGAACCTGATTCTGCTTATAAGGAGTCATTTTTTCCCATTTTTTGTCACTGATCAGTTCTCTGGGCGATAAACCGTCATAGTTCAGATTCTCTGTCACAAGATAAGTTTCGCTGTCACTGAGCCCATGAAACACCAGTTTCAAAATGGCGTTCTCTTTGGTCACAGTAATTTTTCCGTCTTTTACTTTCACACCTTTACCTGCGATCATCCGGTAAGACAGTTCTTTGTCATTATATACCGGTTCTGTTTCCGGCAGAAAACTGTCCTCCATCACCACCCCCTGCAAAAGTGCCTGCTGTTTTTCTGTGACAGACATCTTTTCATATTCTGACCTGGGAATATAAGAATCGTAAGTGTATCCCAGGGGCAGTTCTATATTGTTCCGATAGGCTTTGTATTCTTTCTTTTCTTTTTTGGATTCTCCCTTCACTTCTGTAAAACCATAGGGAAGATAGCGATTTCCATTCTTATCTACTACAAAATACTTCACAGCAGCCAGTCTGTCCAGAATAGTTCGGCTGTCCAGATTCTCATAATGCTGTTCCCAGGGCGTATTCAGATACATTTCATCAAAAAATCTGCCAATACTCTCACTTGCCACGCTGAAATAATAGGCAGTTCCATTGGTCCCCATATGCATGGAAGAATTTTCACAGGAAAGCGCATCCATCTGGTCATATCGATAAAGTGAATCATCTCCTGCATCCAGAACAGCAAGATCTGTGCCTGCTTCCAGTTTGCTCATTGCCTCGCCCTGTTCTGCAAATTCTGACAGATAATCTTTTTCAAGTGAGTATTGATAATAAATATTAAATCCGATTCCGGTAATAAGAAGTCCTGAAAGCATGATCGTGAGATTTTTCTTTTTTACAAAAACAGTTCCATAGGTCAGTATCACAAAAACAGAAATACTCAGTATAAGAACTGCCATCAGATTTCTTTGTGTTCTGGAGGCATTCCAGAAAAGAGCCAGCCCACAGTACACCAGTGAAATCACAAACATTCTCCTTTTTTCTTTTAATGTCAAAGTAAAAAGGTCCGGATATATTTTTACAAAGATATAAGCTATCAGCATTCCATATGCCCAGATCCACCGGTTGGACACGTATGAAAAACCATTCAACACATGTCCTGCAAAAGGAAGAAGAAGAAACAGATTCAGCATCACAAAACCGGCTTTCAGAGTTCTGTACTTCTTTCTTCTGCTGAATAAAACAAACACGCCTGCCAGTGAAACAGCCGAATAACCAGCCACTCCCCACTGGATCATATTTTCGCCGATCAGACATCCAAGATATTTTTCGTAATAAATTCTGTCATAAAAAAGCGGCACGTAATTCTCCGCTTTGAACCGGTCTGTTCCAAATACCGGCAGAATCACCGGAAGCAAAACCACTGCTGCGATCAGTACCGCGATCACAGAATAAACAGCAAAAATTCCCAGCCATTTACTGATGTTTTTCAGAGAACGGTCCTGAAACTGTTCAAAGAAACGGAACACAGCATAAAGCACCATAAAAATTCCCAGCATATAAAAGAAGTAGAAATTGGAAAATCCTGCCAGTGCTACAGACCATATAAAAATATAAGGTTTTTCCTTCCGATAAATCTTGTCGATCCCCATAAGGATCAGAGGAAGATAGATCATTGGATTGGAAAAATAAGGATGCTTCATGGAAGCATAAATTGTCCAGCCTGCAAAAATGTAGATCATTGTCCCCATAAATACAGCCTGTTTGGAATTTTTGTGATAAAAAGCATATCTGCTGAATGTGATTCCAGCCAAATAGATTCGCAGGAAGATCAGAAATTCGTAAAGTTTTTCTGTATGTTCCGGTTTTACCAGTACAGACAGCAACGTAAGTGGATCTCCGATTACATAATAATGAAGTGTAGTCAGGATATCGGAACCATAGCCGATATGCATGTCCCACATAGGAATTTTACATTTATGTTCAACAAACAGAGAATACAGTATCCCTCTCAAATATTCTCCATAATAAGACAAAGAATTCAGATGCTGAGGTACCCCATCGTGTTTCCATACCAGAGATTTCCCATTCAGATAAAACTGCAGGAACAAAAAAAGTGACAATGCAAGAAAGGTCAGTGTATAAACCAGGTAAAAATCAGCATTTTTTGTTTTTGATGTTATTTTTTTCATATTTTAAATTCTCTCTAAAATTCGGATTATATTAAAAAAAGCCGCGGTACATAAAGTACCACGGCCTGACAATCCGAATTATTCTTCTTCGCCGTACATAGCTACGAGTTTATTCAGATATGCATATCTTGCTTTTGCTTCAGATTCGTTCTTAGCAAACAGTCTTGCTGCTTTTTCAGGATTCTGACGCTGCAGAGAATTGTAACGAACCTCACCGTTCAGGAAGTCCATATAGTTCTCCATATCCGGTGTCTTGGAATCCAGAGCAAATTTCTTGTCTGCTGCCGGGTTGAAGCGGAAGTTGTGCCAATATCCACATTTAACTGCCAGTTCTTCTTCTGTCTGAGCTTTTGCCATACCTTTCTTGATACCATGGTTGATACATGGAGCATAAGCAATGATCAGGGATGGTCCCGGATAAGCTTCTGCTTCAGCAATTGCTTTAACAGTCTGGTTGAAGTCAGCACCCATGGAGATCTGTGCTACGTATACATAACCATAGCTCATTGCGATGGAAGCCATATCTTTCTTCTTAGTTTCTTTACCACCAGCTGCGAACTGAGCAATTGCACCTGTAGGTGTAGATTTGGAAGACTGTCCGCCTGTGTTGGAGTAAACTTCTGTATCGAATACCATTACGTTGATGTCACGTCCGCTTGCGAGAACATGGTCAACACCACCGAATCCGATATCGTAAGCCCATCCATCACCACCGAAGATCCACTGGGATTTCTTGGACAGATAATCTTTCTGAGCAAGGATTTCTTTTGCTGCATCACATCCGCATGCTTCCAGAGCTGCGATGAGTTTGTCTGTTGCTGCACCGTTAGTTGCTCCTACAGCAAATGTATCCAGCCATTCCTGACCAGCTTCTTTTACTGCTTCGTCTTTACCATCAGCTACAACAGCTTCTACTTTTGCTTTCAGGCCATCACGGATAGCTCTCTGAGCAAGAAGCATACCATAACCAAACTCAGCGTTGTCTTCGAACAGTGAGTTAGCCCATGCAGGACCCTGTCCTTTAGCGTTGGTTGTGTATGGTGTAGACGGTGAAGAGTTACCCCAGATAGAGGAACATCCTGTAGCATTTGCAATGTACATTCTGTCACCGAACAGCTGAGTGATCAGTTTTGCGTAAGGAGTCTCACCACAACCTGCACAAGCTCCGGAGAACTCAAGCAGAGGCTGTTTGAACTGGCTTCCCTTAACTGTTGTTTCTTTGAATTTAGCAATAACTTCTTCTTTAACCGGAAGTTCAACCCCGTAATCGAAGAATTTCTGAAGTCCTGCGTTTGCTTCCATGTTTTCCATAGCAAGGGCTTTTGCACCTTTTTTGCCTGGGCAAACGTTAGCACAGGATCCACAACCTGTACAGTCATAAGCAGATACAGTCATTGTGAATTTGTATTCTTTCATACCAGTCATTGGCAGAGTAGTCATTCCTTCAGGAGCGTTTGCA
Source organism: uncultured Blautia sp. (assembly GCA_900551715.1). GTDB lineage: Bacteria > Bacillota > Clostridia > Lachnospirales > Lachnospiraceae > Blautia_A. The sequence goes on along the minus strand of URXG01000031.1, from coordinate 94 downwards.
GCTTCTTCTTCTGTCAGTGCTACCGGACGGATTGCTGCATGTGGGCAGACATATGCACAACGGTTACACTGGATACAGTTTTCTGGCTGCCATA
>URXG01000030.1 GCA_900551715.1 uncultured Blautia sp. | reverse complement strand
TAGCACGGCGAACTTTACCATGACGGATAACTTCTACTTTAACAACGTGTGGGGAGTGCAGTGGCCATGTTTTCTCAACGCCTACTCCGTTAGAGCTCTTTCTTACTGTGAAAGTTTCTCTTGTGCTTCCACCCTGTTTCTTAAGAACTGTTCCTTCAAATACCTGAACACGTTCACGGTTTCCTTCTTTGATCAGTGCGTGTACTCTTACTGTGTCTCCTGTACGGAACTGCGGTACTTCAGCTTTCAGCTGTTCTGCTTCAATGTTTCTGATAATGTCGTTCATTTTTTCTCTCCTATTCTTATCTGGATGTTCTTAATACATGATCTGTAACAGAGGACCATCTTTTTTACAACATCGTTGATTATACTATAGAATCCCTGCCATTGCAAGACCTAATTAAAATTTACTTATCTGACATGATCTGATTCAGTTCATCGATCATCTCGTCATCTTTCAGCCGGAATTTGATTTCCACTCGTCTGGATGCGTCTTTATCTACATTTCCATCTGCATCCAGCACAGGATTGGCCATTGAATGTCCGTTTACTGTAAGAAACTGCTGAAGATCACCGGACTGGTCTGAACTGAGGAAATTCCCCTGAATGTCCAGAAGATACTGTGCTACAGCCAGGGATCTCTGCTGGGACAGCTGGAGATTATAGCTGTAATCTCCGTCTGTATCTGTATAACCGTCAATGATGATCTCTGCCAGATAGTCCTTGTAATCGTCCTGAAGAAGGACTTTGCAGTAAATAGGCAGGATCTGCTCCAGGGCTGTTTTACCTGCATCGCTTAAATCTGACTCATCATAATTAAAAAGGACATTGGACTGAAGAGTCAGGGCTCCTGTCTGTGCATCAATATTTACATCTATGTTGTTTTTGGAAAATTCTTTCTTAAGAGCTTCAATAACATCTGCCTTCACTCCGATGATCTGGTCGATCTGTTCCTGCTGATCTTTCAGCAGCGCTGTCTTTTCATCCAGTGCTGCCTGCTGTTTATTTAAAGTTTTTTTCTGTTTTTTTAATTTGGCAGCCAGTGCTGTCAGCTGATCCTGCTGATCTGAAAGCTTCTGCTCCTGCTCTTTTAGTTTTGCCTGCTGGGTTGCCAGCTGCTCGCTCTGGCTTTTCAGCTGTTCATCCTGACTCTGAATGGTACCGTCTTTTTCATCCAGTGCGTTCTGTTTGTCCAGAAGTTCCTGATTGTATTCTTCCTGAAGAGCAATCTTTTCATCACGCTCCTGAAGACTTTCGTTGTAGCTTTGCTGAGCCTGAAAAAGAGTCACACACATGATCAGAATAAACAGAAGAAGGACACCTGCCATCATGTCGGAGTAAGACCGCCAGACATTAAATCCGCTGTCTTCTGATTTTTTCTTTCTGCGCATCTGCTTCTCCTTTTATCTGAATATGCCGAATTTGCCTTTCTGTGCACTTTTGGTAAGTTCCCGGAAGTTTCTGGTGATCTCTTCCAGAAGAATCTGTTGCTGCTCTCCCTGATTCTCCAGAAGTTCCTTCAGTTCATCCAGGCTTTCTCTCTGTGCATTCTTACCTCCTGTCAGGCGAACATCGCCGGTGCCTGCAGCAGATATATCTGAGAGGAGTCTGCGAACCTGCTCCATGGTCTTATATGACTGAGCCTGATACTTCATAAATTCCTGAAGGCCCTTATCCAGCTCTTCTACCAGCTTCTGTCCGGACCTGGCGAATTCTTCGTTTGCATGTTCGGCTGCAGTTACCTTTTCCATACCTGAGGTAGCTGCCTCTACGTATTTCTGCATGGTCTGGTTACATGCAACCCAGAACTTGGCAGAAGAAGTCTCGGCTTCTTTCAGATAGTCTGCCAGATGTTGATAATCTGCCTGCTGTTCCTTCTGAATGGTCTGATTGTCTGTAAGTATCCTGTTGGCTCTGTCCAGATATTCTTTCTGGACAGCTGTGGATTCTTCCAGCATAGATTTCATTGCTTTTTCGTGCTGGGTATAAGCTTCGCTGAGCTGGTGACTCATAGCCTGATAAAGATTTGTGGTATAATTTACGTTGTCTGTCTGTGCATCTTTCAGCTGGGTCAGTGCCTTGCCAAAATCCTTAAACTGTGTACGGAAAGACAGATTCATCTCTTTCAGAAAAGTATCCAGTATCTCTTTTATCGCATCTTCCTGACATCTGGTCACAGAAGAAACCAACACATCCAGCGAATCGTTCATTTTCTGGAAGGTAGGTGTGATAACCTTCTCGAAACTTTCTGCCATCTGTCCGGAAACCTTTTCTGCCATCAGGTTCATGGATTCTGCCTGATTCTTCTGACTTGCCACCAGAAGGTTCATGGATTCGCTTTCGGCGGTAGGCATAACATACGCATGAAAAGTATCCAGAAATCTCTGAAGACTGCCTGTCATAGATGCATACTCTGCTTTCATGCCGGAACTGTATACAACAGACATCGCAATACCATAAATGGAAGTAAGGAATGCTACCTTGATACCATCTACCAGTGAGGATACAGAATTGGTCATAGCCTCATAATCTGTAGGAGAAAAATTCTTAAGTCCCCATACAAGACCTACAAAAGTACCCAGAATACCGATACTTGTAAAAAAGTCCGGTGCGATCTCCAGAAGTTTCTTATGTACGTGGACATCCAGATCATCTTCATTAATATACTGTTCAATGTCAACAATGCCTTCTTCACTTTTGGCTACGCCATCGGTAAATGCCTGCATTCTGGCATCCAGATAACGATGGTGAAAAATACCGTTCAGCGAAGAGATCCTGGAGCTGTCTACTCTGCCTGGTTCTTCCAACAGATTCTTCAGTTCCTGCGCCCCATCATCCAGTGCCTCTGTGATCCTGTTCATACGGAACATGCCGCCAAAAAGTCCGGCAACATATACGATCACCATAATTCCCAGGAAAACAAAGTTATAAAGGAGAACTCCCCGGGCTCCCTGTCCCACATACAAAGTCATGCCTATGGCTGCTGCCAGAACTGCCACAAACAGAAGAACATTTATTACTTTTTTCCTCATAATCAGCCTCCTTAATGCCTTTTTGGCATTTCTTATCTTATCATACCATTTTCTGTGTAACAAGCTGTTTTCTCCACTTTCCCCACCTGTCACAATAAAATCGTTACTGTTCACGACCTTCACAGTAACCTGTGAACAGTTACATAAAATTTACACAGAAACGGCAAAAAGCAGCCCTGAAGCCATGCTCCAGAACTGCTCTTATATTATGCATATACTTTGTCTTCCTCAAGAAAAACTGCTTCTCCATTTTTTACTTCTACAAGGTTAATGCTGCAGTTAGGCGGAACGCAGCCATGCCAGAAATGTTCCGGATCCTGATAAATATTCTGAAGGAGTGCCCGCACTGCACATCCATGAGAAGCTATCAGGACTGTTTTGTCCTGAAGAACCGGATCTGATATTTTTTCCAGCCAGAACTCTCTGGTCCTTTTCAGGATGTCCTGAATATCTTCACCATGTTCCGGTCTCTGAAATTTCAGGGGATCCGTAAAAAAAAGCTTCATTTGTTCATTCAGGAAATTTCCTTTCTGATCCTTGCACACAACCCCTTCCAGATCACCGAAGTTGATTTCCTGAATTCTTTTGTCAAAAATCATGGGGATTTTGTCTTTGCGGTCTCCCAGAATAAGTTCTGCTGTCTGTCTTGCCCGCTGCAGAGGGCTGGTAAAGCAGACATCAAAAGGGACATCTTTCAGTGCCTGCCCTGTTCTGGCAGCCAGCTGAATCCCTTTTTCTGCAAGAGGAATGTTTGCGGAGCCCTGAACTTTGTGAAGTGCATTCCAGGTTGTCTCCCCATGACGTACAATATAAAGTTTCATCAGCTTCTCAGCTCGATTCCAAGATCTGTAAGACCGTTGAGGATCTTCTTCATTGCTGCTGTGATCTCTGCTTCTTCCAGGGTCTTGTCATGATCTCTGAATACAACAGAATATGCCATGGATTTATATCCAGTTTTGATCTGTGCTCCTTCATAAATATCAAAGAGCTGATAGGATTCCAGGATCTTTCCGCCTCTCTGTACCAAAACATCTTCGATCTGTCCTGCAAGAACTTTTTTCGGAACAACCATACTCAGATCTCTGGTAACTGCCGGATATTTGGCAATGCCGGTGAATTTGTGGTTGAAGCTGCAGAATTCAAGAATATCTTTGATATCGATCACTGCAACGTAAGCTCTGTCACCGATTCCGTAGTTATCTGCTACCAGAGGATGTACCTCTCCAAGATAACCTACGACTTTACCTTCATATACGATGTTTGCCTGTCTGCCAGGATGAAGGTAAGTTTTGTTGCTGTCCGGTGTATAATGAGGTTTCTTTTTCATTCCGACTTTTTCGAAGAATTCTTCGCATACACCCTTCATATCAAAGAAGTCACCTGCACCGTACATTCCCAGCGTAAAATGAACTCTCTCATCTGGAAGTTCTGTAAGAGGAAGTGCTTTTGGAAGATATACTTTGCCAATCTCATAGAGACGTACATCTTTATTTCTTCTGTTGTAGTTGGTTGCCAGGGAAGAAAGCATACCGTTCAGAGTGGTGGTACGCATTACACTGTAGTCTTCTCCCAGAGGATTGCTGATGGTGATGACTTTGCGGAGATCGCTGTCCTCCGGAATACGAAGTTTGTCAAATACTTTCGGGCTTTCAAAGGAATAGCTCATGCCTTCTGAGAATCCACAGTATTCTGCAATATCTCTTGCGATCTGTTCAATACGGAGTTTGAACGGAAGTCTTCCTGTAGTAGCTTCTCCTGTAGGAAGTGTGGTCGGAATCTTGTCATATCCGAAGAACCTGGCAACTTCCTCTGCCACGTCTGCCATACAGTGAATATCCTGGCGGAAAGTAGGTGCTACAATCTCATTTGTCTCCGGATCATAAACAAGTTCTACTTTTGCAAGGTATGCGATCATTTCTTCTTTTGTAAGATCTGTTCCCAGAAGTCCATTGATACGTTCCGGCTCAAATGGTACTCTGGATGGCTCTCTCACTTCATTGCAGACATCTACGATACCGCCTACAACTTCACCTGCTCCCAGTTCTTCCATCAGCTGGCATGCACGATCAATGGCTGCTTTTGCATTGTTAGGATCCAGACCTTTTTCAAATTTTCCAGATGCATCTGTACGAAGTCCGATTCTCTTGGAAGAAAGACGGATGTTTGTTCCGTTGAAGCATGCAGCTTCAAAAAGTACAGTATGAACATTGTCTGTGATCATGGAGTTCTCGCCACCCATGATTCCTGCAATACCAACAGCTTTTTTGCCGTCACAGATCATAAGTACATCTTTGTCCATGGTACGTTCCTGTCCGTCCAGTGTTACAAAAGTCTCACCGTCTTTTGCACGACGTACTACAATCTCGTGACCTTCGATGGTATCCAGATCATAGGCATGCATTGGCTGTCCATATTCTTCCATTACATAATTGGTAATATCTACCAAGTTATTAATCGGGCGGATGCCATTGGAAGCCAGGCATCTCTGCATCCATTTCGGGGAAGGTCCGATCTTGACATTTTTGACAACTCTTGCAGTATATCTTGGGCAAAGCTCTGGATCTTCTACAGTGACTTTCACATAGTCAGATGCTTTTTCGTCATTTCCTGTTTCTTTTACTACAGGAGGTATGAATTTCTTATCAAAAGTTGCTGCTGCTTCTCTGGCAATGCCGAGCACGCCATAACAGTCTACACGATTGGATGTGATCTCGTATTCAAAAACAACATCATCCAGTCCCAGTGCTTTGATTGCACTTTCTCCTACAACTGCATCTTCCGGGAAAATGTAGATACCGTATTCCGGTGCTTCCGGGTACATTTCTCTTGTGCTTCCCAGTTCTTCGATGGAACACATCATACCACAGGATTCCACACCACGGAGTTTGCCTTTTTTGATTTTGATGCCACCTGGGGTCTTCTTTCCGTCATGTCCGCCGGCTACACGTCCACCATCCAGAACTACAGGCACTTTGTCCCCTTCTTTTACATTAGGAGCACCGGTAACGATCTGTACAGTTTCGCTGCCTACATTTACCTGGCAGATGATCAGTTTGTCTGCATCCGGGTGTTTTTCTATTTTTTCAATCTGACCGATGACAATGTTTTCAAGGTCAGCATCCAGTTTTTCAAAGCCTTCTACTTTTGTTCCTGTCAGAGTCATTGCATCTGTATATTCCTGTGCTGTAACATCCAGATCCGGCACATACATTTTGATCCAGGACATTGAAGTATTCATTTTTTATTTCCACCTTTCTTATATTCAAAGCTTAATTTCAGATTCCGAAATACTAAGTTCAGAATTTAAATGCTCGTTACACTCGCGTTTCCTTTCTGTTGTGCAAGTTAAAACTGTTTTAAAAATCTGATATCATTCTCGTAGAGAAGTCTCATGTCGTCGATTTCGTATTTCAGAAGTGCAATTCTCTCAAGACCTACACCAAAAGCAAATCCTGTGTATTCATCAGGATCAATGCCACACATACGGAGAACGTTCGGATGAACAGTTCCACATCCCAGGATTTCGATCCAGCCGGAACCTTTACAGAAACGGCATCCTTTACCGCCGCACTTGAAGCAGGATACATCCACCTCTGCACTTGGCTCTGTGAATGGGAAGTGATGTGGTCTGAATTTTGTCTTTGTTTCCGGTCCGAAAAGCTCTTTTGCAAACTCTTCCAGTGTTCCCTTAAGGTCTGCAAAGGTAATATTCTTGTCAATAACAAGACCTTCGATCTGATGGAAAGAAGGAGAATGTGTAGCATCTACTTCGTCAGAACGGAATACACGTCCAGGTGCGATCATACGGATAGGCAATTTGCCTTTTTCCATGGTACGCGCCTGTACCGGTGAAGTCTGAGAACGGAGAAGGATAGAATCGTTAATGAAGAAAGTATCCTGTTCGTCTCTTGCCGGATGGTCTTCCGGAATGTTCAGTTTTGTAAAGTTATAGTCAGCATACTCTACTTCCGGTCCTTCAACAACTTCATAACCCATACCGATAAAGATTCTTTCTACTTCATCCAGAGCAATGCTGTTGGGATGACGATGACCGATCATGGATTTCTTTGCAGGAAGTGTAACGTCGATCACTTCTGCTTTCATTTTTTCTTCTCTTACTGCTTCTTCCAGTTTCTTTCTGGTCTCTTCCAGATGAGCTTCGATCTTTACTCTTGTTTCGTTGACCATCTGTCCTACTTTCGGACGGTCTTCCGGAGCTACATCTTTCATGCTCTTTAAGATAGCTGTCAGCTCACCTTTTTTGCCAAGATAAGCTACTTTTACTTCATTCAGTCTTTCAGGACCATCTGATTCTTCGATCCTTTTTCTGGCTGCTTCTGCCAGTTCCTGAAGTTTTTCCTTCATATCCATAGTTTAATCTCTCCTTATTTTCATATGATTTTTTGCAAAAGAAAACCGCCCCTCATCAAAGGGACGGATATATAACCGCGGTACCACCCTGTTTCCTGTACTGGATAAGTACAGACACTTGGTTATGCTTAACGCGCATCAACGCCGTTTCCTACTGAAAGTTCAGAAACAGAGCTCCGGCGGGAAACTGAGAAACTGTCTGAACTTAAGGGGGCTTACAGCCGATGACTCCCTCTCTCTGTAAGAAAACAGTCTCCTGAAACGCCTTCACAGCTTTTCATCTTTATTTATGATGCCACAGAGGCAAAAATCTGTCAAGCTGTTTTTTTATTGTCTGCCATACTGTCACCTGTGCCTGACGGAACTGATTCTCAAAATAGGCATTGATCTCTGCACCGTACAATAGAAGATTCATGCACACATAAAGCCACAACATGACCATGATCAGTGCAGAAAGGCTTCCGTACATATTGCTGAAATTCGGAAAAAATGTAAAATACAGAGAAAAGAAATAGGAAAACAATGACCATGCCACTGCTATAATAAAAGCTCCCGGCACCTGACTCTTCAGAGATGCTTTCCTGTTTGGCAGATATCTGTACAATACAAGGAATACCAGAAAAAGCACTACAAACACAAGAAAAGTCTTGGCATTCAGTATTCTGCCGATCACCTTGCCAATGAGAGGCATATGGACTGCCAGTATGGAATGAATACGGTTACCCATAACTAACAGTAAAAGGCTGGTGACCAGTGCTATTACAAACAGAAACATATACAATACAGAATAGATTCTGTTGATCAGCCAATTTCGTGTTTCTTTTACATGATAAATGGTATTCAACCCTGCGATCAGGGACATCATGCCCTTCCCGGAAGACCATAATGCAAAAAGTCCGGAAATAGGAAGCACTGTGGCACTTTTGGTAAAGACCTCTGCAATGATCTTCAGTACAAAATCCTGAAGGTTATCCGGCACAAAGCCAAGTATCGCCTGTCTGATAACTTTGTAAGTAAGAGGTGTATACTGCACTATGGCTGTCAGCACAAGAATAAAGGGAATAAATGACATGATCAAAAAGTATGCGGACTGTGCAGCATAAGCTCCGATATGATCGTCCTTTATTCGATCTGCAAAACCAAGGAGGATCTGAATCTTGCCTTTATCTCTTTTTGTTTCCATATATATTCTCCCAACGGTCAGATATATTTCTGTTATCATACCATGATTTCTCTATGGTGACAAGTTTCGGTTATTTTCTGTTATTGTCTGGGAGTCCAGTGGTTTCATATCCTGAATCTCTATATTTCGGAAAAAATAATTCAGGATTTCCTGCCAGGAATAGCCTTCTTTTGCCATTGCGTTGGCTCCGTTCTGGCTCATCCCCACACCATGTCCATACCCCTTGCCTGTAATGGTCACTTCTTTTCCGTCTTCCTCTATCTGGATAAAAGCACTGGGAAGAAGAGGTCCTCCGCTGGTAACAGTACCATCTTTTTCTGTAATATCCAGGCCTTCCGGAGACAGGAATTCTCTGATCGTATGTTCATTTTCCAAAAGGACTGACGTTGTCTCTGTTATTACACGAAGTCCTGTTACTGCCCCATTCTGATCTGTCTTTTCTGCTGACAGGCTGAGAAGTTTGCCTTTTTCTCCTGTTACTTTTGCCGCCCTCTCTGCAAGGATTTCCCAGGGAATCTTTACATGCCACCTGCTCCATGGCATATTTTCATCAAATCTGCAGGGTACACTTTTCAGATAGGGAGCTGCTGTTTCTGCACCCCAGATCTCATCTGTAGCTGTCACACCTGCAGAAGTAGAAAAATAATATGCCTCCACAGCTTCTCCATTCTGGGTGATGATCCTGTCCTCTGTAGCGTTGACTGCCTCTGTAGTAGAAACCTGAGGCTGTGAATTCCCATAAACCTGATAGTTTACACTGTCGTCTACGTCTGCTCCATATTCGTCAAGATTTTGCTGCTGAATCTGTTTCCAGGCATAAGTTCGAGCACAGACAGCCTGTGCTTTCAGCGCTTCTCCTTCATAACTGGCAGGCATTTCTCCCGGAACTACCGAACAGAGATATTCTTCCAGAGGAAGTTTGTTCACCAGAATCAGCCCCTCTGACTTCCACTGGATATCCAGTGTTCCTCTGTATACAGGATTTCCCTGTTGTCTCTCTATACTGAGGATTTGAATTCCTTCTTTTTGTTCCGGAATGTGAATGGTTTCCCCTGTTTTTTTCAGTTGCTCCTCTGTCCAGGTATATTCTTTTTCATCATAAAAAACTGTAACTGACGGATGATATACAGAATGAAAATCTGTATCTGTCAGCAACACTCGGACCATCACTGGTCCCTGTCCTTCCGCTGCCATAACAGGCATGGCAGGAATCCTGCCTGATACCATCAAAAGTATCCATAAATGTCCTAAAAAAAATCTGGTTTTCTTCATATAAAATTATATGAGGAAAACCAGAAAAAATGAATCGGTGTTAAAATTTATTGATGAATGGAGAATTTATAAATAGTCTCAGAGTAGTATCTCTCTCCTGCCTTCAGAATCGGAGAATGGAACGCTTCAACATTTACAGCATTGGGCTCTGTCTGAGTTTCCAGGCAAAAAGCTTCCCGACGGTTGTAAATATGTCCGTTCTTACCAACTTCATTTTCTACGAAGTTCGCTGCATAGAACTGTACTCCCGGACAGTCTGTGAAAACTTTCATATCAATACCGGACTCTTCTGACCAGGCATGTGCTACTTCTCTTCGGAAGCCTTTATGGTAATCATCAGTTACATAATTATGGTCATATCCTGCTGTCAGTTTCAGCTGCCGGAAATCAGCTTCTATATCCTGTCCGATCTTTTTGGGCTTGCGGAAATCCATAGGAGTACCCTCTACCGGTACATTCTCGCCTAAAGGAATAGATCCTTCTCCAACAGGCGTATACTGCTGTGCATGGATTGTCAGATACTGATCCATAGCAGTACCGCTTCCCTCTCCATTCAGGTTAAAGTAGGAATGGTTGGTGCAGTTGGCAACAGTTGTCTGATCACAGGCTCCTCTGTAGACGATCCGAAGTTCGTTTTCGTCTGTGAATTCATAATAAACAAATATCTGAAATTCTCCCGGATATCCGTTCTCACCATCAGGACTGATTCTTGTAAAACATACGGTGCTGTCCTCCTGAGAAATAATCTCACAGTTCCAGACTTTCTTTTCAAACCCATCCGGACCACTGTGAAGATTGTTTGGTCCTTCATTGGGGGTAAGTCTGACTTCTTTTCCGTCCAGTATGAATCTGGAATTTGCAATACGGTTGCCACTTCGTCCGATGGTGGCACCAAAGAAGCATCCATTGGCTTCATAACTTTTAAGGTCATCATATCCAAGAACTACATCTCTCAGTTCTCCGTTCCTGTCCGGCACACAGAGCTTAACCAGAATTGCTCCATACTGCAGTACTTCTGCATATGCTCCTGTTTTGTTTTCCAGATGAAAGATTTTGATTTCTTCTCCATTGGGAAGTTTCCCGAAAACTCTTTCTGTTACCATGTTGTTTCCTCCTGGTATGTAATTGCTGTCAATATGTTCAAAAAAAGAGCCATATACATGGCTCATCTTTTCTTTAGAGATCCAGGATGCCGTTCCCTTCCATTTGACGCCTAGCCTAAGCCAGGTTGGGTGTCCTCAACTGAATGATCTGTCTACCACAGCGAGAGGTCTGACATCACATCAGCGATGTTGGATTCCCTATTAATCAATGTAGGTTCAAATAAAAAAAGGGGGATCGCACATCCCAGAAGTGTACGTTTCGTTTGAACTGTTTTTATTGTACTCTATTATATGCTATTTTTCAACAGGAAATACAGGAAATTTTTACCTGGATTGTAACTGTTCTATCCCTCTATAGTATTTTCCGGTGTTTCCAGTATCTTCATGAATTCCTCGCCTGTAATGGTTTCATGTTCATAGAGGTATTTGGCAAGTTCATGAAGCTTGGACATATTTTCCTGCAAAATATTCAGTGCCTTCTCATGCTGCCTGCGCACAAGTTCTACTACTTTCTTATCCATAAGTGTCTGTGTTTCAAAAGAACAAGCAAGGCTGGAATCTCCACCCAGATACTGATTACTTACTGTCTCCATGGCAACCATATCAAAGTCATCACTCATTCCATAACGGGAGATCATTGCCCTGGCGATCTTGGTAGCCTGTTCGATATCATTGGATGCTCCTGTGGTAACGGAATGGAAAATCAGTTCTTCTGCTGCACGACCACCTGTAAAAGTAGCGATCTTGTTTTCCAGTTCTTCCTTACTCATCAGGAAATGTTCTTTTTCATCCACCTGCATGGTATAACCAAGAGCACCTGAAGTACGTGGAATAATGGTGATCTTGTGTACCGGTGCAGACTCTGTCTGCTTGGCTGCCACCAGTGCATGACCGATCTCATGATAAGATACGATCAGCTTCTCCTTATTGGAAAGAACTCTGTTTTTCTTCTGGTATCCTGCAATAACTACTTCAATACTTTCTTCAAAATCTGCCTGTGTGGCAAATTTACGTCCGTCACGTACTGCACGAAGAGCCGCTTCATTCACAATGTTGGCAAGTTCTGCACCGGAAGCACCGGAGGCAGCCTTGGCAATCTCATCAAATCTGACTGTATCAGAAATCTTGATCTTCTTTGCATGTACTTTCAGGATTTCTTCTCTTCCCTGAAGATCCGGAAGCTCTACCGGGATTCTTCTGTCAAAACGTCCCGGACGGAGAAGTGCCGGGTCAAGGGAATCCGGACGGTTGGTAGCTGCAAGGATTACAACACCTTTGGAACCGTCAAATCCATCCATCTCTGTAAGAAGCTGATTCAGAGTCTGCTCTCTTTCGTCGTTGCCACCGGTAAAACCTGCTCCATCTCGCTTCTTACCGATGGTATCGATCTCATCAATGAATACAATACACGGTGCTTTCTCGTTAGCCTGTTTGAAAAGGTCACGAACCTTGGCCGCACCCATACCAACAAACATCTCCACAAACTCAGAACCGGAAATAGAGAAGAATGGTACCTCTGCCTCACCTGCTACTGCCTTGGCAAGAAGAGTCTTACCAGTTCCGGGAGGTCCTACAAGAAGAGCGCCTTTCGGCATAGATGCACCGATCTCTGCGTATTTATGAGGATTGTGAAGATAATCCACGATCTCTGTAAGAAGCTCCTTGGCTTCATCTTCTCCTGCCACATCTGTAAACTTGATTCCTGTAGAGGATTTTACATAGACTTTCGCATTACTTTTTCCAAAGGACATGGCTCCGCCAGGTCCTCCACCCATAGATGACATCATCTTCTTGCTGAGCCATCTGCCAAGGAAAATAAAAATAATAATAGGGACTACATAGCTGAGAAGCAATGTAGCCAGGATAGAAGGACTCTCCGGGAGAACTTCATCCATGGAAACACCTGCATCCAAAAGACGGTTCACCAGATCCGGATCATCCATCTTTACTGTCTTGCATGTTACAGTACTGCCTGTGTCCTCTGACTTCATCTCATAATAAACGTAGTTCTCGTCTACGGTAGCTTTGGTGACTTTGCCGTCTTCTACATTCTGAATAAAAGTAGAATAATCGGTTTTTTCCACACTTCGTTCCTGTACAGCAGGCACTACCAGCATATTGAGAAGAACGATAATGACACCCACGATGATATAATACACATACATGGGAACCTTTTCTGGTTTTTTCTTATCAAACTTCATATTACTCCCTGTCCTCCATATCTATTGTATCCTGCCGGAATATCCGGTATTTACAAATAATTGTAATGTGACAAGTAACATATCATTTTTTGCCCTGAAATTCAATGTCCTTTCCATGAACTTTTATAAACTTTTCATAAAATATATGGTTTTTGGACACTTATATGCCTTTTTCACCTGTATATTTCTGCTGTTACCAATGCTACCATACTATTTCCTGTAAAAAGTTCTTGCAGGAACTGATTATTTGTGTTATTATAATCAACGGTTCATATGCCGCTGTGGCGGAATTGGCAGACGCACTTGACTCAAAATCAAGCGGGAAACCGTGCCGGTTCGAGTCCGGCCAGCGGCATGAATAAGAAGGCTCTTTCCTGATTGGGAAGGGCTTTTTTTCATATCTTCAGGTAAAAGCATTTGTACAAAAGAACTCCGGCACAGACAGATTCTGACCGGAGTTTTGTATTCTTATTTTACTAGTTTATCTTCGTCCTGAAGAAGTTTCTCATAGATCGGGAAACTGTCAAATGTAGCAAAATAATCCTTCGGAGTTTCTGCTCTTCGAATGAGTTCATAAGAACCGTCTTCACGAAGAAGAATCTCTGCAGATTTCAGCTTACCATTGTAGTTGTATCCCATGGCAAATCCATGCGCACCTGTATCATGGATCACAAGCAGGTCACCCATATCTACCTTCGGAAGATAACGGTCAATGGCAAATTTGTCATTGTTCTCACAAAGAGAACCTGTGATATCATAAAGATGATCGCATGGCTGGTCTTCTTTACCCATAACAGTGATATGATGATATGCGCCGTACATTGCAGGACGCATCAGGTTTACTGCGCAGGCATCTACGCCGATGTATTCTTTGTGGGTATGTTTCTCATGGATGGCTTTGGTAACAAGGCATCCGTAAGGTCCCATCATAAAACGTCCCAGCTCTGTGTAGATTGCCACATCACCCATTCCGGCCGGAACAAGTACTTCTTCGTATACTTTGTGCACACCTTCACCGATTACCCGGATATCATTTGGAGTCTGATCTGGTCTGTAAGGAATACCGATACCACCGGAAAGATTGATAAAGCTAATATGAGCACCTGTTTCTTTCTGGAGTTTTACTGCCAGTTCAAACATAACTTTGGCAAGCATCGGATAATATTCATTGGTTACTGTATTGCTGGCAAGGAATGCATGGATACCAAATTCTTCAGCACCTTTTTCTTTGAGGATACGGAATGCGTCAAAAATCTGCTCTGTTGTCATTCCGTATTTTGCATCTCCCGGGTTATCCATGATATCATTGCTGATCTTGAAAAGTCCGCCTGGATTGTAACGACAGCTGATGGTCTGCGGAATATGTCCCACTGCACGTTCAACACATTCAATGTGAGTGATATCATCCAGGTTGATGATTCCACCGATCTCGTCTGCATAACGGAATTCTGCTTCCGGAGTATCATTGGAAGAAAACATGATATCTCCCTTCTTGCAGCCAATAGCCTTGGAAAGCATCAGCTCTGTCATGGAAGAGCAGTCACAACCACAGCCATATTCCTGAAGAATCTGGATCAGATATGGGTTCGGAGTTGCTTTTACAGCAAAAAATTCTTTGAATCCCTTGTTCCATGCAAAAGCCTCTTTTAATGCCTTCGCATTCTCCCGGATGCCTTTTTCGTCATAGAGATGAAAAGGGGTAGGATATTCTGCTGTGATCTCTTTAAGTTTGTCTAATGTTACAAAAGGCTTTTTTTTCATAATAATTTCTCCTCGTGTGCATTATTTTACATGCTGATGTGTAAAAAGGTGGTCCTGACAATATTCGTAGTTTCCGTTACATTTGGAACAGAAACGAAATTCCAGATTAGGATCATCTTTTTCCGTACGACCACAGATCGCACATTTATGCTTGGTAATTCCTCCGGTTGCAGGGTTTACTCTGCTGGAGGCCACAGCTTTCTTAAATTCTTTCCGACGTTTTACTTCTTTTGGATTATATCTGTGCATATTCCGGGTACTGAAGAAAAACAGGGCAAAGTTCAGAAGGGACGCTACAATAGGCACTACCATATACCACTGACCGCTTCTTACATAAGTACCCATATCATAAATAATAAATGCCCCATATACAACTGCCATCCATTTCATCTTAATGGGAATTACAAACCAAAGATAAATATTCATATCCGGATAACTAAGTGCATAAGCAAGAAATACTGACAAACTGATATAATAAGTATTAAACAAAGATCCTATTCCATAGGCTCCTGTTATGAAATACAAAATAAAAGCTCCGATCACAGAAAATAAAATTCCTGAAAAAATATATAATGTATATCGAAACTTTCCCCAGGTACGTTCCAGCGATGTACCAATCGGATAATAAAAAAAGACAATTGCCAATATAAACCACAAAAAGCTGGTTGTGCTTGGCGGATAAATTACCCATGTAATTATTCGCCAGATCTGTCCATGTAAAATTAATACAGGCTCCAGGCTCATCATACTTAACAGGCTGGGATTTATATAGACAAGTACATATCCCACCACATAACAGATGATTACGTACATCGTCAGATTCTGAATTCCGAACCGCCCATATTTCCGTTCCAGTTTATCAATCCAATTCATAAAATCACTCCTAGAAATATTTTTTCTTTGATAAGAAGATTGCAGCAATAATACTGGCTGCAATGGATATCAGAATAACGATCAGGAATCCCATCCGTGCACCGGAAAAAGGCATCCCCACCGGAGCCAGGTTCATTCCATAAGCACTGAACACAATAGTAGGAATACTCATTACAATGGTGATCACAGATAAGATCTTCATGACATCGTTCAGATTGTTGGAAATAACAGATGCAAAAGCATCCATCATACTGCTGAGGATACCACTGTAGATATTAGCCATCTCAATCGCCTGGGTGTTCTCGATGATAACATCTTCCAGAAGTTCTGTGTCTTCGGGATACTTCTTGATACTCTCCAGTTTGATCAGTTTCTCCAGCACCGCCTCATTGGAACGAAGAGATGTAGTAAAGTACACCAGTGATTTCTCCAGCTCCAGAAGCTCGATCAGCTCCTGATTCTTCGGTGAAAAATGAAGTTTCTCTTCTACCTGTTCACTTTTCTTGTCGATAATACGCAGATAGCGCAAGTACATGCTGGCATTTCTATACAGAATCTGAAGAATAAAACGTGTCTTCATATAAGTAAAGAAATTCCTTACGCGACCTTCCATAAATCTGGTAAGAACCTGTGTGTCTTCCAGACATACTGTAAAGATCATCTTGTCTGTGACAATAATGCCAAGAGGGATGGTTCCATACCAGTCTTTATCATTACGTTCCTCGATCATAGGAACATCTACAAGGATCAGGGTATAAGTATCTTCTACTTCGATACGTGAACGTTCCTCTTCATCCAGAGGAGCTCTAAGGTCATCCACCTCAATCTGAAACTGCTCTGATATTTCAAAAATCTCTGTTGCTGTCGGATTTGTAAGGGCAATCCAGCAGCCATCCTGAGGTTCCTGTATTTCGTGTATAGCACCATCTGAAGTACGAAACATTCTGACCATGACCACTCTCCCCCTCCACTCTCAAAAATTGTTACTGCACAAAGTTTCACTTCACAGTAACGAAATACACCCCCATTATAGATTGTGCAGGAATTTTTGTCAATTCCACATTTGTTTTCCCGATTCACTGTGTTATAATGGTTAATGTTTACAGGTAATATTCCGCGAGGTGTTTTGCCATGAATATGGCAAAATCCCGAGACATACAGGGCAAAATCCCATCACCAAAGGTGATTTGGAATGGATTTTGACCAAGTTGCTGTGAAGGTCGTGAACAGTAACATAATGTGGTTACTGTGAAGATCGTGAGCAGTAACGTTATAATCTATGCAAGTTGAACAGGAAGGAATAGAAATATATGAACAAATCCAGTTTTGGAAATTATTTTACAGTAACTACCTGGGGAGAATCTCATGGAAAAGCCCTTGGTGCAGTAGTAGATGGATGTCCTGCAGGTCTTTCTCTCTGCGAAGAAGATATTCAGAAATTTCTGGACCGCCGCAAACCGGGACAAAGCCGTTATACCACAGCCCGTAAAGAAGGTGACCTGGTGGAGATCCTTTCCGGTGTTTTTGATGGACGTACCACAGGCACTCCCATCTCCCTTATGGTCAGAAATACAGACCAGCGTTCCAGGGATTATGGCAATATTGCCTGCTCTTACCGTCCCGGACATGCAGATTACACTTTTGATGCCAAATATGGCTTCCGGGATTACCGGGGCGGCGGACGTTCCTCAGGAAGAGAAACCATCGGGCGTGTAGCTGCCGGTGCCATTGCCTCCAGAATCCTGGAGTCTCTGGGAATCTCATTTTGTACTTACACCAAATCCATCGGTCCTGTGTCTATTGACAGTTTTGATCCGAAAAAAATTACCTGCAATGCTTTTTATATGCCAGATGCCACTGCTGCTGCCAGAGCCGGTGAATATCTGGAACAGTGTATGAAATCCCAGGACAGTGCCGGCGGTATGGTAGAATGCCGGATCAAAGGTGTACCTGCCGGTCTTGGCACTCCTGTCTTTGGCAAACTGGACGCCATGCTTGCCCATGCAGTTATGTCTGTTGGTGCAGTAAAGGCAGTGGAGATCGGAGACGGTATTCAGACTGTCTCTATGAATGGTTCCCAGGATAATGATGGATTTACCACACAAAATAACAAAATAGTCAAAACCACCAACCATGCCGGTGGTATCATGGGCGGTATCAGTGATGGCAGCGAGATCATTCTCCGGGCAGCCATAAAGCCCACTCCATCCATCAGCCAGCCTCAGGCAACCGTTACAGATCAGGGCGAAAACATTTCTCTTGAAATTCATGGACGCCACGATCCTGTCATCGTACCAAGAGCTGTGGTTGTTGTAGAATCTATGTGTGCCCTTACTATTGTAGACGCACTTTTTGAAAACATGAGTGCCCGCATGGATAAAATCCAGGAATTCTACAGAAAATAATCTTCGATCCCGGAGAACCCAATAAAAAACAGATCCTCTCCCTCTGATATATCAATAGATATTCAGAAGGAACAGGATCTGTTCTTTTTGTATTATTTTTGTATTAAATAAATATTCTGTTTATTGGATTATGAAAATTTATACTTTCTCTTCATCCGGGATTGAAACTGGTTCCCAGTCTCCTGGAACCGGCCACATATGAATGCTGTTCGGTGTCTCTACCTTATGTGGCTTATCATTCATAACAATGATATTTTTGTCATAATCCACTGTGAAAATAGTGATGCTGTTGCTTGCATGATTAGCAACTGCAATATGCCGGTTATCCGGGAAGATCACCAGATCCTTAGGATAATCGCCGCTGACAGGCAGTGTAAATTTCTTTTCCAGGAGTCCTGTTTCCGGATCGATCTCATACATGGAAACAGTATTCTCTCCTGCTGTGGTACAGAAAAGATGTTTGCCATCGGGAGCAAGAGCCAGACCGGAAGCTGCATTGTGGATCGCATCTTTGTCGTTTTCTTTGGTAAGTGTCGTTATACTCTGAAGAAGTTCAAACTCCGGTGTATTGCCTTCTCCGTTATAGCTGTATACCTTGATCTCATTGCTGAGTTCAAAAAGAAGATAAGCGTACTTGCCGTCTGCACTGAAACGAATGATCCTCGGACCACTTTCTCTTGGGCATCTGAGAATATCAACAAGTTCCAGTTTGTGACGTCTCTTGTTGATCTTGTAAATTTTTACCTGATCAATACCATTATCTACTGCACAGAGATACTTATTATCCGGTGTAGGACGTACACAGTTGACATGAGGACGGAAGTTACGTTCTGCAACGCTTCCCAGTCCCTTGTGGAACACACCATCCATGATACGTCCCAAACTGCCATCCTTATGTGTATGTACAACTGTTACCTTACCGTCATGATATCCTGCCACATACAGGTATCTACCATCTACATCTGTTGCAAGGAAACATCCTCTCATTCCGTCGATATTTACACTGTTGATCCTGCTGAGATCACCATTCTCATCACGTGTGAATACTGCCACACCTTCATCTTCGATGGAATATAAATATTTGCCATTCTTGGACACTGCTGTATGTGATGCGTTTCTGACCTTTACTTCATTACGTTCTGTAAAGGTTCCTTTCTCTACATCTACATCATATACATGAATGCCCTTGCTGCTTCCATGGGTGTAAGTTCCCACATAAGCTACATATTTCTTATTCCCCATTATACTGCCTCCTAAAATTCGTGCACTGGGCGGGTCTTCTCTGCCGCCTTTATATTCGGTGTTACTATTATAGCACACTCTTTCTGTGAGAACAAGTTGCCAATCCTTAACCCTTGTATTTTATGAGATACCTGCAAGTTACTTTATTTGTAACTGTTCAGTACCTTCCCAATTACCTTTATTTTTCAAAAAATCTGCTCACTTTATCCAGTGTTTCTTCGATTACAGCATCTGTATGCGCTGTGGAAAGGAACATTGCTTCGAACTGAGACGGAGCCAGATGGATTCCGTTATCCAGCATATGAAGGAAATATCTGGCAAACATCTGTGTATCCGAAGTTTTGGCTGATGTGTAATCCTTCACTTCTTCTTTTGCAAAGAAAATACTTCCAAGAGACGATACGTGATTTACCTGATAAGGAGAATCTGCTTTATTCAGGATGTCGATCATCCCACCATAAAGTTTCTGTCCCTTTGCTTCCAGATCTTTGTATACTTCCTGATGTGCATGGAGATATTTCAGCTGGGTAAGACCTGCAGCCATGGCAATAGGATTACCGCTTAAGGTACCTGCCTGATAAACAGGACCTGCCGGAGAAACCATTTCCATGATTTCTTTTCTTCCACCGTAAGCACCTACCGGCATTCCTGCACCGATGATCTTTCCATAAGTGACCATATCCGGGCGAATGCCAAAGTACTCTGCTGCTCCACCGAAGGCAAGACGGAATCCGGTAATAACCTCATCAAAAATAAGAAGTGCACCATATTTGTTACAGAGATCCCTCAGCCCCTGAAGGAAACCTTCTTTTGGAGGAACCACGCCCATATTGGCACCAACAGGCTCTACGATCACACATGCGATCTGATCCGGAGCTTCATCAAAAAGCTTCTGCACACTGTCAAGATCATTATAAACAGCCGTCATGGTATCCTGTGTACATCCTTTCGGCACACCGGCACTGTCCGGTACACCGCTGGTCATTACACCGGAACCTGCACTTACTAGGAGTGCATCACTGTGTCCATGATAACATCCGGCAAATTTGACAATTTTGTCTCTTCCTGTAAAACCTCTTGCAGTACGGATGGCACTCATAACAGCTTCTGTACCGGAGTTTACCATACGGACCATTTCTACATGAGGAAGGTTTTCGCAGATGAATTCTGCCATTTCTACTTCGATCTCTGTAGCACAGCCAAAACTCAAGCCTTTTTCGCAGGCTTTTACTACTGCTTCTCTGATCTCCGGGAAATTGTGTCCAAGGATCATAGGACCCCAGGAGTCAATATAATCAATGTATTTATTTCCGTCTACATCATAAATATAACAGCCATCTGCTTTATCAATAAAACGTGGAGCCCTGCCGATTGCGCCATAAGCACGTACCGGGCTGTTTACTCCACCTGGAATCCTTTCAACTGCACGCTCAAATAATTCTTCTGATCTGCCCATCAGCCAATTCTCCCTTCATCAATAAATCTGGCAAGTTCTTTTGCATAGTAAGTAAGATAAATAGAAACGCCTGCACGATAAGCACTTGCTGCCATTTCGCATACGATCCTGTCTTCGTCGATCCAGCCCATTTTGGCAGCAGCCTTCACCATGGCATATTCACCGCTTACACTGTATGCTGCAATAGGAACATTGGTAGCTTTGTATACTTCAGAAACCATATCCAGATAAGACATAGCTGGTTTGATCATAATGATATCTGCACCTTCCTCAATATCTGTAAGTGCTTCTTTCATTCCCTCTCTTCTGTTGTGGAAATCCATCTGATAACTCTTACGATCTCCAAAAGAAGGTGCGGAACCTGCTGCATCTCTGAATGGTCCGTAAAATGCAGATGCATATTTTACTGCATAGGACATGATCGGTGCTTCTTTGTGTCCTGCTTTGTCCAGACATTCTCTGATGGCACGTACACGTCCGTCCATCATATCAGAAGGTGCTACCATATCTGCACCTGCCTCTACATGAGAAAGGGCTGTTTTTGCAAGAAGTTCCAGTGTAGCATCGTTTTCTACTTCATGACCACAGAGCACACCGCAGTGACCATGGGAAGTATATTCACACATACATACATCTGTAATATAATACATATCCGGAAACTGTTTTTTGGCTTCTCTTAATGCTTTCTGGACAATTCCGTTCTCATCATAGGCACCGCTTCCCACTTCATCTTTGTGATCCGGAATACCGAAAAGCATAATGCTGGAAACTCCGGCTTTCTGAAGACGTTCCAGTTCATATGGCAGACGGTCCACACTGTAGCGGTACTGTCCTTCCATAGAAGGAATCTCTTCCTCAATACCCTGTCCTTCTTTTACAAAAAGAGGGTAGATCAGAGATGATTTGTCAATTCTTGTCTCTCTTACCATTTTGCGCAGTACTTCACTGCCACGTAATCTTCTTGGTCTCTGAATAAGATCCATTTTTATCACTCCTGTTCTGATACTTTTATGTTTTCTACAAGGCGGATCAGTGCATCAATAGTCGCTTTCTCTGCCATGTATGTTTTCATACCATATTTATCTGCTTCTGCTTTTGTCTGTTTACCAATGCAGGCTGCTGTAACGGAAGAATAATCGGAAAGTTCTGTACTGTTTACAAAACCTTTTACTGTAGATGCACTGGTGAATACCACACAGTCTATGGCTCTTTTGTGGATTTCTTCTCCTACATGAATCAGTGGACTGGTCTCGTAAAGAGTCTCATAAGTTGCAATATCATCCACTTCCGCACCTTTTTTCCTTAAAATATCTGCAAGATTCTGATTGCCCTTTTCTGCCCGGGGAAGAAGGATTTTTTCACCACCCTGAAGTTCTGCTGCCAGGGCTTCTCCCAGAGAATCTCCATCATAAACTTCCGGGATCAGATCTGTGAGAATACCTCTTTCTTCCAGTGCTTTGGCTGTCCCCTGTCCAATGGCAGCTACTTTCACGCTGCCCAGGCTCCGGATATCTTTGTGGCAGGCACGAAGCTCCTGGAAAAAGATTTCTACTCCTGTAGGACTTGTAAATACCAGCCACTGATATTGGTCCATTCCGGACAAAGCTTCGTGAAGAGGGCTTTCATCCTGCACCGGTACAGTTTTAATGGATGGAAGTTCCAGTACTTCTGCTCCTTTTTTGCGAAGAAGCTCTGCAGTTCTGGAGCTGCGTCCCTTAGGACGGGTTACAAGGACCTTCCATCCTGCCAGAGGAAGACGCTCATACCAGCCAAATTCATCTGCCAGAGTACATACCTTACCAACTACGATAATTGCTGGTGTCTCAATGCCCTGTCTTTTTACTTCTTCTTCCAGTGTAGAAACTGTCGCCACTACTCTTTTCTGACCGGCTGTGGTACCCTGCTGAAGAACTGCTGCCGGCATATCCGGATTGATCCCACCGTCCAGAAGTCCCTTCATAATATCAGCAAGTGCCGCAATACCCATAAGGAATACCAGGGTACCCTTTGTACGGACAAGCGCTTCAAAATCAATGTCATATTCCTGGCCTGCTCTTCTGTGTCCTGTAATGATATGAAGAGAAGAACAGAAATCACGATGTGTTACAGGAATTCCGTTGTATGCCGGAACTGCAATAGGAGAAGTCACTCCAGGTACTACTTCATAGGGAACTCCATGTTCTGTAAGAAGTTCCAGTTCTTCTCCACCTCTTCCAAAAAGGAATGGGTCTCCACCTTTCAGTCTGACAACATTGTTGCCCTTCAGTGCTTCTTCCAGAAGTACCTGATTGATCTGTTCCTGTGGCATAGTGTGCCTGTCTGCTCTTTTGCCAACATTGATCAGGCGGGCGCTTCCCGGAACTTTGGCAAGAACACCCTGTCCTACCAGACTGTCATATACTACGACATCTGCCTGATTCAGCACATTCATTCCCTTTAATGTAAAAAGCCCGATATCGCCAGGGCCTGCGCCAACCAGCCAAACCTTTCCTTTATCCATTATGCTTCTCCTTTATTGTCATTTTTGTTATCTGGGGTACATAAGGATTCTTTGCAGGATTCCTGTAATTCTTTTGCAAGAGCGATTCCCAGTTTCTCTGCATCCCTGCGATTTCCCCGGATACTGCCTTTCTTGTAGGCACCTGTTTCTTCTATATAATACAGGCCTCGAAGAAAAATCTCTTCACCCTGGATCTCTCCGTATGCTGCTACCGGAGAAGAACATCCACCATCCAGATATTTTACAAAAGCTCTCTCTGCGCTTCCGGTATCCCAGGCATCCGGATCTCCATAACCTTCCAGATAATCATAATCCAGTTCTTTCCGACCCTGTACAGCCAGAATTCCTTGACCTGCTGCCGGAATCATCTCCTCTGGGGAAAAATAACGGTTGATTCGATGTTCCAGGCCAAGTCTCTTCAGCCCGGCAGCTGCCAGGATCAGTGCAGAATATTCTCCTGCATCCAGCTTACGGAGACGGGTCTGAAGATTGCCTCTGATACTTTTTACTTCAAGATCAGGATAAATCTCTTTCAGCTGTAAGGTTCTTCTGAGGCTGGAACAGCCCAGTGGTTTCTCCGGGTCTATTTCTGTTTTTCCTTCTGGAAGGACAAGTACATCTCTTGGGTCTTCTCTTTTGGAAAAAGCAAGAAGAGGCAGTTCTTCCGGTACTTCCATAGGCATATCTTTCAGACTGTGTACAGAAAGCTGTGATCTGCCATCCATAAGCGCACGATCCAGCTCTTTTACAAAAAGCCCCTTGCCCCCTACCTTATCCAAGGTACGGTCAAGTATCTTATCACCTGTAGTTTTCATGGTGAGGATTTCTACCTGAAGCTCCGGATGAGCATCCTGAATATATTTCTGTACCATCTGACTCTGCAGTACTGCCAGCTGGCTTTCTCTGCTTCCGATCACGATTTCAGTCTTTTTCATTTTCGGTTGATTCCTCCATTGCTTCCTGAATTGCCACCCGCACCTTACGGGCTTTTTTGTGGTTCAGACCACTGGCAGTGATTCCCACTACCACTTCGTCTTTCATATAGACTCCCGGAAAGTAAAAATCGCATTTGCTTTTGTCATCTGCCACATTTACATAAATGCCTTCTTCCTTACAGACCCGGTGTATTTCATCGTTAAGTTTCCAGTCATTGGTAGCTGCAATGACCATATACGCCATATCAAAATCGGATCTTTTTACAGGACGGTTAATGAGATTTACATATCCTGCTTTGCCAAGCTCATGTAATTCCATGGTTGTCTTTGGTGCTACAGCAGTGATATTTCTGGTAAACTGTAAAAGGGTCTTCACTCTTCGGGTTGCGATATTACCGCCTCCCACCACTACGATCTTCTTATCGGAAAGATCTACAAACATGGGAAAAAAGCGTTTAGTCTTCATATAATTTCTCCAATCCTGCAACACACTCCAGAAAAATATCCTGGTTCAGGCTGTCCCTTAATCCAAAGATCAGCTTGTTGACAACTTTGCCGGCAGCCGTATCTACTGCTTTCAGAAGGTTGTCTCTGTCCTCTGAATCCATAGGAGTGTTTTTCAGTATCTTGTCAATACGGAGATTCAGATCCTGTACTGCATCTGCTTTGATCTCCTGTATCCTCGGTATCACATCTCTTCCATCCAGCCACTGGAAGAATTCGTCCATCTGTTCCTGAACAATTTTGCCTGCTTTTCCCAGATTTTCCATTGCTTCCGGGGAATAACGTTCGGAACGGAAACTGTCCATATCATAAAGAGTGATATTATCTCTGTTTCCAAGAGAAGGTTCTATATCTCTTGGTACTGCAAGGTCCAGAAGCATAAGCGGTTTCTCCAGCCGGATCTCCTGGAAAAGTTCTTCTCTCAGGGTGAAATTAGGGCTTGCTGTAGCACTGACTACCACATCACACATTGGAAGAAAATTCATTCTCTCACCGTAATGGATTCGGCTGCATCCTACGGGAATGCTTACCATTCCACTTCTGTACTGACGGACGGTAACGGTAACATTGGCTCCTGCATCACGAAGAGTCTGTGCTGCCACCTTACCCATTTCTCCGTTACCGATAACCATGCATGTCCTGCCATGCATATCATATCCCTGTTCTTTCAGGCGGCGTACTGCCTGATGGATCACAGAAGGATTGCCATGTGCCATTGGCACTTCCGTTTTAATCTTTTTGCCGGCAGTAACAGCCATACGGAACAGTACTTCCAGAACTCCATCTGTAGTAAAATGTTCTCTTGCCAGATTCAGCGCATCCTTAATCTGAGTCAGGATCTGATCTTCTCCGAGTATCTGGGATTTCAGTCCTCCTGCCAGGTAAAAAAGATGCTCTACAGCTTCTTTATCCTGACGGGTAATGAAATACTGTTCGTAAGAATCATCTTCTATATTTTTCAGACCGCAAAGGCACTTATACAAAGAAAGTTCCTGTCCTTCCTCATGGCTTGCCCAGATCTCCAGGCGGTTACAGGTAGACAGGATGATACATCCATGTACTGATGCAGTGTCTTTCAGTTTTTCCATTGCCTCTCCGGCGTTTTTTTTCGTGAACGCAAACAAGGCCCTGATATCTACAGGGGCTTTGTCGTGATCAATTCCGATCATGGAAATTGTCATAATTTTCTTTTTCTCCTTTGTAACTCTTGTCCTGTTAATGATAGCGTTTCCATGAGATAATGTCAATAAAAAAACACCCTGCTGAAATGTTTCTGCAGGATGTTTTTTTACTGTTCACTCCATTCACAGTAACGATGTTTTTTGTGTCATTCACCAATAATTCCATTCAAGAATGCCTCGGCATTCTTGCTGCGAGGTGCGCGTCATGCAATTGCATG
>URXG01000029.1 GCA_900551715.1 uncultured Blautia sp. | reverse complement strand
AGGATGATAATGTTCCGGTACCTGCAGATGCAGCTGCATTTACACTTCTGAAGGAACAGTTGATTGAAGTCCTTGGAACACTTACAGAAAGAGAACAAAAAGTTCTTCGCCTTCGTTTCGGACTGGACGATGGACGTGCACGCACACTGGAAGAGGTAGGAAAAGAATTTAATGTAACTAGAGAACGTATCCGTCAGATTGAGGCAAAGGCACTGCGCAAGCTCCGTCATCCAAGCCGCAGCCGTAAGCTGAAAGATTATCTGGATTAATGGGAAGTAATATACAGCTTTCAAAGCGCCTTTCTGCAATTGGAGAAATGGTAACAGAGGGGAACCGGTTGGTAGATGTGGGTTGTGATCATGGATATCTGCCGGTATATCTGGTGATGAATCATCGGATTCCAGGTGCCATTGCAGCAGATGTAGGAAAGGGACCTCTTGAAAGAGCCAGGGAACATATCTGCAGATACCATATGCAGAATTACATAGAGACCAGACTTTGTGACGGACTTTCCGGAATCAGTGTCGGAGAGGGAGATACGCTGGTCATTGCAGGAATGGGAGGTCCCCTTATGGAGAAGATTCTCTCGGATAATCCGGAAGTAAGGGATTCTTTTCAGGAACTGATCCTTCAGCCACAGTCAGACATCCCTCATTTCAGGCATTTCCTGATGTCGAATGGATACAGGATCACAGAGGAAAAAATGATTCTGGAGGATGGCAAGTTTTATCCTATGATGAAGGCTATAAGGGATCAGAAGCGCAACGAATCCTGGACCCCGCTGGAGGAAATGTTCGGCAAATATCTTCTTCAGGAAAAGAATCCTGTATTGCAGCAGTTTTTGCAGAGAGAGCTTCGTATCAGGCAAAATATCCTTACGAAACTTCAGAAAGCAGAAACAGAAGAAACAAAAAAACGAAGAAATGAAGTAGAGGAGGAAAAGCAGCTGATACTGGCTGCTTTAAATATCTATGAAAGTTAAAGAACTTACATGCTGGCTGTCCAGTCAGTATCCGCCATCTGTGGCAGAGGACTGGGATAATGTAGGACTTCTGGTAGGAGATGACACAAAAGAAGTAAACCATGTTTTTCTGGCTCTCGACCTTACAGAGGATACACTCAGTCAGGCTGTGGAGGCCGGAGCAGATATGATCATTACCCATCATCCCATGATCTTTGGCAGTATCCGAAAGGTTAACAACCATTCCTTTACAGGAAGAAGGATTCTTTCTCTGATCCGACATGATATTCAGTATTATGCCATGCACACCAATTATGACATCCTTGGGATGGCTGATCTCAGTGCAGATTATCTTCAGCTTACGGACAGAGAGGTACTTTCTGTAACAGCAGAGACAGATCATGGTCCTGAGGGATTTGGGCGAGTTGGAATGCTGCCTTCTTCCATGACTTTAAAAGAATGTGGAGAATTTGTGAAGAATGCTCTTTCCCTGAATGATGTTAAGATTTATGGTGATCTGGATCAGAAAGTTCACAAAGCTGCCATCTGTACAGGAAGCGGTAAGAGCATGATTTCCGATGTTCTTATCAAAGCCGCAGATGTCTATGTGACAGGAGATATCGATCATCATACAGGAATTGATACAGTGGCTCAGGGACTCTGTGTTATCGATGCCGGTCATTACGGTACGGAATATATCTTTATGGAAGCCATGAAAAAGAAATTAAATAAAAATTTTGCAGATCTTAAAATAACCTGCGCAAAGGTAAAAAGCCCATATACGATACTGTAAGAAATGGGAGGGATTTTTATGGAACAGAAACTTTTGAAAGTGACCGTTGAGGGTAAAACAAAAGAATATCCTTATGGAACGACTTACAGAGATATTGTAGAAGCATATCAAAAAGATTCGGCATTTCCGATTATTCTGGTAACAGCTGACGGACGTCTTCGGGAACTTCACAAAAGAGTAAAAGAAGACTGTAACGTAGGTTTTGTAACCATCAGGGATGATATCGGATACAAAACCTACAAAAGAAGTGCATGTTTTATACTTCTGAAGGCAATTTTTGATGTGGCAGGTAAAGAAAACGTAACAAAGGTAGAAATTCACTATTCTGTAGGTTCTGGTTATTACTTTACAATGGCTGGAAGTACTGTGCTGGATCAGGAATTTCTTGATCAGGTAAAGAAGCGGATGCGAGAGATCGTTGATGCAGCCATACCTATTATGAAGAAATCTGTGAATACAGATGAAGCCATTGCACTGTTTCATAAACATCATATGTATGACAAAGAGAAACTTTTTTATTATCGAAGAGTTTCCAAAGTCAATATTTACAGTATAGATAATTATGAAGATTATTTTTATGGATATATGGCAGATCATACCGGATACATTCAACATTTTGATCTGAAGTTATATGACGAGGGATTTGTGCTGGAATTACCGGAATTTACGGATCCTGTTACCATTCCAGAGTTTAAACCGGAAGTAAAAATCTTCCAGGTGCAGAAGGAATCTCAGGAATGGGCAGAAAAAATGGATATTTCCTATGTTGGCGATCTGAATGACCGGATCACCAGAGAAGGTATCCGTAGTATACTTCTGGTGCAGGAGGCACTTCAGGAAGCCAAGATCTCCAAAATCGCAGGGGATATTGCAGAGTCCGGCAACAAGAAGTTCATTATGATTGCAGGTCCATCTTCTTCCGGCAAGACTACATTTTCTCACAGATTATCTGTTCAGCTGATGGCTCATGGTATGAAGCCTCATCCCATCGCTGTGGATAATTATTTTAAGAACAGAGAGGACACCCCTCTGGATGAATTTGGCGAGAAGAATTATGAATGTCTGGAGGCTCTGGATGTAGAGCAGTTTAATAAGGATATGCTTGCACTTCTTCGTGGTGAGAGAGTGGAGATGCCGGTCTTTAATTTCAAGACAGGGTTAAGGGAATATAAAGGCGATTATCTGGAACTGGGATCGGAAGATGTTCTTGTTATAGAGGGCATTCATGGATTGAATGAAAAACTCAGTCACGCACTTCCTTCCGAAAATAAATATAAGATTTATATCAGTGCACTCACCCAGCTGAATATAGATGAGCATAATCGTATTCCTACTACAGACGGACGGCTGATCCGGCGTATTGTAAGGGATGCAAGGACCAGAGGTACTACTGCAAAGGAAACCATTGCCAGATGGCCTTCTGTACGGAGAGGGGAGGAGGCCAATATCTTCCCTTATCAGGAGCAGGCAGATGTGATGTTTAATTCAGCACTGGTATATGAGTTGGCATGTCTGAAACTTTATGCGGAGCCACTGCTTTTTGGAATTGCGAAAAGTGAACCGGAATATCTTGAAGCCAAAAGGCTTCTGAAGTTCCTGGATTATTTTGTTGCAGTTCCCAGTGAGGAAATTCCAAAGAATTCATTGTTGCGTGAATTTGTAGGTGGAAGTTGTTTTGATGTATAAAATAGAATACTAATAAGAAAAGGTTCTTCAGTATTAGCTGATGAGCCTTTTTGTTTTTCTATAGATTCATAAAAAATAAATTGACAGTACAACAGGCTTGAAAGTATACTTAAATCAGATAAATTCAACGAAAAATACGTGATCGCTGGAGGAAATGTATGAAAAAGAAAAGAATAGCTGCATTATTACTGACTGCGTTCCTGATCGTGAATGAGGCTGTTTATCCTGTGGATCAATATGTTACTTATGCACAGTCGGAACCTGAGGAAGAATTGAATCTGGAAGAAGGCGAGACGGAAGAAACTGTCTTTTCTGACCAGGAAAATAATGAGGAGAATAGTCAGGAAATAGGGATTGAACCGGAGAGAGAAGAACAGGATGAGAAACCAGGGGAAGGACTGTTGTTTTCAGATGGAGAAAATACAGAAGGAACTCAGGAAACAGGGGAGGGTTTATCAGCGGAAGATGGGACAATTCTGCCTGAAAATACGGATTTTGTGTTTGATGATAAAGGTGTGTTGACAGAGTATAAAGGTGCTGGTGGTACAGTTGTAATCCCATCGGATGTAACAGAGATTGGGGATGATGTTTTCAAAAATAATCCGACCATTACTGCTGTTGAATTTCCGGAAGGATTGAAAAAAATTGGAAGTAATGCTTTCAGTGGCTGTAGTGGACTGGAAGGTGAACTACGATTACCAGACAATCTGGAAATTATTGGCGCCAATGCTTTTTATAACTGTAATAATTTTACAGGAAAACTGATAATTCCAGACAAAATTAGTCAGATTCCCTATGGGGCATTCAGTGGAATGAAAAATGTGACAGGTGTGGTAGTAGGTGAAAGAGTAACGGAAATCTGCACAAATTATAATTCTTCTCATGCATTCAGTGGAATGGATAAAGTGGAATCTGTACAGTTCCTCGGTACTGTACCGCCATCTATTAAAGATCCTTACAACAACAGATACAGTGTTTTTGATTTTATGCCGAACCTGAAAACTATTTATATACCACAGGGGACCTATCAGGTGTATAACAGCCAGTATGGCGATGGGATCAAAGCCGGAGCCATATTGAAGGAAGAAGGCAGTGGGGATTTTGTGATCACGGATGGGGAACTGATCAGTTATTCCGGAACAGATACAGAAGTGACTGTTCCAGATCAGGTGACGAGGATCGGAGCCGGTGCATTCCGGAATAACACCACCATTCAGAAAGTAACCCTTCCTGCCGGAGTCACAGCCATTGGAGCATATGGATTTAATAACTGTACAGCACTGACAGAGGTAGACTATACAGACAGCAGCAGTCTCACAGAAATCGGGGAAAGCGCTTTCAGTGGGTGCACGTCACTGGAACAGACAGTGCTTGGAGAAAATGTGACAAAACTGGGAGCAAAAGCTTTTTATAACTGTAAGAAACTGAATTTAAGCATGACTCTGCCCAAAAAACTTACGGTCATAGAGCCCTCTGTATTCCAGGGATGTATGGGCCTCAGTGGGAACCTGGTCATTCCGGAGGGTGTAACAACCATCAGGGAAAATGCGTTTTATGGCTGTTCTGGTCTGACAGGGGACCTGGATATCCCGGAGGGCGTAACAACAATCGGGGATAATGCTTTTAATGGCTGCAGTGGTTTTGGGGGAACCCTGACGTTGCCAGACAGCCTGAAGAGCATAGACAGATATGCGTTTTATGGATGCAGTGAGATCACAGGGGAACTGGTGATCCCCGGGAAGATCACGGAGATCCCTTATGGGACATTTGGTGGAATGCAGAAAGCAACCAGCGTGGTATTGGGGGAGAAGGTAGAAAATATCTGGACTGGTTACGATTCGGAGCACGCATTCTACCAGTGGAACAATGTAGAAACCGTCCGTTTCCTGAGTACAGTTCCACCAACGGTCAACAGCAGATATTCAACGAAATACAGTGTTTTTTATTTCATGCCGAACCTGAAAACTGTTTATATACCCCAGGGGACCTATCAGGTATATAACAGCCAGTATGGCGATGGGATCAAAGCCGGAGTCAGATTGAAAGAAGAAGGCAGTGGGGATTTTGTGATCACGGATGGGGAACTGATCAGTTATTCCGGAACAGATACAGAAGTGACTGTTCCAGATCAGGTGACGAGGATCGGAGCCGGTGCATTCCGGAATAACACCACCATTCAGAAAGTAACCCTTCCTGCCGGAGTCACAGCCATTGGAGCATATGGATTTAATAACTGTACAGCACTGACAGAGGTAGACTATACAGACAGCAGCAGTCTCACAGAAATCGGGGAAAGCGCTTTCAGTGGGTGCACGTCACTGGAACAGACAGTGCTTGGAGAAAATGTGACAAAACTGGGAGCAAAAGCTTTTTATAACTGTAAGAAACTGAATTTAAGCATGACTCTGCCCAAAAAACTTACGGTCATAGAGCCCTCTGTATTCCAGGGATGTATGGGCCTCAGTGGGAACCTGGTCATTCCGGAGGGTGTAACAACCATCAGGGAAAATGCGTTTTATGGCTGTTCTGGTCTGACAGGGGACCTGGATATCCCGGAGGGCGTAACAACAATCGGGGATAATGCTTTTAATGGCTGCAGTGGTTTTGGGGGAACCCTGACGTTGCCAGACAGCCTGAAGAGCATAGACAGATATGCGTTTTATGGATGCAGTGAGATCACAGGGGAACTGGTGATCCCCGGGAAGATCACGGAGATCCCTTATGGGACATTTGGTGGAATGCAGAAAGCAACCAGCGTGGTATTGGGGGAGAAGGTAGAAAATATCTGGACTGGTTACGATTCGGAGCACGCATTCTACCAGTGGAACAATGTAGAAACCGTCCGTTTCCTGAGTACAGTTCCACCAACGGTCAACAGCAGATATTCAACGAAATACAGTGTTTTTTATTTCATGCCGAACCTGAAAAAAATATATGTACTACCAGATTCTCTGGAAAGATATAAAGAAACATATGGAAGTGGTGTGAAAGATTTTGTGGAATGGTCTACAGATACTTCTGAACTTCCTCCTTCTGGTCTTTTGGCAGAATGTATATACAGTCATTCGGTATATCTTACCTGGAAACCGGCAGATAGTGATAGTGTGGAAGGCTATCAGGTATATAGAGATGGAACAGAAAAAGAAAATCTTCTTACTGAAACACCGGTCAAAGATACCTTTTACAGAGATGAAGGACTGGAAACAGAAGAAACACATATTTATTATGTATGTACCAGTCTTACAAACGGAAAAAGATCTTCTTTTGCTCAGGTAACTGCAACAACAAAGGCTCCTTCTGTCCGTAAAATATATACAGACGGCAGCCGGAACAGAGTTGGCATCGGCAAAAATAAACTTTATGCAGAAGTAGCAGATTCCGCAAATCTGAAAATATCAGGCATAAAGGAAACAAGGGGAGAATTTTATTATCTGAATCAAAATGGCAGAAAAGTATATATTGGTGAGGGAAAACTTACAGCAGGAAAAGCAAAGGGAACTGCTATATACGAAACTTCCTGGAATTTTGATGATCTGGAGTCTGGTTCTTATGAAGTAGTATTTGTCCTTACAGATGGTGATGGAGAAAGTGCAGAGCAGAAGGCAGAAGTACAGATTGACAAATCCAGACCGGAACAGATTCAGAAAGTTACAGCAACCGGTGATGTGGATCAGGTTATTATAAGCTGGAGGATTGCTGCAGAATTAAGTACAACCGGATACAGGATTTACCGCAAAGCAGAAACAGATGAGGACTACAGGGTTATCGGTTATATAAATGAAAGAAACACTGTTGCCTACACAGATAAAAGTGTGAAACTGGATCGCACATATCAATACTACGTAACTGGTGTCAATGAGTTTAAAGTAGAAAGCCTTCCGTCTGAAATTGTCTCTGCAAGTCCTTCTGCTGATACAGAAAAACCACAGATCATCAAAATGTATCCTTCTGCAAACAGTCGCATCAATGGAAGAGTATCACTGGGAGCCCGGGCAGTAGATAATATTGGAATCCGTGAAATAAGATTTTGGGTTTCTACAGACCAAACAAACTGGTCAGAAGCAGGAATCGGCGATTCTGATTTTGTCAGTGCATCTTACAATACAGAAAAGATCATATTCGGAAATCTGTGGCTGAGGGCAATTGCAGTAGACACAGCAGGGAACGAAAGTGAACCTGTGATTTGTGAGTATCTGGTAGATAATGAAGGCCCTTCAGCAGTAAAAATCCTGGAAGAGAAATGTACCGTTACTTCTGTAACAGCCACGCTTGTCTGGGAGAATGTATCAGAAGAAGATGTAGGGTATTTCCGGGTGGAACAGCTTACGGATGGAAAATGGACAACCGTTGGAGATGTACGGACGACTCTTGGGATCAACCTTTATGGTCTGTTACCTGAGACAAAATATACATATAGAGTGATCGCCTATGATCAGCTGGGGAATAGAGGAGCAGAGCCGGAGAAACCTTTTATGTTTTATACAAAAGCAGATGATACACCACCTGTGATCACTGCGTTGAGTCCGGAATCGGCAAGTTTCAGTTCGGAAATCTCTGTTTCAGCAGAAGCAGAAGACAACTGCGGAATCAGAAAAATTATTCTGCAGGTATCTGAAAATAATCAGGACTGGAATAACATAACGGAAAAAGAATTTACAGATGGAAACAAAAAAGAAAGAGCAGAAGCAGTGCTGTCTGTAAAAGAGTTTGAAGAGGAAATCATTTATTTCCGGGCTGTTGCTGAAGATATTAATGGTTATGTAAGTGAAACAGACTCCAAAGCTCCTTTTGTTCAGTACTATGTAGACCATACTCCGCCGGAAGCGCCTGTACTGGTAAGTACAGAAAGTGAAAATGGTTATATTGAACTGCTATGGAAGCAGGGAACGGAAACAGATCTTGCAGGATACAGTGTGTTCCGCCAGGAGAATGACGGCGAATATAAGAAAATTGCAGAAAACCTGTATCAGGTCAACTATATTGACAGAGATGTGCAAGAGGGCGTTTCTTATCGATATCGTCTGCAGGTAAAGGATGAAGCCGGAAATATAAGTGAATTTTCAGGAGAAATGATAGAACCTGTGAAGATTCCGGAAGATACAGACAAACCGGAGATTCTCAGCGTTTATCCTTCCAATGGTTCTGCAATCAGTGATCAGAGCAGGCAGTTACGAGTGGCTGTTCAGGATAACCGTAACCTGGATTCCCTGACAATTCTGTGGAAAAAAGAAACAGAAGAGGAGTATCAGATCCTTTTGGAAAGAACGGATATTCAGAACTGGAGTTATACAGCAGATGTAGAACTTCCTACCAAAAAACTTCAGGATGAAGAACAGATTGATCTTGAGATCCAGGCATCAGATACCAGTGGAAATGTCAGTGATATCAGAGAAGTACACTACAAAATGGATCTGACAGCACCTGCGTTAAATGGGGTGAATGCTGTTTATTCCAGTGGCAGAGTCCTGATTTCCTGGAACAGTGAGCTTCCGGAAGATCTGGCAGGATTCCGGATATACAGAAAAAGTTCTTCAGAAAATACCTGGAAACTTATTAGTCAGCAGGAAGTGACTGCCGGAAAGAAAGACTACACGTTTACAGATGAAAATCTGCCTTTAGGATATGCAGTTCTTGAATATAAAGTTGAAGCTGTAGATGATGTACAGAATATTTCCTATAGACTGGCAGAAAATCCAGTGGTTCTTTCAGACAGAATGAAACCGGAAGCAGTGTTGGAATGCGAAACAGAACTGGAAGTGGGAGTAGAATATCTTTTTGACGGATCTGGTTCTGCAGGTTCCTGCCCGATTATTTCTTATGAAATAGATTTTGGAGATGGAAGTGTTTCCGAGTTTCCAGAAAGTATTCATAAATACGAAAAAACTGGAAAATATACAGTAAAACTCAGTGTAACAGATGAAAACGGAAAGACAGCAGCTGTAAAAAAAGAAATAGAAGTTTGTGAAGAGAATCAGCTTGGCAGACTGGAAGTACTGGTGAAAGATCCTGAGGGACAGGCAATGAAAGATGCAGATGTTTATTTCAATCTGGGAAGTGATGATCAGGTGATCCGTCATACAGATGGGAATGGAAAAGTGACTTTTACTGCAAAAGCAGGAACTTATCCGGTAGGCTGTATTGCAGGTAATAATCAGTATCAGCCAGTCAAAAAAGAGATGGTTATCACAAAAGGAAAAACAACCAGAGTTGGATTTTCTCTTGTAGAACAACCACTGGTAGAAGGATATTTTCAGGTAGAGAGAATGACCTTTGATGAAATAAAAGCAGCTGGTATTGATCTTACATCAGCAGACAGCTCTTACTGGGTGAATGTTAAGATCAAAGTAAAATATGGCAGGGAACCGGTTGCAGTGAATGTCCGTTATAATGTTGCCAGTGGCCGAAGCAACGTAGAAACAATGACAGTGAAAGCAGCAGGAGAAAACAGAGAATTGTCATTCCGGGTTATTTCCGGTGGAGATACTCAAAAGGATACAGGAATCACAAAAGTTTCAGTAGTTATGTTTGATATCCCCACAGGGGTTTCTGCCCTGAAAGAGTTCTTTGATGTCAGATTGCATATTATAAATAATATGTCCGAAGAATACAGCCTTCTGAATAACGAAATCAGATTGAATATACCAGAGGGGCTGGAGATTGTTGCATCCCAGAAGAATACGGAGCTCAGTTCCCATGTATCTGTACCAGAAATTAAAGGACAGGAGACAAAAACTCTGGAATGGATTTTGAGAGGAGATGAGATAGGGGAGTATACACTGGAAGCAACCTATTCAGGAATACTGTCAGAATTTAACCGTCCTGTAAAAGCTCTGTTTCAGAATTATACACCTATTCAGGTTTACGGACTGACAGGAATGGTGCTGACGGCATATGTTGGAAACCGACTGAAAGATGGATATGCCTATTATGCACTGGAACTTGCCAATGCAAGTGGGAAGGAATGTTATTGTCCTCGCATTGATGACATGGAAGTTCCTGGAGAGCTTCATTCTCAAAAGTATTTTCCATCAGGCTCCGATACAGGACTGGCAATACCAGAAAGTCAGTTAATAATTATGAGACCAGGTGATCTGTACAGAAAATATTTTCAGTATGCTGTCAGCAGTCAGTTGTCGGAAAATGAAGTTCTGGCAGATCTGGACGCAGAACTTGACAGATTAACTGTGGAGATGCAGAACTCCTATGGCTTGCAGGTAGAACTGGTAAAACGTGATCTGGACAGTGGTTTCTTTCCACTGATTGGGGCTGGGATTATTTATCAGTTTGATTCTCAGGGGGGAACACCGGTGAATTCTATTACAGAAATTCCAAAAGGTGCAACTATACAGGTACCGGAGTCCCCGGAAAAAGAAGGAAAATTTTTTGCAGGCTGGTTTGAAAATCCAGATGGAACAGGAAACCAACTTACCCATAAAACAAAAGCACAGACAGATACACTCTGGTACGCAGCCTGGAGTGATGACCCCAGCAGTGTGGCAAACCTGCTTACAAAACTGAGCAGTGATCAGTATGGTTTCCATGTGACAGATAATGAGGGAAATCCTGTAGAAGGAGCTTTGATAAAACGCACAGACGAAAGGGGAATGGCAACTGCCAGAACAGATCAGGATGGTGATGCAGCATTTCCTTCGTTTACAGTGGGAATGATCCGGATTGACATAGAAAAAGATGGATATCTTAACTATAAAAATAACGATTATGAGATCAGCGCAGCAGGATATGATGTGATTCCTCTTTACAGAACAATGCAGGAAAATTATCTTCTGGAAAAGGCAGTATATTCTCTGTCAGGAGACGACACATCTGTCAGTAACTGTGATCTTCTGAAAAAAGCCAAGAGAATTTCGGCAGATATGTCTCTGTACTTTGAAATTGCCTGTAAAGCGGCAGGAAATAATACAACCAGAGGAAGATTTGAACTGTGGCAGGGTGAAAAGCGTCTTGCAACAGCGGATACGGATGGAGTTTTTCGTAATCTGGAGGCCAGTCTGTTCGGAACTGGGAAGGGAATCTATGTTCGGAATTATTATGATGAACAGAAATATGTGAGAACTCTTTTGAATCTGGAAATCACAGAAACTCCGAAAGTAAAAGGCAGTCTTTATCTGGGTAAGGAATGTAGTTTTGCTGTTGATGACAATGTCCCGTTTCTGGGTGGCTATAAGTTAAACACTGGATTACCCAGTTATCCATTGACCGTTCATGCAGAAACGGATGGTTCCATAATAGTCGGACTTAATCTGAAAAAAGGCATTCTGGATAAGAAGGAACGGCGGAAAGAAATGCAAAAGTGGGTTTCTTCTATGAGACAGGGAAAAGAATGCGGTGCCATGAACACAGAGGATATTAACAAACGTTTTTCAGAATATTGCCAGAAAGCAGGGACTGTCTCCCTAAGTGGATGGAATATAAAACCACCGGAAATGAAAGCTTTTGGATATTTTGAAGGTAAACTCTCTTCTGGAAACATATCGAAATTAGAGGGCTATGTTTGTTTTTCCATTAAACAGTCTGCAAAATATGGCTGGACCATTCCGACTGCAATTGCTGTTCCGGTAGTGGTTGAAGTGGGAGCTACCGGTGAGGGTAATTTCTTTGGTACAGTAACGTATGACCTGGAAACTAACAACCTGTCAGGGACAATAGGGCTTGATCTGTCTGTCTCTCTGGATGTGCTTGGCGGAATCGGTGTCAGTCAGGTTACCGCGGCAGGTGTTACAGGAAAGGGAACTTTGGATTTTGAAATTTATTTTGCAAGTACCAACGGAGGAGCTGGTCTGAACAGCGTGGAACTGACTGCTGAGATGGGAGTCAAAGCCTATATGGGAAGGGCGGAAATTTCCAAGAATTATCTGAAAAAGAAATATTATCTCTATACCAGAAACAACCAGCGGGAAGACCGCAGGAGGATTGCTGCTTTGTCAGAAGTTCTTTATGATGAGGACAGTTACACAACGGTTGACAGAAGTTATCTGGAAAATCAGTCAGACTGGATGGGAAGTGAAGAAAATACTGGGGCTGTCACACCTTTACTGACAAATACTTATGGAGGTTCCGATCCACAGATTGTTTCAGCCAATGGGGCTTCTGTCATGGTATTCCGTTATGACGGAGGAGACCGTGATGTGTGGAATATGGGACAGCTGATGTATTCCGTATACAAAGATGGCAAATGGCAGGAGCCAGTGTCAGTAGATGATAATGATCTGGCAGATATCAGCTTTCAGCTTTATTCTGATGGACAGGAGATTTATCTTTCTTATCAGGAGGCGAAAGAAAAACTGACAGAAGAGACATCATCACTGACAGAGCTCACCAAACATACCAGTCTGAAAAGTGTAAAATTTGATACATCAGAAATGAAGTTTACAGAAGGGGAAAAAGTTTCTGAAGAAACAGAAGTTTACAGTTTCCGTCCACAGACCGCAGTTGTAAACGGAGAGGAGATCACGACATGGATCGGAAATACGAACAGTGATATTTTTACACTGAATTCCAGCAATCAGCTTCTTTGCCGTATCAGAAAAGATGGTCAGTGGGGAAAAACCAGAATTCTGACAAAAGACAGCAATTATATTTCTTCTTTCTGCACCGGAGAACTGAATGGAAAAACCATGATTCTTTACTGTGTAGATGGAGATAATGATCCGGGCACCACTGCTGATGGAAGGATATACGGAACAGATCTGGAGGGAAATATTCTTTTCCAGGAAGAAGGCGGCTGTACGAATATCATTTATGTAAATGACCAAAACAGTGGACTTCGAGGATTTGTCTGGGAAAGAGAGGGAAAGCTCTGGTATCGGGATTCTCTTACAGAGGACAGCAGGTCTCTTATGGAAGAAGGAGTCGGAACAAACAGTACTTTTAAAATCTGTGGGGATACCATTTATTATGTGGATTCTGACAGTAGTGGAAACCAGAATATTTTCTCTGTTCGAAAGAAAAATGGAGTCTGGGCTGCCCCTGTGCAGATCACCTCGCAGAAAGACATCATTTTAAGTTTTTCTGTGTGCAGAAGAAAAGACGGAGATTATCTGGCACTGATGCAGTGCGATAAGGAGGATAAAAATACCATCAGCTGGATGAAGGTCAGAGAAGTTCATGATATCGTTCTGGCAGGAACTTCATTTGAAATGGAAAAAGCGATTCCCGGTAAAAAGCTGCAGGTGAAACTTCAAATTCAGAATGCCGGTTCCAAAGATGTAACAGAGATCGGTTACAGAGTACTTGAAAAGTCAGCAGAAGAAAATGGAGAAAACAAGGTTCTTCTTGAAAAAACAAAAGAACTCTGGATTCCTTTTGGACAGACAGTTGATACAGAGATCAGCATTCCCGTTCCGGAAGATTTAATCTCCGGTAAACTGAGTATTCAGGTATGGGAAGTGAACGAAGGGGAAAAAGTTACAGAACTTTCGGAAGAGAATAATTCTGCTGAAATTACAACAGGGCTTACCGACCTTGGCATCTCTATGATCCTTTATACGGCAGCAGGCAAAAATACGGCTGTAGTTACAGTCAAAAACAACAGTAATGTAACTTCCGGTGGCAGTCTTAAAATCTATGATACAGGGCGTTCCGATGGTGTCCTGGTTCAGGACAGAAAGATCAGAAATCTGAAAGCAGGAGAAGAACAGGCTTTTCGACTGGAAATTACGGAGGATGTATTTGCCGGGGATGTGACAGAACTGGAACTTGCAGCAGAAATTCAACCAGATGTGGCAGACTATGCAGAAGAAAATAACAGAGATACCGTGATTGTTGAAAAAATAGCGAGAGTAAAATTCTATTCAGAAGGAACAATGATCGCCAGTGATCTGTATCATGTCGGGGAAACTCTGATTTGGCAGGATTCCCCGGAAGGAGACGGTGAGTTTGAAGGATGGTATATAGATGGAATTCCAGCAGAAAAAGAGATTACGGTAAACAGCGATATGGAATTTTATGCAGTCTTTAAAAAAGAGGAAGAACATGTGCACTCCTGGGAAAAAGACTGGAAAACCGTTCAGAAAGCAACTGTACTGAAAGAAGGTATACAGCAGAGATTCTGTACAGAATGTGGGGAGAAACAGACCAGATCCGTAAAAAAACTGAAGCCAACCATTTCTGTTACAGCGACCAGCATCGTACTGAAAGTAAAACAATCTACCACAAAAATAAAAATAAATGGTCTCGCCAGAGGAGACAAAGTTTCTTCCTGGAAGTCCAGCAACAAAAAGATTGTAACAGTATCTTCTTCTGGAAAGATCACAGCAGGGAAGACTACAGGAAAAGCAAAGATTACAGTAACACTGAGAAGTGGGCTGAAAAAAGTGATTTCTGTAAAGGTACAGAAGACGGCAGTAGCTACTGCAAAGATAAATGGTGTTCCAAAAAATCTGGTTCTGAAAAAAGGCAGGTCACAGGTCCTGAAACCAGGAATCCTGCCGGTCACTTCTCTTCAGAAAGTTACTTTTGCATCCAGCAATAAAAAAGTTGCAACAGTATCTTCCGGTGGTAAGATCATCGCCAGAAAAAAAGGAAAAGCAATAATTACAGTAAAATCTGGAAGAAAAATAGTGAAATGTCGGATCACTGTGAAATAAAATCCTTTACTTAAAGGAAAAATCGTGTTAGAATAGCACTTGCGCAAGCAGGTCAGGTGATCGCGGCTGTACAGACGAAAGGGTGCAGACGAGGAAAGTCCGGGCTTCACAGGGCAGGATGCCGGATAACGTCCGGTGGAGGTGACTCCCAGACCAGTGCAACAGAAATAAACCGCCTTCTTCAGGAAGGTAAGGGTGGAAAGGCAGTGTAAGAGACTACCGCCGTTGTGGTAACAGAACGGGCACATGTAAACTCCATTTGAAGCAAGACCGAAAAGAAAGCGATACGGCTGCCCGTCGTGCTTTCAGGTGGGTCGCTTGAGCGCTCCGGTAACGGACCGCCTAGACAGATGATCACTCAACGACATAACCCGGCTTATCGATTTGCTTGCAACAAAAAACGCTGCATTACGCAGCGTTTTTTGTTGTCTGTAAAAGCATTACAGAAATTATTTATTACGACTTCCTCTGTATTTCTCTTCACAGTATTTGCATCTGTAAATTTCTTTTTCCGGATCAGAAAGAATAAAAATATGATCCAGTCCCTGTTCAACAGAAGTAATGCAACGAGGATTTTTGCATTTGATAACGTTTGTGATCTTTTTAGGAAGTTTCAGGATTCTCTTTTCTACAATCTTTTCGTCTTTAATGATATTTACGGTAATATTATGATCAATAAAACCAAGAATATCCAGATCCAGATTTTCAATAGGGCATTCTACCTTGATGATATCCTTAACACCCATTTTTCCACTGCGTGCATTTTTGATGATTGCAACAGTACAGTCCAGCTTATCAAGCTTCAGATCATGATAGATAGTCATTGCTTTTCCAGCTTTGATGTGGTCCAGAACAAATCCTTCTTGAAGTGCGCCTACATTTAACATTATACTTCCACCTCCAGTAAAGTAAGAATCAATGCCATACGGACATATACACCATACTGTGCCTGTTTGAAGTAAGCAGCTCTTGGATCAGAGTCTACTTCTACGGCAATCTCGTTTACACGAGGAAGCGGATGGAGAATGTACATATCTTCTTTGGCAAGTTCCATTTTCTGTTTGTCCAGAATGTAGAAATCTTTCATACGGACATAGTCTTCTTCGTTGAAGAAACGTTCTTTCTGAACTCGTGTCATGTACAGGATATCCAGATCCGGAAGTGCATCTTCCAGTCGCTCGACTTCTTTGAATTCTACATGATTCTTTTCCAGGACATCTTCTCTGATATAGCTTGGAACACGAAGTTCTTCTGGTGAGATCAGTACGAATTTAACATTCGGGTAACGTACCAGTGCTTCGATAAGGGAATGAACGGTACGTCCGAACTTCAAATCGCCACAGAGACCGATGGTAATATTGTCAAGTCTTCCCTTAAGGGAACGGATAGTAAGAAGATCAGTGAGGGTCTGAGTAGGATGCTGATGACCACCGTCACCGGCGTTGATAACAGGAATAGAAGAAGCCATAGAAGCGACCAGCGGAGCACCTTCTTTTGGATGACGCATAGCACAGATATCTGCATAGCAGGATGTAACTCGAATTGTATCAGCAACGCTTTCGCCTTTACTTGCAGAACTGGAATCAGCAGATGAAAAACCTAATACCTTACCACCAAGATTCATCATGGCAGCTTCAAAACTCAAACGTGTTCGTGTACTTGGTTCATAAAATAAAGTAGCAAGCCTCTTTCCGTCACAGGCATGTGCATACTTATCAGGATGTTTTTCAATATCGTTGGCAAGATCGAGAAGCTTTTCAAGCTCATCAACGGATAAATCCAACGGACTCATAATGTGTCTCATGTAGTACCTCCCTTGTGGAAAATAGAAAATTTTAAAATTCTCTCATACATCATCATATAATAGACCAGATGATTTTTCAAGAGAGTTTTGTAAGTATTTTTTCAAAAACAAGACTGGTGCAAAACCACAAAGGAGCATAGTCAAGACGGATCACGCCTTTGTACTGAAACGGAGAAAGGCTGTAATCCCATGGGCACATATGAAAGTATTTTAAAAGGCTGCCACTGGCATATTCCACTGCAAAAAATCCCACTGTATATAAAAGCCCCCGAAAGACAACCGGTAGAAAAGAAATTTTTTCATAAATTGGTCCGATAAATGCAGCACATCCGTAAATGGGAAACATCAAAAGAGAGGTTTTTCCCATCATGGTCATTTGACCTTTCAGGAGAGAATGAAAACCGGTCCACAAAATCTCCAGGCACCAGCCCAATGAACCGCAGAGCAAAAAATTCTGTATCATAGAAACACCGGATCCTTGAAATTTATTTGAATCTAGTATGGCTCAGTCTTGAAAAAAACATACACAAATGATATATTTATAGAAA
Source organism: uncultured Blautia sp. (assembly GCA_900551715.1). GTDB lineage: Bacteria > Bacillota > Clostridia > Lachnospirales > Lachnospiraceae > Blautia_A. The sequence continues at coordinate 9,000 of URXG01000029.1, read as the reverse complement.
TATCAGGATACTAGGATACATGATATGAAGTAATCCGTAAGTATCTTAAAAGCTAAAAATATAAAAGCTTTACAGAATATAATTTTAGGAGCATAAACAATGGATTATCAACAGAGCAGAGCCTATATTCAGGATGCGGCAAAGTATCCCATAGCTCTGGGTTTAACAAACATTCAGGAATTAATGAAACGACTGGGTAATCCCCAGGATCAGCTGAAATATGTTCATGTTGCAGGAACCAATGGCAAAGGGTCTGTGATCGCTTATCTTTATACCACTCTTATGGAGGCCGGATACAGAGTGGGAAGATATATTTCCCCTTCTGTTTATACTTACCGGGGCAAGATGGAAGTTTCCGGGAGTATGGTGAACAGGGAACAGTTTGCAGGGTATGTGTCAGAGGTTGCTGCAGTCATTGAAGAAATGATCAGAGACGGTCATCCTCATCCCACCCCCTTTGAAATAGAAACGGCGGTGGCATTTTTATTTTTTGCAGATATGAAATGCGACCTGGTAATCATGGAAGTTGGTATGGGAGGCAGTACGGATGCCACCAATATCATCCGTAATACAGAAGTGGCAGTGCTCGTTCCCATCAGTATGGAACACCAGGGATTCCTTGGAAATACGCTTTCCGAAATTGCAGAAAAAAAGGCTGGTATCATCAAGCCCGGCTGTAGTGTGGCAACTATCGGACAGGAACTTTCTGCACAGGCAGTAATTCAGGAGAAATGTCAGGAACTTGGAGTGGAACTTGTTACAGGAGATCCGGAAAAAGCAGAAATACTTTCCGAAAGCTTTGAAGGACAGACTTACCGTTATGAGGATCAGGTGTATGAGTTATCTCTTGCAGGGGTTTATCAGACAGAAAATTCCATACTGGCACTGGAAGCACTGAAACTTCTGGCAAAGAGAGGCTATCCGACAACCTGTGAACAGAGGTATGCAGGATTCAAAAAGACACATTGGGACGGACGACTTACCATCATCCACAGAGATCCTCTTTTTATAGTAGACGGAGCTCATAATCCGGCAGCAGCAGATATGCTGGAGGCATCTGTCAGCAGATATTTCAAAGACCGCACCATGTATTTTATTATGGGGGTTTTTAAAGACAAAGATTATTTTTACATCATCAGAAAGCTCTGCCCTTATGCAAAAAAGATTTTTACCATCGAGACTCCGGATAATCCAAGGGCACTGTCGGCAGAAGAACTTGCAGAAGCCATTCGTCCCTGTAATCCTTATGTCAGTGCAGCCGATGGTATTTCTGATGCAGTGGACAAGGTTTTTGCCCTGGCAGGAAAAGATGACCTGATTCTGTCTTTTGGTTCTCTTTCTTTTATTGGAGAACTGACAGAATGCGTAAAGAAACATGAAAGGAATTAAACAGGTATGATAGATTTACAGGAATGCCGAAAAGAGATTGATGTGATCGACAAAGAGATCATGAGTCTTTTTGAAAAACGAATGAAAGTCTGTGAAGATGTTGCAAAATATAAGATACATACAGGAAAGAAAGTCCTGGATCCCAAAAGGGAGAAGGACAAACTGAAAGTTCTGGAAGAGCAGGCACATGGAGAATTCAATACTCTGGGTGTGCAGGAACTTTTTCAGCAGATCATGGCTATCAGCCGCAAGAGACAGTATCAGCTTCTTACCAGTAATGGCATTGAAGAAAAAAGAGACTACGAAATGGTAGATGCACTTCCGCTGAAAGATGTCAATGTGGTTTTTCAGGGGGTAGAGGGTGCATACAGTTATGCTGCCATGCGGGCTTATTTTCCTGATGATATCAACAGTTACCACGTAAAAACTTTCCGGGATGCCATGGAAGAAGTTGCATCCGGCAAGGCAGATTATGCAGTGCTTCCTATTGAGAATTCCACAGAAGGCATTGTTACGGATATTTATGATCTTCTGACAGAATATCAGCTTTATATTGTAGGGGAGCAGGGTGTAAAAGTTGAGCATGTGCTTCTGGGACTTCCAGGAGTCGGACTTGGTGAGATCGAAAGGGTTTACTCTCATCCGCAGGCACTGGCACAGTGCAAAAGATATCTGGAGCAGCACCCTTCCTGGAAAACAGTCAAAACCGAAAACACTGCCGGAGCAGCAAAAAAAATCCATGAAGAACAGAGAAGAGAGCAGTCAGCTATTGCAAGTCGTGCTGCAGGAGAGCTGTATGGCCTTTCTGTTCTGGCTGAAAACATCTGCTACAACGAAAAAAATGTTACGCGTTTTATTGTAGTCAGTGCAAAACCTGTCTATGAGAAAACAGCTGCGAAAGTCAGTGTATGTTTTGAGCTTCCACATACAAGCGGTACTCTTTATAATATGCTTTCTCATTTTATATATAATGGTCTGAATATGACAAAGATTGAATCCAGACCTATTGCAGGTAAAACCTGGGAGTATCGGTTCTTTGTTGATTTTGAAGGTAATCTGGAACAACCGGCAGTCAAGAATGCTCTGCGGGGATTAGAAGCAGAAGCCAATCGTATGCGTGTACTTGGGAATTATGGACAACAGGAGGAAGAACCCAATGACCAGAATTAAAGAATGTGTATTATACAGAAACTTTCAGCATGGAGAAATCCTTGAAAAAATGACAGCTCTGATGGATGCCTGTGAAAGTTCCGTAGTCAATGCAAAAGCTATGGAACCGGTATTTTATGAATGTGTAAACGGTCTTATTGAAACAGCCGGCAACTATGGATTTTCAGGGAATCTGTGGCACGATTATCTGACTCTTCTTCTGGTAAATCACGAAAATGCTTTCAGTACAGCCAGTGAGATCAGAGGACATATTGAGGGAAGCATTAATCAGCTTGCTCTTCATGATTTTGCTATTTTCAAAGAACTGTATGACTTTGACCTGAATACACTGGACAGTATTTTCCATACATCCTGTTGTAAGATTCTCTGTAATTATGAAATTCCGGAAAATACAGGCAAAATGTTCAATAAACGTATTCGGGACCGTATCTGTGATATGAGCAAGACTCTTGCTGTGGCAAAAGACACAGGTGAGTTTATGGAAGATATGGTACAGTTCTATAAGGATTTTGGCGTAGGCAAGCTGGGACTTCACAAGGCATTTCGTATCGAACGGGATGAGAAAGGGAAAGCACAGATCGTTCCTATTACCAGGATCGCACACGTACGTCTGGAAGATCTGGTGGGATATGAGATCCCGAAACAGAAACTTATCGAAAATACTGAGGCTTTTGTACAGGGGCGGAAAGCCAACAACTGTCTGCTTTTTGGTGATGCAGGAACCGGCAAATCCTCCAGTATCAAAGGGATCCTTAACAGATATTATGATGATGGCTTAAGGATCATTGAAGTATATAAACACCAGTTTCAGGACCTGAATCAGGTGATCGCACAGATCAAAGACCGTAATTACAAATTTATCATTTATATGGATGATCTTTCCTTTGAGGAATTTGAAATCGAATATAAATATCTGAAAGCAGTGATTGAGGGTGGCCTGGAAAGAAAACCGGATAACATTCTGATCTATGCTACCAGCAACCGCCGTCATCTGGTAAGAGAGAGAGCCGGAGATAAGCTGGAAGTAGGGGATAATGACGATATCCATTCCTCAGATACCGTACAGGAGAAACTTTCTCTTGTTTATCGTTTTGGTGTACGTATTTACTTTGGGGCACCAGACAGAAAAGAATTCCATACTATCGTTAAAACACTGGCAGCCCGTCATGGCATCAATATGCCGGAAGAAGAACTTCTTCTGGAAGCAGGCAAGTGGGAGATTTCCCATGGCGGTCTTACAGGACGTACAGCACAGCAGTTTATTGATCATCTGCTTGGCAAAAAAGAATAAAATACTTCAGGAAGGAGTTTGAGCTATGGCAGTTACTACTTTTGCAGCCATTGATATCGGATCTTACGAAGTCAGCATGAAGATTTTTGAATTTTCCAGAAAAATAGGTTTTCGTGAACTGAATGATGTAAGATATCGTCTGGAGATTGGTAAGGATGCCTATTCTTCCGGACGGCTGGATCCACAGATGGTAGATTCCATCTGCGAGATACTTCTGGATTTTGGGAAGATCATGAGAGAGTTTGGAGTAACCGATTATCGTGCCTGTGCAACCAGTGCATTCCGGGAAATGATCAATCCTTTGATCGTGCAGGAACAGATCTACCAGAGAACCCGGATCCAGGTGGAGATCTTAAGTAATGCAGAGCAGCATTTTCTGGGTTATAAGTCTATTGCAGCAATTGAGACAGACTTCAAAAAAATGATTCAGAAGGGAACTGCCATTCTGGATGTAGGCGGGGGTAGCCTTCAGGTTTCTCTTTTTGACAAAGATGCACTTGTGACTACACAGAGTCTTAAAATGGGAAGCATGCGTATCCGGGAACGCCTGAAAGAACTGGAAAAAACCACTGCTCATTATGATGAACTGATCAAAGGTTTTATCCGAAATGATCTGACTGCTTTTCAGAGATTATATCTGAAAGACAGAGACATTAAAAATGTGATTCTCATGGGTGATTTTCTTACAGATACGATCTTCCGGGAAGAACTAAACAGCCATATTATTACAGCAGAGGAATTTACCCGCAGATACGAAAGAACTGTCTACAAAACAGAGCAGACATTAACAGAAGAAATGGATGTTGATCCGGAATATGCATCTCTTGTGATACCTACCATGGTTGTCTGCAAAAGTTTTCTTGAAATCTTTCAGGCAGAGTCTGTGTGGGTGCCGGGAGTTTCGCTTCTTGATGGAATCGCCTATGATTACGGAGAAAAAAAGAAATTCATCAAAAGCGCCCACAATTTTGAAAACGATATTGTGGTTGCATCCAGAAATATCGCAAAGCGCTATTCCAGCAGCAAGAACCATATCCATGGAACAACAGAGATTGCACTTGGCATTTTTGACAGCATGAAAAAAATCCATGGAATGGGTGCAAGAGAACGGCTTCTTCTCCAAATTGCAGTGCAGCTTCATGACTGTGGAAAATACATCAGTCTGGCAGATGTGGCAGAATGTTCTTATCGTATTATCATGGCAACGGAGATCATCGGACTTTCCACAGAAGAGAGACGGGTGATCGCAAGTGCAGTGCGTTATAACACTACAGAATTTGTTTATTATGGTAATAACACCGCAGGACCGGGAATGGATAGAAACAGTTATCTTCTGGTAGCCAAACTGACAGCGATCCTTCGTCTTGCCAATGCTATGGACCGCAGTCATTACCAGAAAGTACAGGGACTGAAAGCGGTATTGAAAGACCGGGAACTGCAGCTTGTTGTTGATTCCAGTCAGGATATTTCGTTGGAGCTGGGGCTCTTAAAGGATAAGGTAGAATTCTTTGAGGAAGTATTTGGAATCCATCTTGTACTGAAAAGAAAAAGAAGAATATAGGGGGAGCAGGACATGGATTTAAGTAAATTTGCAAAACCGGAATACTATGTAAACAGAGAACTGAGCTGGCTGAAATTTGACGAAAGAGTTTTGAGTGAAGCCAGAGACAAGACCCTGCCTTTATTTGAAAGACTGAAATTTTTAAGTATCACATCTTCCAATCTGGATGAATTTTTTATGGTACGTGTGGCTTCTCTGAAAGACCAGGTTCATGCAGGTTATAAGAAAAAAGATATTGCAGGTATGACTTCGGAACAGCAGCTGAAAGAAATCAGTACACAGACTCATGAATTGGTGCGTGTACAGTATAATACTTTCAACAGATCGGTACTTCCGGTGCTGGAAAAAACAGGACTTCATCTGGTGACAGAACATGAGAAACTGTCTGAAAAACAGGCACAGTTTGTGGACCGCTATTTTGAGGATAATGTATATCCTGTGCTGACACCTATGGCAATGGATTCTTCCAGACCATTCCCCCTGATCCGTAATAAGACACTGAACATCGGTGCTCTTATTGCAAAGAAAAATAACAAGAAACATACAAAAGAACTGGAATTTGCAACAGTTCAGGTTCCTTCCGTACTGCCAAGAATCGTGGAAATTCCTGCTACCAGAAAAGAAGAGCGTACAGTGATTCTTCTGGAGGAGATTATTGAACGGAATATTGGCAAACTTTTCCTGAGTAATGATGTTGTCTGTGCACATCCTTACAGAATTATGAGAAATGCAGATCTGAGTATTGACGAAGATGAGGCAGAAGATCTTCTGGTAGAAATCCAGAAACAGCTGAAAAAAAGACAATGGGGAGAAGTGATCCGCCTGGAAGCAGAAGAAAAAATGGATAAACGTCTTCTGGAAATTCTGAAAAAAGAATTCGAGATCAAAAACGACGATATTTACCAGATCAGTGGTCCCCTGGATCTGACTATGCTTATGAAAGTCTATGGGTTGGAGGGGTTTGACCAGTACAAAAGCCCCAAATATACACCAGCACCTGTTCCGGAGTTTCAGAATGACAAAGATATCTTTCAGGTAATCCGGGAAGGGGATGTATTCCTCCATCATCCATATATGAGCTTTGACCCTGTGGTGGATTTTGTCCGTCAGGCGGCAAAAGATCCGGATGTACTTGCTATCAAACAGACCCTTTATCGTGTCAGCGGTCATTCGCCGATCATTGCAGCTCTTGCACAGGCAGCAGAAAATGGCAAACAGGTTACTGTGCTGGTAGAACTGAAAGCACGTTTTGACGAAGAAAATAATATCGTCTGGGCCAAAATGCTTGAAAAAGCAGGCTGCCATGTTATTTATGGTCTGGTTGGACTGAAAACTCACAGTAAGATCACACTGATAGTAAGAAGAGAAGAAACAGGAATCCGCCGGTATGTACACTTGGCTACCGGTAATTATAATGATTCTACAGCAAAACTTTATACAGACTGTGGTATCTTTACCTGTGATGAGCATTTTGGGGAAGATGCAACTGCAGTGTTCAATATGCTTTCCGGATATTCCGAACCAAAACGCTGGAACCGGCTGATCGTGGCACCGATCTGGATGAAAGACCGTTTCCTGAAACTGATCGAAAGGGAAGCAGACCATGCGAAAGCAGGACTTCCGGCACATATCGAAGCCAAGATGAATTCCCTTTGTGATCCGGCTGTTATGGCAGCACTTTATTATGCTTCCTCCTGTGGCGTGCAGGTGGATCTTCTGGTTCGTGGGATCTGTTGTCTTAAAGTGGGAATTCCCGGAATCAGTGAAAATATCCATGTCCGTTCAATTGTGGGAGAATTTCTGGAGCACAGCCGCATTTTCTATTTCCATAATGGTGGAAATGAAGAAATTTATATGGGAAGCGCCGACTGGATGCCTCGTAACCTGGACAGACGTGTAGAAATCGTATTCCCTGTAGAAGATGAAAAAATTAAAAAAGAAATTCTTCATGTACTGGAACTTGAATTCCAGGATAATGTGAAAGCACATATCCTTCGGCCGGACGGTACCTATGAAAAACAGGATAAACGTGGTAAAGTCCTTGTAAATTCACAGATGGATTTCTGCAAAGAAGCCCAGGAAAAGGCAAAACAGAAAAAGAAAGAAGAAAAAGCTCATGGAAGAGTGTTTATTCCAGCGGAACCGGTAGCAGATCCGGAAGAATAACAGGATTGCTGCAAAATTGTAAATTCAATTAACTTTATGAGCGAGGGAAAAAAATGAATACAGAAAAACAAAGTTTTCTGCAGAGAAAAAATGTGATTATATCTTTCAAAAGATATGGAATTGATGCAATGGGATCTATGGCATTGGGTCTGTTTGCTTCTCTGCTGATCGGCACCATTATCAATACCATCGGTCAGAATGTAATGCCTGGAAGCTTTATTTCCGAAAAACTTCTGGAGATCGGTGGCTATGCCACCAGCGTGACAGGAGCAGCTATGGCACTTGCTATAGGTTATGCCCTTCAGGCTCCGCCTCTGGTTATGTATTCTCTTTGTGCAGTGGGAGCAGCATGTAATGCGATCGGCGGTTCCGGAGGTCCTCTGGCAGTGTTTTTTGTAGCAGTGATTACCTGTGAGATCGGTAAACTGGTATCTAAGGAAACAAAGATTGATATTATTGTTACGCCGGCAGTGACAGTGATCGTGGGTGTTGTTCTTGCCATGATTCTGGCACCGGTATGTAAGAATATCTGCGACGGACTGGGTATCTTTATCGGATGGGCTACCAACTTAAGACCTTTCTGGATGGGAATCATCATATCTGTAGTTGTGGGAGTGGTACTTACACTGCCCATCAGTTCTGCTGCTATCTGTGCAGCCATCGGTATCAGCGGCGGAGCAGTACTGGCTGGCGTTGCAGATGGCACTATGACCATGGAAGTATGGAACGGACTTGCTCTTGCAGGAGGCGCTGCAGCTGCAGGCTGCTGTGCACATATGCTGGGATATGCTATCTTAAGTCTTCCTGATAACGGCGTAGGTGGATTTGTCGCACAGGGACTGGGAACTTCTATGCTGCAGGTTCCCAACCTTATGAAAAAGCCGGTATTATGGATTCCGCCAGTGATCACATCTGCTATTACAGGACCGCTGGCTACCTGTGTATTTCAGATGAGAAATAACGGTCCTGCTATTTCTTCAGGAATGGGAACTTCCGGTCTGGTAGGACCAATTGGCGTGGTGACAGGATGGGCACAGATGCCGGAAGGATATGAGACCGGTGCTTTTCAATGGATCGGTATGATCCTGATCTGCTTTGTACTGCCGTTACTCATTACCTGGGTGATCGGCAAAATCTTCCGGGCAAAGGGAATTATTAAGCCTGGAGATTTGAAGATTGATCTTGGTTAAATTGGTTGAAATTACCGAATAATAAAGATAATAAAAAAATAATAAAACAGGTCTGTTATATTCTGAAAAGAGTGGCAGATCTGTTTTTTTGAAAAAAATAAAAAAAATACTTGCATTTTTGAATAAGGTAAGATATACTAAGCAGGTCGGCAAGTGAAAGGACTTCTGACAGAGGAATATGGCCAGTTGGTCAAGGGGTTAAGACGTCGCCCTCTCACGGCGAAAACACGGGT
>URXG01000028.1 GCA_900551715.1 uncultured Blautia sp. | reverse complement strand
TTTAACACATTTAATCACTATTGACAATGATTTTGATTACTTAAAGTTTCCTCCTCGTCAAGTTTCTTTGTCATTTCTATTCCGTATTCTTCCTGAAGGATTTTCTTTTTTTCCTCTGCGTTCCTATCAGAGGATAACAGTACTTCAAGTAATCGCAGAATTCCTAATGCTTTTTCATCATCTTTCACTCCAAGACATAACATAACCGCTGTCATAAGGTCATAGTTTTCTTTTTTCTCTTTTGCATTGCCAATAACATTTTTTTCCTGTATAGAGTAACAGTTAATTGTATTTCTTCTGTATTTCGGTGGGTCCATACAGATAAATATACTATATACTTTTTTAATTTGCTCGTAATGGGAATCTTCAAATTCTGTACCATGCTGAGACGATATCAGTCTGCTGCAATAGTATATATTCCTTTTTACAACAGGATAACCGGGATAAAAATCGTTTTGTGCTTCCACATTGATAATCAGTCTTATTCGTTCTCCGGATACAGGTGCAAGTGCATAAAATCGTATATCATAAGTTACGGTCCCCTCGTTAATGCTGGCATCTTCTGTATTCATTCCCTGAATCCTGGATGAATTTTTTTGTTCATCCTGATGTACCGCAATATCAGATATCTGTGGTTCTCCTTCTATATAATTTGCAGCAATTTCATCAACAGAACATGTTTTATATTCTGGCAGACAGCTTTTCATAATCCATGCCAGAATATTCTTATTAGATAATATTCTCTTACATGCATTATCATATGCTGCATTTACTCCGGCAACAGAAATTGTTTTTGCCAAAGTAGTTTCTGTTTCTTTCATGTATATGTACCTTACGCTCTCTACTGCCCGATACGTTCTATACATATGATATCATATTTTTTACATTGTTCCAAGAAATTTCGTTCGACAAATTCTGCCATGTTTTTTGTATGTGCAAGTATCAAGAAAATATCAACAAAAATATTTACAATTAACAACAGCGGCAGGGAAACCTACCGCTGTAATATTCTCCAGAGAGTGGATCTGCTGATGCCAAGTCTCTCAGAAGTTCTGGTTTTGTTCATGCCCTCCTGTTCCAGGACAATACGTGTAATATCATGATTGATCTCGTCCAGACTCTGGTTCAGATTCAGTATTTCATATCCGGGTTTCAGTTCATAAGAATAATGAGGATTCTCCTGTTTCAGAGCCTGACGGACATCTTCTGTTTTGATGTAATAATCATCTGTAGAAACAATCAGCTGACGGATGATCCTTTTGAACTGCGACAGATTCTGACTCCAGTTAAACTGCTGCATCAGTTCCATGGACTCTGGTTCCAGTCCGACTACCTGTTTGCCAAATTCAATATTCGCCTGGCTGATATAAAGGGTGGCAATATTAGGCATATCCTGTATACGTTCTCGCAAAGGTGGAATACGGAGAACCAGACAGGAAAGATCATTCATAAAACTCTGGCAGACAGGGTCTTTCTCATTTCTGTTATTATCAACCGTAAAAGAAAAAATAAATCGGTTGCGTCTGCAAAAATCCCCTTGATTCATGCAACTTAAAAATTTCTGCGCCAGTGTTGGCTCCAGAGCCTGCAGATTCTGGATAAAAATCGTAGTGTTAACATCATTAAAAGGAGAATTTACATTATCAATCAGATAATTCCATTTTTTCTGATTGGTATTGGCACAGTCTATGATCACATAAGGACTTTTGCGGTATTCACTGTGGGAATAAAGAAAAGCAGCAGCTTTTGTTTTTCCTGTGCCAATCTCGCCCAGAATCATAACAGGCGCCAGAGTACCGGCAAATTGCTCCATAGTATTACGCATGTTACCAATCAGGTTGGCACTTCCGTAATAACCGGAGTTTTCAGAGTTGGTCTGGCTGTTGGTGTCATAATGAGATACACCGATGTCATCCACAAGGACAGGTGCATTCTGCATAAGAAGATAAATATAAACATAAGCAATACCGTTGATGGTGATATGCCGGGAATACATAGTGTAAACAAAACTTTCTACCTGATTTTCCAGACGGAAACGAGAATCTGCCAGGAAAGAAGAAAGATTTTGCTCTACCTGTGAAAAAAATTCTTCGGTAGCAGGGCTGCGTTCCATGCTGCTGAAATATAACTGCCTGTCTTTTGTATATATGAAGAGAGATTCCCGACTCTGGATCACAGCTGCCTTCAGAACCTGAGATTGCTGCCTGGTGATGGAAAAAATCTTGGAAAAACGGACCGCCTGATCAAGAGCAGCTTCCACGCTCTCTTTACCAGATGTAATAAGGATAAAATTCATTCCCAGCTCTCTTGCTATAGAGGTACCTACCATATCACAGAGAACCATTTCATATCCCTGATTTTTCAGCTGTTCCATCTGCTGATGAGGCTCTGAATTTTCATCAAGAGTGATGATCTCAATATCATATTGAAGAAGATTGCACAGCATTTTGGCACAGTTGGTGATAGCCGGATAGCCGATAATGGCAAAACGGTTGGAATAGTTTTCTGCAAGTTTGATAGCCCGGAGGATATCATATACAGAAATTTCTATTTCTACTACTGGAATAGTGATGTTAGCAGATATCATCTTGGCAGTACCACCTCTGGAAATAATAATGTCGAAATCATCCAGATCGTAAGAACGAACGATTTCCAGTCCATTTGCAAGATCTCCGATTCTTATAGTCATTTCCAGATCATCCCGGTCGGAAATTGCTTCATTTATCATTTCTTTTAGCCCCTGATAAGGAGCAATCGTCAAAATTCTGGTTTTCATACATACCTCCCGAAACAAGAACATTTCATATTTAGATTGGGTTTATGAATTTATCATACCATAACGATTCAAAACAGAACAGTAAAAATTTGAAAAATATTTAATAATACGCAGTGTTTCACATTTAAACAAATAATAGAATGAAATAGGATTGTAAAGAAACAATACGGGTGATAATATAATGCTATCAGATCAAGATAAACGTGAATGTTTCAAAAAGAAACAACTAAGGAGGAAATTATGAAGGCAAAAAAAATCGTTACATTAATGGTAGCATCAGCAATGGTTTGTGGAATGTTTGGAGCAACAACAACAGTTCAGGCAGCAGCAGACGTAACATTGAAACTTGCACACGCAGATGCGGAAGGAAGTATTTTTGATCAGGGTGCAGTAGCATTTCAGGAAAAACTTCAGGAACTTTCTGATGGAACCATGGATGTGGAACTTTACCGTAACGGAACTCTTGGTTCACTTTCAGAAGTAGCAGAAGGTATTCAGATGGGAACTGTTGATGTTGCACCAATTGTAACAACAACACTTGCAAACTTCGCTCCTGAATTAAATGTATTTGATATGCCATATCTTATTGATGATTATCAGATGGCTTATGATGCTCTGGATGGTGATGTAGGAAAGAAATTTGCAGAGTCCCTGGAAGACAGCTCCTTTAAAGTAGAAGGATGGTGGTCAATGGGATTCAGAAATACTACAGCAAGTAAAGAAATCAAAAGCGTAGATGATTTCAAGGGACTTAAGATCCGCACACAAAGTTCAGATATTCAGATGGCTATTTTTGATGCACTTGGAGCAAGCCCGACGGCAATCAGTTTCAGCGAATTATATACAGCACTTCAGCAGAAAACAGTTGATGGACAGGAAAATCCATATGTAAACATTCTTCAGAGCAATATTTTTGAAGTAAATAAATATCTTATTGAAACAGAACATGTATTCCAGGTTGCTGCATTCCTGATTTCTCCGTCTACTTATGACAAACTTACAGATGAGCAGAAAGGCTGGGTTGATGAAGCATCTGCTTATGCAACAAAAGTAGAAAGAGAAGCGTGTGAAAAGGACAATGAAGCAGCAAAAGAAACTCTGATCAACGATAAAGGCATGACATTAGTTGAAATGGATAAAGACGAACTGAAGGAAGCTACTAAATCCGTATATGATGATTTCTCGGATTATGCAGATACAGTTGCTGAAATCCAGAATTATGCAAAATAATCTACGAAAGCAGTAACTGTCAGTGCCTTGTATTTAAAAACAGATACAGGGCACAGGCTTTCTGAAAAACATGGAAATAGAGGAGATGAGAAAATGACGAAAATAGCAAAGACCCTGGAAAGTATCAGCAATAAAATATTTATCGTTGAGAAATGGGTCCTGATGATTGCTGTTGTTGTTGTTACAGCAGTTAATTTTATCAATGTAGTAATGCGATATGTAATGAAGAGTAGTCTGGCTTACTGTGAAAACCTCAGCCTTGCATTGTTTATGCTCCTGATTCTCATCGGAGGAAACATTGCAGTAAAATCTGACTCAGAGATCAGAATTGATGTATGCAGATTTAAGGATGTCAGAAAGAGAAATACATTTAAATTAATTTCAGATGTCTGTAGCATTATCGCTCTTGTATGTCTTCTGATAGGTTCTGCAGCACTTGTAGCACATACAGCACAGCATAACCAGCAGGTAGCAACACTTTCACTTACATATCTGCAGTTATATAGCTTGTTGGTTATTGGTTCAGTTTTAATGTTATTTGATCATATAGTTATTTTGTTTAAACATCTGGCAGCAATCCAGACGGGAGTAGAGGAGGCGGAAGAAGAATGAATCCCATACTTGTATTGTTAATCGTATTTGTAGTTACTTTGATACTGGGAGTTCCATTCGCATGGTCCCTGCTTCTTGCCAGCGCAGCATCTATTTGTCTGATGGATGGACTTCCGTTAATGACAATTGCTTCTAAAATGTATAATGGCGGTTCAAAGTATACACTGCTGGCAATCTTCTTCTTTATGCTTGCAGGTGCGATTATGCAGCATGGTGGTATTTCCAGTCGAATGATCATGTTTGCAAAATCATGTGTAGGACATTTAAGAGGAGGACTTTCCATTGTAGTTCTTCTGGTATGTATGCTTTTTGCAGCACTTTCAGGATCATCTATCGCTACTACAGCTGCTATCGGAGCTATGCTTTATCCTGAACTGGTTAAAGAGAATTATCCTAAAGGATATGCGGCAGCACTTCCTGTAGCAGGTGGTACACTTGGAATCGTTATCCCTCCTAGTATTGTATTTGTAGTATATGGATCAACTACCGGAACTTCTGTATCAAAACTTCTGATGTCAGGTGTCATTCCGGGAATCATGGCAGGTGTGTTCATGTGTATCTACGCATATCTGTATGCACGTAAACATGATATTCCGAAATCAAATGAATTTTCATGGGCAAACGTAGGAAAAAGCCTGAAGGAAGCTATCTGGGCTATCCTGATGCCAGTTATTATTCTTGGTGGTATCTACACCGGTATCTTTACACCAACAGAATCTGCAGCAGTTGCAGTTGTATATGGTCTGATCGTTTCTATCTTTGTTTATAAAGAGATGTCTGTTGAGCGTATTAAACAGATTGTAATTGACAGTGTAAAGGGAACTGCAAACATCCTTCTGTTAATCATGGCAGCTACACTGTTTGGTTATGTACTGACTGTTTACAATGTACCGGCTCTGTTTACAACCCTGATGACTTCTATGATCCACAGTAAGATTACATTCCTTCTGTTCCTGAATGTTCTTCTTATCATCCTTGGTATGCTGATGGACTCCGGAGCTATTATCCTTATTGTTGCACCGCTGATTTATCCAATTGCTGTATCCTTTGGTATTGATCCGGTTCATTTAGGATGTATCATCGTATTCAACCTTGCAGTAGGACAGGCAACACCACCTTTTGGAAACTGTTTGTTTGCAGCAATTCCGGCAACAAAACAGGACGTTGTTACACTTGCCAAGAATGTATTACCATTTGTAGTCATTCTGTTTGCAACTGTATTTTTAGTATCTTATGTTCCGGCATTCTCAACATTCCTGCCGAACCTGATGAAAGGCTAAAATATGAAAAAAATAGATATGATCATTCGCAACGGACAGGTGTTTGATTCAGTCAATGCGAAATTTGAAAAGAAAGATATTGGGATTCACCAGGGCAGATTTGTTGCCCTGGATGAAGAAACCGAAGTGTCCGATGAAGTAGATGCGGAAGGCAATTATGTGGTTCCAGGACTGATTGATGAACATGCACATCTGAATTTGTACGGAACTATTATTGGAGCAAATGCAGATACTGTATGTATTCCTAATGGAATTACAACTGCCTGTGATGGTGGAACCTGCGGAGCTTCCAACTTTGAGCAGTTTTATATGTCTAATATTGTGAGATATGAGTCTGCTGTTTATTCTTATCTGAATGTTTCAACATTTGGAAACAAAAGTTTGTGTAAACATGAAGAGGATCATGATCCGGCAGATTTCCGGGAAGATCTTATAGATAGACTTTTTGAGAAATATCCACAGGTACTCAGAGGACTGAAAGTTCGTATGTGTAAAGGCACTCTGGGAAATCATGGTATGAGTCCTTTATATGCAGGACTTGAGATGAGTGGCAGGCTTAAAGAAAAAGGCTTCCATTGTCCTGTTGCCATTCATTATGATGATCTTCCGGAAAATGTTACAGTTCATGAACTTTTCGGAGCAATGAGAAGTGGCGATGTGATTGCACATGTATTTCAGACAAAAGCTGAAACCATTTTTGATGAAAATGGAAAGATTAAAAACTGTGTCTGGGAAGCAAAAAAACGTGGTGTGTATATGGACGACTGTCATGGGCGTGTACACTGGTCCTATCCAAATCTCCAGAATGCATTTTCTCAGGGATTTTATCCAGATATTATCAGTTCTGATCTGGTTCGTGTCAGTGAATACACAAGACCGGGATTTTCACTTTTGTATGCAATGTCAGTAAACAGTGCAGCAGGAATGCCTGTAGAAAAAATTCTTCAAAGTGTAACTTATACACCGGCAAAAGCACTTGGCATTGAGTCAAAAGCAGGCGAAATCCGGGAAGGAGCACCAGCAGATGTGGCAATTCTGGATATCAGAGATGTAAAGGACAAAACATTCACAGACAATTATGGAAACAGTGTCTCAGGTAATAAATTGTTTGTACCGCTTATGACTGTCAGAGCAGGGCGAACAGCTTATCGACAGATCTTTTTCTAAAAGTTTCAACGAGGAGGAAATGAAAAATGACTTACCAGGTAAAAATCCCATCCTGCTCTTACGGCGGAGAGGGAAGTATCGAAAAAATAAAAGAAATTATCGCAAAAGAAAAATCCCAGAAAGTAGTTGTTTTTTCCGATGAAGGAATCAAAGCAACAGGACTTCTGGATATCCTTACAAAACAGCTTGATGAAACAGGAGTACAGTATCATGTATTTACTGACTGTAAACCAGAGCCCTCCTATTTACAGGTCGAAGCTGTTGTAGATATGGTACAGGGTCAGGAATGTGACCTGATCATTGGACTTGGCGGAGGATCTGTTATGGATGCGGCAAAACTTGCCAGCGTTCTGAAAGGTGCACCCTACACAATCAAAGACCTTCTGAACGATCCAACACAGGCTGAAAAAAAGGTAAAAACTGTCATGATTCCAACCACCTGTGGAACTGGATCTGAAGCCACCTGCAATGCAATCGTAGCGATCCCGGAAGAAAAATCCAAAAAAGGTATTGTTAATGACAATATGATCCCGGACTATGTAATCCTGGACGCACAGATGATCGCAAAATTGCCAAAAGCAATCGTTGCAGCTACCGGTGTAGATGCACTGGCTCATGTAGTAGAGTGCTTTACATCTAAAAAAGCTACTCCGTTCAGTGACTGCTACGCTCTGGAAGGTGCCAAACTGATCTTTGCAAATATCAGGGAAGCATACAATAATCCAGACAACATGGATGCAAAAAATAAAATGCTCATCGGTGCATATTATGGAGGCATCGCTATTACAGGCAGTGGTACCACAGCAGTTCATGCACTGTCTTATCCTCTGGGTGGCAAATTCCATATTGCACATGGTGTTTCCAATGCTATTCTTTTTGCCCATGTAATGAAATTCAATAAGGATGCCTGCGCAGAACGTCTTGCAGTACTCTGTGACGCTATCAATCCTGCATATGCAGAGAAGACAGTAGAAGAAAAAGCAGATTATGTGATTGATCAGATTGCTGATATTGTAAAAGTTACCAACATTCCTACAGATCTGACTCAGTATGGAGTAACCATGGATGACCTGGATTTCCTGGTAACAGCAGGAAGCCAGCAGCAGAGACTTCTGGTAAACAATATGAAAGAACTGAGCCTGGACGACATTAGAAATATTTATCTGAAAGTGGTTAAATAACGAGGAGAATTTTATGAAACCGATACTTGGAATTACAATGGGAGACCCATCCGGAAATGGTCCGGAGATTTCTGTAAAGGCATTAATGAAACCGGAAACATATGAAGTCTGCAGACCGCTGATCGTAGGAGATGCCAAATGTATGGAAGCAGCGATTCCTACTGTAAAGGGAGCAGAAAATCTGAAAGTCAATGCAATCCATGATGTGAAAGATGCAAAATTTGAGTATGGAACTATTGATGTATACGACATGGATGTGGTAGATCTTTCCAAACGACTTTACAGAAAAGACAGAAAGAAACTTGCCGAAACCATGAATGCTGATGTTCTGGATGCTGCTTATAAAGAAAGTATGACTATGTGTGGTGAAGCGGCATTTCAGTATGTAAAAAAAGTTATTGAACTGGCCATGGCAGGAGAAGTGGATGCAACCGTTACCAACGCATTGAACAAAGATCACATCAATATGGCTGGTCATCACTATTCAGGACATACAGAAATCTATGCAGATTATACTCATACAGCCAAATATTCCATGATGCTTGCACATGAAGATCTCAGAGTTATCCATGTAAGCACCCATGTATCACTTCGTGAAGCCTGCGACAGATGTAAAAAGGACAGAGTCCTTGATGTTATCCGTATTGCAAACGAAGGCTGCAAGGCACTGGGAATCAAAGAGCCAAAGATTGGTGTGGCAGGTCTGAACCCGCACTGTGGTGAAAACGGAATGTTCGGAAGAGAAGAGATTGAAGAGATCCAGCCGGCCATCGACGAAGCTCTGGCAGAAGGGATCAATATTCCGGAAAAAGCACCTACACCGCCGGATACAGTATTCAGTAAAGCACTGGGCGGATGGTACGACATTGTTGTTGTAATGTATCACGATCAGGGACATATCCCGCTGAAAGTAAAAGGTTTTGTATATAATAAAGAACTGAAAAAATGGGATGCGGTAGCAGGAGTAAATGTAACTCTTGGACTGCCGATCATCAGAGCTTCTGTTGACCATGGAACCGGAGAGGGACATGCAGGTGACGGAAGTGCCAATGAACTTAGTCTTGTGAACGCAATGGATTATGCAATCCGTATGGCAAATGCTAAAGCAGAGAAGGAGGAAAACTAACAATGAGCAGACATGATATGATTAAAGGAATTATCCCACCAATTATTACACCAATGAATGAGGACGAGAGCTTTAATGAGGCAGAGTTCCGCAAACAGATCGAGAGACAGATTGAGGGCGGCGTACATGGTATTTTCTGCTATGGTACAAACGGAGAATGCTACGCACTGAATACTCAGGAAAAAGAAGAAATCCTGAAAGCTGCAGTGGATCAGATCAAAGGTCGTGTTCCGGTATATGCAGGAACCGGCTGCATCACAACAAAAGAAACAGTGGAGATGAGCAAACGGGCAGAGGCTCTGGGAGCAGATATCCTTTCTGTTATCACACCATATTTTGCAGCAGTATCTCAGGATGAATTATATGAGCATTATGTAACAGTAGCAGAAGCTGTAAAGATTCCGATCGTACTGTACAATATTCCTGCAAGAACAGGATGCTCCATTGCTCCGGAAACAGTAGCCAGACTGGCTGAGATCGACAATATCGTGGGTGCAAAAGATTCTTCAGGAAACTGGGACAATCTGAAAGCATACATTGAACTGACCAGAGATAAAGACTTTGCAGTTATTTCCGGTAACGATTCCCTGATCCTTTCTGCACTGAAAGAAGGCGGAGTTGGTGGTATTGCAGGATGCGCAAACGTATATCCTCACAACATGGTTGCAATTTATGAAAGATTCAAAGCAGGCGATCTGGAAGGTGCCCAGGCAGCGCAGGATGCAATCGCATCATTCCGGGCATGCTTCAAATACGGAAACCCGAATACAATCGTAAAAACTGCAGTTGGTCTTCTTGGATATCCTGTCGGAAAATGCAGAAAACCATTCTACAGCATGTCAGAAGAAGGAATCCAGGCATTAAAAGCAGTTCTTGAAGAGAATAAAAAGAATGGAATGAACTGATAAATGAAGTTATTAATGATTGCTGACGATTTTACAGGTGCGTTGGACGCAGGTGTACAGTTTGCCAAAAAAGGATTTTCCACAAAAGTAATGGTATATTCCAAAGATATGACTGTAAAAGCAGAAGACGCCGATGTTCTGGTAGTAGATGCGGAAACGCGGCATAAACAGCCGCTGGAAGCCTATCGTACCATATTGCAGATTGTAAAGCCGGCAGCTGAGAGTGGAGTTTCGTATTTTTTCAAAAAAACGGACTCAGCTCTTCGGGGAAACATTGGCGCAGAACTTACAGCTATGCTGGACGCTACTGGAAGAACATTGCTGAATTTTGTCCCTGCCTTTCCACAGATGAACAGAGTCACTGTCAAAGGAATCCATTTTATAGATGGAGTTCCGGTAGATGAAAGTGTTTTTGGTTCAGATCCTTTTGAACCGGTGACAACCTCAAATGTGGAAGAACTCATTCATCAGCAGTGCGAGATCAGTGTTCAGACCATACCGGCTGGAAATGCGCCAGGTGAGTGTCGGGAAAAAACAATCGCAGTTTATAATTGTTCATCAGACAGTGATTTGCATAAGACAGTAACTGCCCTGAAAGATGCAGGAAGTCTTGGTCTGATCGCCGGATGTGCGGGACTTGCAGAAATTCTGCCGGAAGTTCTTGGATGGCAGAAAAAAGAAATCAAAGAGCCTGTCCTTCCGGAAAAATTCCTGGTGGTCTGTGGAAGTGTGAATCCGATCACAGTGAAGCAGCTGGATTATGCGGAAAAAAATGGTTTTGTCCGTATAAGACTGACACCGGAACAAAAACTGAATAAAGAATATTTTTCCGGAAAAGACGGAAAAGAATGGCTGGATAAGTTCTGGGACATCTGCAGCAGTAATGCAAAAGTAATCATTGATACCAATGACCCGGAAGGTGATAATGAAACGGAACGTTACGCAGTGGAGCACAATATTTCCAGAAAAGAAGTCAGGGAGAGGATTCCGGCGGCTCTTGGGGAAATCATTGGAAATATGGTACAACGTGGACTTAATAGTTCCATGCTTATGACAGGAGGAGATACACTTCTCGGCTGTATGCACCATCTGGGAGACACAGAACTTACTCCTGTGGGAGAATATGAGATAGGTATCGTATTATCCCAACTGGTTTCAAATAATAACAAAACTCATGTATTTACCAAGTCAGGTGGGTTTGGTGAAGAAACTCTTCTGACAGATATGGCAGCCAAGATATGCCATACAGCATGAGAAGGAGGCAAAAAATACTATGAAATATGTAATGACAGAAGCAGTTGTACAGGAAGGTATGGCACTTCTTGATCAGGAAGATACAGTTTATGTTGCCCATGACGCAAATCCTGCAAACTACACAGAAGAAATGAAAGATGCAGATGCACTTATTGTACGTGCGGCACCGGCAAAGATTGTAAACCGTCAGGTAATGGAAGCTGCTCCAAAACTGAAAGTAATAGGAAGAACCGGTGTAGGCTATGACAGCGTAGATGTAGAAGCAGCTACTGAACTGGGAATTCCTGTTGTAATTACGCCAGGTGCCAACAATCGTGCTGTTGCAGAACATTCACTGACAATGATGCTGGCACTTTCCAAGAATCTGGTAGAAGCACAGGTGGAAACTGCAAAAGGCAACTGGGCAATCAGGGATGCACACAAACAGTTTGAACTTTATGGCAAAAAAGCAGGAATCATCGGTCTGGGAAGAATCGGACGTGACACAGCCTCTCTGTGTACTGCTATTGGAATGAAGGTGGCAGGCTACGATCCCTTCCTTACAAAAGAGCAGATCGAAGAACTGGGATATGAATACTATGGAGATTATGAAGAACTGCTGAAAGACTGTGATGTAATTTCTATTCATGTACCTCTTACCAAAGACACTGAAAACATGATCGCAGCAAAACAGCTGAAAGAAATGAAAAACACAGCAATCATTGTCAACTGCTCCAGAGGCGGTATTGTAAATGAAGCTGATCTGATCGAGGCATTAAATAATGGGGAGATCGCAGGTGCAGGTCTGGATGTGTTTGTAGGAGAAGAACTTCATCCGGGAAATCCTCTTCTGGATGCCAAAAATCTGATCTTCAGTCCTCACAGTGCAGCACAGACAAGGGAAGCAGTGATCAACATGGCAACCATGTGTGTAGAAGGCTGCAAGGCTGTTTGCGAAGGAAAGAAATGGAAGCTGGTAGCCAACCCGAAGGTGTACGAACACGAAAAATGGAAAGACGCTGAGTGGGCGTAAAAAAGTCAAACCGGAGATGGAAGTCTCCGGTTTTTTGTGCGAAAAAGTGAAAGGATTCTGAAGAAACTGCCTTTTATCTATTATACGTGTTTATAAGGAGTAAAAGGAGGAAGCGACTATGAGAAAAAGATCAAAAAGTATTCTTGCGATTGTGCTGGCGGCATCTGTGATGTCCGGCACGTGGAGCCTGCCGACGGTGGCAGCAGATTTTTCCTCTGAGGAGATCCTGGAAGTGGAAGAAAATTCCGGAGGAGAGACCGGTGTATCTCAGGAAGCTGATAATCTGGAAGTAAAAGAAGATCAGGAAAGCAATTCAGAGGAAGGATTTTTTACAGAAGCTGAAATCGAAGAAGAACCTGTGGAAACCTGCACAGGAAATGAACCGGAACAGTCAGAAACAGGAATCCCGGCAGTAGATTTTACAGATGAAGATACTGCGGATGTAGGAATATCTGGCGATTATGGAGTAAAAGTCGCAGGAATCTGGGTAACTTCCGAGAACAAAGATGATATCCTGGGGGACGGAACGGTTTCTTATGACGTGGAAAACCGCAAACTTACCCTGAACAATGCTCATATATCTTCCATGACCCACGATGCAAAAGCTGTAATCGGGCTGATTTATTTTTCACAGAGAGTTCTGTCCGGAGGAACTGCAGAAGCGGCTACCCTGGAACTGAAGGGAAACAACATTATAGACGTGAAAGAATCTGATAAAGAAACATGGGGTACTTATATAACTTCTGTTGATGATCTTGTGATAACAGGGGGTGGTTCCCTTACGGTGGAAAATAACCACTCAGACACCCTTGCTTCCAGTAATCAGTCTCTGATTATTGATAACGTTACAATAAAGTATGATATGGAAGACGATGGCGACGAGAATAATCCATTTTCAGCCATTTCCGGATCCAATATAGAAATACGGAACAAGGCAAAGCTGAATTTTGGAAAAGGAAGCATCAGAATTGAAAATATATATGGCAACTTCAGTATCTCAGACAGTGAACTTACCTGTGAGGGGCAAATAGGCGCTCAGAAATGCAGCATTACAGACCACAGTGTATTAAAAACAACTAATCGGATCGTGGCAGATAAAGCAGTGGAGATACGGGATTCGGAAGTTGAATTAAAGACCAAAGATAAATGGGGATTTCTGGTAGAATATCTGACTGGAGATGAAAGAGCGACTTTTGATATTATTAACAGTAAAGTAACCATAGATGCAGGAATTTATCCCTTCTATTTCCTGAAATGCGATCTGAACATCAAAAACAGTATCCTGAAAGCGGATAATTCTGATTTTTACAGTATCAAATCACAGGAAGCAGGGGACAGTGTGACCATAGAAGAGTCCTGGGTAGACCTTGGGGGAAAGATTGAGACACCCCAGAAAAATATTTCCAACAGTGTTGTAATCGAATACAAAAGTGGCAAAGTGACTGGAAATGCGGTTGTCTCAGAAAATGTGGAGATTAAAAAGGACTGCTGGTTCCAGATAAAGAAGCCCAACACCCTCACGATTTCCAAAGGCTACACTCTTACGGTCAATGGAACTGTTGATTCTTACTGTACAGGTCTGAAAGGAAAAGTGGCTGGAAACATACCGGATTATACCCATGAAAAATGGAGTCAGATCGTAAATGACAAAAAGTATCACTGGGTAGAGTGTACAGATTGCGGAATCAAGGCAGATAAGGAATCCCACAGATATGGTGCATGGAAAATTTATCGTAATGCATCCGTAGGAGTAACCGGTGAAAGAGAGCATAGCTGTAAAAGATGTAATTATGCAGAAAGCGGAACAATTGCAGCTCTTAAGGTAGTAGATCTGAAGTTAAAAGGTGGAAATAAGGCAGTAACTCTCAGCTGGAATAAGATATCCGGGGCAGATGGATACAAGATTTACGGAACCCAATGTAATAAAAAATCCAAGCTGAAAAAGACAGCAGGCAAAAGTACTGTTAAATGGACAGAGAAAAAACTGAAAGCCGGAACCTACTATAAATATTATGTAGTAGCTTATAAGAAAGTAAATGGCAAGGAAACCATCATTGGCAAATCCGATGTTATGCATGTGGCTACTATAGGCAAGGGATATGGCTATACAAAGAAAATAAATCTTAAAAGCACTTCCATTATCTTAAAGAAGGGCAAAAGCACATATGTTAAGGCTTCTCTGGTAAGCACCAGCAAAAAGTATAACAAAACCATGAAAGAGCATAATCCTTCTATCCGTTATATTTCTTCTGCACAGGCAGTGGCAACGGTAAACAGCAAAGGGAAAGTCACAGCCAGAGGAAAAGGTACCTGCTATATTTACTGCTATGGTGTAGATGGAGTTTCCAGAAAAGTAAAGATCACAGTAAAATAAATCAGATGGAACCGGAGATGATGAAAGTCTCCGGTTTTTTAAAATTTTTACGAAAAAGTGAAAGGAACTGGAAAAAACTGCCTTTTATTAAACAGAGGTGTTTACGAAAAGCCAAAAAAGGAGGAACGAAATATGAGAAGAAAATCCAGAAATATCCTTGCCATTCTGCTGGCAGCATCTATGATGTCCAGTATGTGCAGCATTCCGGCAGCAGGAGCAGATTTTTCTTCAGAAGAGATTCTGGCTACAGAGGATATGCAGACGGAAGAGCCTGATCAGGAAGTGGAAGAAAGTCTGGAATCCGAAGATCTGGAAAGTAATCCTGAAGAATTTCTTGCAGAAGATCCCGAAGTGCAGCCGGAAGAAGAGCCAACAGACATTGAAGAAGAGATAACCTCTCAGACAGGAGAAGAACAGACTCCTGTGAATATTGGAGACGGAGAAGAAGAGGATCTTTTCAGTGCCGGCGATTCAGAAGAAACCAGCTATAATATATGGGTGGGCGATATTCAGGTAACAGATGCAAATAAAGCTGACGTTCTTGGCGATCTGGATGGAGATGCCAGAACTGTTACCTTTGATGCCACACAGAAAAAACTCACTTTGGATAATGCAACAATTACCGGAGAATTACGATTGCTGGAAAGTTCAGATATTACATTGGAACTGAAAAACCAGAATAGAATTGTACCTTATTCAGATGGAAGAGTAATGGAAGATTATATCCTGATCAGGGATACATCCACTGAAAACAGTATGAAAACCTGTACCATAACCGGAGGCGGTTCTCTTTCAATTACTGATCTGGAAGGCGTAGATTTTATTGAGAGTTATCAGAAGCTGATCATTGATGGAGTAAAGTTTAATTTCACAATGGCAGAAGATTATGATGGATATGCAGTTGGAATCCGTTCTACGAAATCTGTAGATATCCGAAATCAGTCCAATATAACAATCAAAACGAACAAGAGTGGTGGAGAAGCTATAGTAATCATTTCAGCCCGTCCAATAAGTCTGGATAACAGTGTGGCAGTACAGGAAGCGGGAGAACCAGCTTTGGGAGAACTTCATGTTTCTGACAGTGAACTGCATCTGCAGTCTACATACAAATCTATCACAACAGACGGAGGAGCTGTTACCATACAGAACAGCAGTGGAGATCTTCAGGGTGGAATCGCAGTTTATGGACGTGGCGGTATTTCCACAGAAAAATCGACACTGGATATTACAGATGCTGTGTGTGCTTTGGAAACCATGGGAAAAATTAATATCACAAATGGTTCTGATATCAGAACAAAATCCTGTAGCTCACAGATTGTAGGATATGGAATTGATATTACAAACAGCAGAGTAGAGACTGTTCCGGACGTGGAAATGGGCTATTCTCTGGATTCTTTTGGTACTATCAACATCATGAACAGCGTTGTGATCGCAGAAACTATCATGGAAAAAGACAGTATTGTGGCTTTTGACAAAGAAATGCGGGAAAAGAAAACCATTAATATTGTCAATTCCTGGGTAGACAGCCTTGGAGGATTGGATGGTATAACAGCAATACTGGACAGTGTTCTCTTTATTGGACAGCGTGGAGATGTATACGGTAAGGCAGAGATTCCTGATAATACTCAGGTTTATCCGGAACATACATTGTATGTAGAAGAACCTGCAACCCTCACAGCACCTTCCGGACTGGCGATTACCAATAACGGAGCCATCAAGGCATACTGTACTTCCATCAGAGGAACTGTAAAAAATACTGCACCTGTTTATTCTCATGCAAAACTGACTACATGGGCACACAACAAGACTTCCCACTGGAAAGAATGCAGCAGATGTAAAGCAAAATTTGAATCAGAAAAACATAAATTCAGTTCCTGGAAAACAGTGAAAAAAGCAGGATGGTGCTGGTCCGGCAAGAGACAGCATACCTGCAGTGTCTGCAGTTATACTCAGAATGAGACCATTCCTGGAATTGCAGTAATGGAACTGGTAGTCAAAGGTGGCAAAAACAGGGTGACTCTTAACTGGAAGAAAGTTTCCGGCGCAGATGGTTACATGATCTACGGTGCAAAATGCGGTACAAAGATGAAATACAAAAAGACCGTCAGCAATAAGACTCTTACCTGGACAGAAAAGAAACTTCAGGCAGGTATTTATTACAAATATTATGTTGTGGCTTATAAAACAGTGAACGGCAAAAAGACCATGATCGGAAAATCCAAAGACATGCACACTGCAACTTTGGGTAAAGGCTATGGATATGCAAAGCAGATTACTGTGAAAAAATCCGAAATAACTCTGAAAAAAGGTGCAACTGCCACAATCAAATCAACACTTGTAAATACCAACGACAAAGTAAAAGACCATATGCAGCGTGTTCGTTACATTTCCACCAACCAGGATGTGGCAACTGTAAATGCAAATGGCAAGATCAAAGCTGTAGGAAAAGGAACTTGCCAGATTTTCTGCTATGGACTGAATGGATTTACAAAGAAAGTAAAAGTAACTGTTAAATAATGACAAGCATTTGGAAAACTCCCTGCGTCTGGCGGGGAGTTTTTTGCAGGTATTTATTATGATGAACGTATGCCCTGAAACTTCTTTTATGAAGTGCGGGGCATATCTGATAAGATTACTTGATATTCAGTTCTTTCATAAGTTCTTCCTGAGAGATGGAAGGCTGATAGTCAGGATCACCGTTTTTGTAAGCTGCGAAAGCAGCCTGCTCATCTGGGGTGGGTGTGTCCTGGGGAACATATATATTATTGGTAATATTTCTAATATGTTTTTTTATATCAGACATATAATCACATTCCTTCATAATTTGTTGATGCTTGTTATATCTGTTATTATAGTGAAACAGAAGATTTTCGTCAATAATAGAAAAGAACACAATGCTCTGCGCGGAGAAGATGAGGTGACATATATGGAATGGAAAAACTTTTATTATCTGCTGGCTGTAGAAAAAAGAATAGGAGAAATGTGTTTTATTTTCTCTGATGATGAGAAAAAAACAGAGCATTATCTGGGATATACAGCTGATTGGGATGAACCTTATTGGATTGGATACTGTGATATCAAAGATGGCTGTGGATTTCAGACAGTAGAAGAACTGGTAAGAGCACCGGTTTTTGACCATAAAAATTTGCAGGAACGCTGGAATAAGGTACAGATAGAGAGTATTGATGGTTTGACTCCAGAGGAGTGGATACAGAATTGTTATCAGCAAAAATAAGAGAAATTATTGCAAATAAAATTAAAAATCTGCCGATAATATAAAGGTTTGGGACTTATTAGGAATTGCAAACAATAGAAGAAATGGTCTATAATAGTGTCAGATATTTTGAATGAAAGGGGAAAACAAAATGACAGGAATCGAAAAAGTAACCCAGTTTCTGAAAGAAGCAGAAACTTATTATCTGGCAACTGTAGAAGGAGATCAGCCTCGAGTAAGACCATTCGGAACAGCTCATCTTTACGAGGGAAAGCTGTATATACAGACCGGAAAAGTAAAAGACGTATCCAAACAGCTGCTGGCTAACCCGAAAGCAGAGATCTGTGCATTCAAAGATGGTAAATGGATCAGAGTTGCAGGGGAACTGGTAGAGGATGACAGAGTAGAAGCCAGACAGTCTATGCTGGATGCATATCCATCCCTTCAGCAGATGTATTCTGCAGACGACGGTAACACCCAGGTATTTTATTTCAAGAATGCAACTGCTACGATCAGTGCATTCACCCATGAACCGGAAGTTATCAAATTCTGAAAATAAAATAACAGTACATGCAATATGCCCTGTGAATCTGCTTTGTGTAGGTTTGCAGGGCATTTATTTTCAGCTTTTTAAAGTAACAGGGATTAGAGTCATCAAATTTTCTTGCTGCAAATGGGGATAACAGATATAATAAAATTATGTAAAGGTCATTGATACCATAAACGCAAATGCAGCAGCATAGAAGGAGACAACATTGATTTCAAAGACAATGCGCACAATTTTACATGCACTATCTTATGGAAATATCGAGGTGGAGGCGTCCAGGCGGTTGGCGGATATCAAGCAGCTGGATGCCATGCGGATATTTTTTAAGAAACTGGACACAAAAGTTTATAATGGAAATTATGAGGTTCCTATAAGGCTTTATTTTCCTTCAGAAGAGGCTATGAGTGGAGATGTGGTGGAGCATCATTACCCGGTGCTTCTGTTCTTTCATGGAGGCGGATGGGTCACAGAAAGTGTTGAAAATTATGACAGAGTATGCAGCCGAATGGCACAGTCTACAGGGCATATTGTCATGTCTGTGGAGTACAGACTGGCACCGGAATACCGATTCCCTACAGCACTGGATGACTGTTATGAAGCAGCAAAAGCCCTGTACAATCATCGACTGATACTGCCGGCAGATCCGGACAGAATTACGATTATAGGAGACAGTGCGGGAGGCAACCTGGCGGCAGCAGTATGCCTGAAAGCCAGAGATACAGGAGACTTTATTCCCAGAAGACAGATTCTGATCTATCCGGCAGTAAACAACCGTTATACAGAAGAATCCCCCTATAAATCTGTACAGGAAAATGGCAAAGACTATCTTCTGACAGCAGTAAAGATGGAAGATTATCTGAAACTTTATGAAAGCAGTCCTGAGGACAGAATGAATCCGTATTTTGCTCCACTTATGGAAAAAGATCTTTCCAATATGCCAGATACTCTGATTCTTACAGCAGAATTTGATCCTTTACGAGATGAAGGAGAAGAGTATGGACGACGACTGAAAGAAGCTGGAAATTACGTGGAAATACACAGGATTCCAGATGCACTTCATGGATTTTTTGCACTGGGAATCCGGTTTCTTCATGTGCAGGAAAGCTTTGAAATTATGAACTCATTTTTGAGAAAAGAAGGCGAATAAAAAGTGGAAAAAGGATATTCAAAATGGAGAAAACTGGATAATGCAGCATTGGCCTTTCCACTTGTAACAGGCAAAAATGACACCAGAGTATTTCGTTTTTACTGTCAGTTGAAAGAGACAGTTGACGGTGAAATTTTGCAGCGGGCTCTGGATCAGACTATGGAAAAATACCCATTGTTTCAGGCAGTACTTCGTAAAGGGCTTTTTTGGTTTTATCTGGAGAGAAGAGACATTCATGCCACAGTAAAACAGGAAAAGAGACCACCCTGCAGCAGCCTTTATATTCCAGACAAAAAGTCTCTTCTGTTTCAAGTAAGTTACCATAATAACCGCATGAATTTTGAAGTATTTCATGGGCTGACAGACGGTACCGGCGCCATGAATTTCCTGGAAGAACTGGTTCAGAATTATCTGATTCTGGCACATCCGGAGACAGAACTTCCAAGAGTAGAACATGAAGAAGAAATCACTCCGGGAGATCAGGAAGAGGACAGTTTTTCTCAGTATTATTCTTCTGAGATTCCTAGAAATAAAGAAAAAAAACCGGCAGCTGTGAAATTGAAAGGGGAGAAATTAGTCCATTCGGATATGGATATTACAGAGGTGATTCTGAATGTAAAAGAAACCCTTGCAAAGGCACGTTCCTATGGCGTTTCCATTACAATTCTTCTGACTGCCATGCTGCTCTGTTCCATACAGGAAGAGATCCCCAGAAACCGTCAGAAGAAGCCGGTAACACTGATGATTCCGGTGAATCTCCGAAATTATTTTCCATCACAGTCTATGGGAAATTTCTTTGGATGGATCGAAGTTGGTTATGTCTTTGAGGAAGATACCTCTTTTGAAGAAGTACTTGCCAGTGTGAAGCAGCAGTTTCAGGAACAGCTTCAGAAGGACAGAATCGCCATGAATATGAACGGATATGTCCGTATAGAAAAAAATCCTTTTGTAAGGGCAGTGCCTCTGGAAATCAAGAAATTTTTCCTTATGGCAGGGGCAAATCTGGGAAGCAGAAGCATTACAGCCGTATATTCCAATATTGGGATTATACGGCTGCCAGAAGAATACAAAGAGTACATTGAACGGTTTGGTATTTTTGCAAGCACAGATTCGCTGCAGTTATGTTCCTGTTCTTATGGGAATCAGCTGGTTCTTGGTTTTACTTCCAAGATACCGGATGACAGCATTCAGAGAAATTTTATGAAGATGTTGAAAAAAGAAGAAATTTCTTATAAAGAAGAGAAAAATGAATTCCCTGGTTGTGGTGAAATTCAGCAGAAAGAGGACCGTAAAGTAATGCAGATTTTCAGCTTTCTCTGTATTGTGGTAGCTGTAGTCTGCGGAATGCTGAATTATCTTACTCTGGAAACACTGAACTGGTTCTGGTTTGCGGCAGCAGGTTGTTTCTGTGGCTGGCTTGTGGTCTTTGTGGCCTATGCCAAACGCCGGAATATACTGAAAAGTGAAACCTGGCAGTTGCTGATCATAACAGTATTGTGTATTTTGTGGGATCATTTTACAGGATGGAGAGGCTGGTCTCTAGACTTTGTATTCCCATTTGGAAGTCTGGCTGTGCTTGGTTCTGTACCGGTGATTGCCAGAGTAAATCATCTGGAATCAGAAGAATATCTGTATTATTTTATGCAGGCAGCAATGATAGGATGTGTACCGTTGATTTTACTGTGGACAGACCTGGTTCATTACAAGATTCCTTCAGTAGTATGTGTGGGAATCAGTTTTCTGGTACTGGCAGGGCTGTTTATCTTCCAAAAGAAGAATATGACCAGAGAATTTCATAAAAAACTGAGAATGTAATAATGAGATGTTGAAAATAAGCAACTATTTGACAGGTAACTGTGAGGGTACTGAACAGTTACAAAAATAATTGATTTTACAGTAGAGGAGAAAAACGATGTTAGAATGTGATTACCTTGTAAAGCGGATTGATGGTGACTATGCACATCTGCAAAGAGTTGATCAGCCAGAGGAAGAACTGAAACTGGTGGCCAGGGCATTATTGCCGACAGAGATTTATGAGGGCTGCATATTACATTATGAAATGATGCAGTATTCCATGAAGTAGAATTGCAGTAATGGGAAATTAAAATAATATATGTGGTAAAAAGGGGATGTGATCAATATGCTGGAAACTTATACAGTGCTTCGTATTGACGAACCGGATTTTGGCTGTGAGGGACGGCCGGAAGGGATGGAGCCGGTAGACAGAGTTTTGCTGAAGAAGGGCAGCAATGGAGAAGAGATATTTGTAAAAGAGAGAGATGCACTGCTCTATGAGATGGATATTAATGAGGGAGATGAGGTCTTTCTTATAGAAGGTGAATTGAAGAAAATCCGATAATCAGTTGTAAAAAAACAGGCAGCAGAAGAACTATATATCTGATCAAAGAATGAGGCGAGAATTATGAATAAGCAAAAGAGGAAAAATTATGAGCTTTGAACTGGAAATTTTAAATCAGCTTCAGAAACTGCATACACCGGTTTTGGATAAGATTATGGTTTTTATTACAAATCTGGGAAGTGCCGGAATTATCTGGATCATTCTGACGGTTGTCTGTCTGATCATTCCCAGAACAAGAAAAGTGGGATGGGTTATGGCAGCATCACTGATCGTAGACCTGATCCTGTGCAATGGCATTCTCAAGAATCTGGTAGCAAGGACAAGACCATGTGATGTAAACAAAAGCATTCAGCTTCTTATAAAAAGACCATGGGATTATTCCTTTCCTTCCGGGCATACAGCTGCTTCTTTTGCTTCTGTAACAGCATTTTATCTGGCAGGAGAAAAGAAACTGTGGAAACTGGCACTGGCACTGGGCTGTGTCATTGCTTTTTCCAGAATGTATCTGTATGTGCATTATCCGACGGATATTCTGGGTGGTGTGATTATTGGAATCCTATCAGGAGTTCTGGGATACAAAATTATAAAACTGATACTGAAAAATAGACAGACATATATACAAGGAATATGAGCAGAAAGCACTACAGAAGAGGCTTCATGTTCATGCAGGTGTTTAAGAATACATGAAAAAAATACGAGAATCCATTATTTTCTATGGACGGGTTCAGGGTGTGGGATTCCGGTACAAACTTGGTTATCTGGCAGAAAAGTACAGTGTTACAGGCTGGGCCAGAAATGAGTATGATGGTTCGGTATCCACAGAATTGCAGGGACTGGAAGAAGATATTGACAAGATCCTGCAGGCACTTTACAATGACCGTTATATAGAGATTGATAACATCAGGAGACAAAAGATCCCACTGAATGAAGAGGAAAGGCGGTTTGGAATCCGTTACTGAGAAAGGAGCTGAGCTATATAATGGAAGAATTGTATCAGGCAATCGAACAGAAAATAAAAGAATCTGGTTATCCAAGAGAGATTTCCGGAGAGGCAGTTTATGAAGATATCTGTGATCAGATTGACGGCAAAGAGAATGGAAGCTATGTTCTGCTGTCTAAATTTGAGGATGATGTGATTTTTGAGTATCATATTACTATTATGGATCATGAGTTTAATCTGGGAATTCTTACTATGAGACTTCCGGAGGGCGTTTACGCAGTAAACTTTGACGAATAAATGGACCTCCGGCACTTTTTATTGTAGTAAAGAAAAGGCTATGCTATAATACACACTTGTATGATAGGTTATTGATTGATTATATAAGTGGAGAGATAAATATGTTAAATCAGTTTTCAAGAACGGAATTATTATTTGGCAGAGAAGCCATGGAGAAACTTGCTGGCTCCAGAGTCGCTGTATTTGGAATCGGTGGAGTAGGTGGATACACTGTGGAGGCACTGGTACGAAGCGGCGTAGGTGCCATTGATCTTATTGATGATGACAAAGTATGCCTTACCAACCTGAACAGACAAATCATTGCCACCAGAAGTACTGTGGGTAAATACAAAGTAGATGTGATGAAAGAGCGCATTCTTGACATTAATCCGAAAGTGGAAGTAAACGTACACAAGTGCTTCTATCTTCCGGATACAAAGGATGAATTTGATTTCACGCAGTATGATTATGTGGTAGATGCAGTGGATACTGTGACGGCCAAGATTCAGCTGGTAATGGAAGCCAAAGAAGCAGGAGTGCCTATCATCAGCAGCATGGGAGCAGGAAACAAACTGGATCCGACTGCCTTTCAGGTGGCAGACATCTACAAAACTTCAGTATGCCCGCTGGCAAAAGTCATGCGTCGTGAATTAAAGAAACGTGGCATCAAAAAACTGAAAGTAGTTTATTCTCAGGAAAATCCGATCAGTCCGATAGAGGACATGGCTATCAGCTGCAGAGAGAACTGCATCTGTCCTCCGGGAGCTGAACATAAATGTACGGAACGACGTGCCATTCCAGGTTCCACTGCCTTTGTTCCATCTGTAGTAGGTCTGATCATTGCAGGAGAGGTAATTAAGGATCTTGCAAAATAGTCAGATAAAAGAACGGATAAAAGAATCACCCTGGTTTGTTCTTGCAAAATAAAACCGGCAAAGGTATATTATAGGGTAAGACTTACAAAGGAGTGCAGCTGATATATGAAAACAGACGAAATTCTGTACGAGCTTTTCTGGCAGGGAGAGGAAAAGGCCGCCGATGAGTTGGTGCTGCGACATGGAGATATTCTTACCTTGTATATTAATGGTTATCTTAAGGACATGCATGAGGCCGAAGACCTGATGATAGAATCTTTTGCGCTGATGTTTGCCAGGAAGAGACCGGTATCCGGAGCTGGCAGCTTTCGGGCATATCTTTACAAAACGGCGAGAAATCTGGCAGGCAGAACCAGAAAGAAACATCGTATATTACACATCGGACTGGAAACCCTTCCTTTTGAAATCCAGAGTGAGGCAGCTACAGAAGCCGGTATTTTCAGAGATGAACGAAATGGTCAGTTGTACGAAGCCATGGAAAAACTGAAAAAAGAATACCAGGAGGCACTTTATCTGGTATATTTTGAAGATATGAGTTATAAGGAAGCCGGAAAGGTACTTGGCAGATCAGAAAGTCAGGTGACCAATCTGGTTCACAGAGGCAAAAAAAGCCTGAAGGAAATTTTGCGAAAGGAGGGATTTGAATATGATGACTGAAGAAGAACGAATACAGAGGATCCGGCTGAGAACAGCAGAGATACGGAAGCATGATCAGAAGCAAAAACAGTTTCTGGGAGATCTTGGGTGTGTGGCAGCCTGTCTTGCAGTGATTATCTGTATCGGTCTGTATATGCCATCTGTTACAGAGAGTTTGTCGTTACAGAATCTTAAGGAACTCCGGCACAGTTCTGTAACTGCCAGTATTATAGGGCAGAATGGAGCACTGGGTTACATCATAATGGGAATTCTTTCTTTTGTACTGGGCGTGTGTGTGACGGTTATTCTCTATCGCATAAGGGAGAGAAGCCGTCAGAACAGAGATGAAAGGAATCCGGATGAATTTTGAAGTTGTAGATAATGTCTTTCAGATAACCTTGCTGGGAAGCATGGCAATACTCTCTCTGATAGTGGCACTTCGCAGAAGAAGCAGGATATTTCTGCTGCTTTGTGGTGGTTATGGATGTATGTCACTGGGAACTTTGTATTATGTGCTTTGTCTGATGATCACCGGTAAAGTTCCTCAGGTTTTTTATGTGGCTGAGATCTCATGGATCGCAGCCTATTTGTTTTATTTGTCCGTATCTTTGTTTCAGAAAGATATTCAGATGAAGGGCTGTAATATGGCTGTGGTGTGTGCACTGGTGTACACGGTTATAAGTGTGGTTTTCAAAATTATGGGACCTTCACCTGTAACAACCATTGCATTTGCAGTTACAGTGGGAACTATTGCCTACAGATCAGTATGGGGTTTATGCCAGAACAGTTCTGGTAAGCTTCTGGATGTATTGTTTCTGCTTATGCTCACTTTCCAGCTGGGAGTTTATATTGTATCTGTTTTTATAAAAGATTATACCAGGTTTAATCTGTATTTTCTGGTAGATATTCTGCTTACGCTTACAATGACTGCGTTGTTTCCTACTCTTAAGAAGGAGGTGTACGGCAGATGACTTACATAGAAAATATTTTCATCTGTCTGGCGATTCCTATGATACTGAGCCTTCTGTTTACCAGAGGTCGGCAGCGGATGTTTACTTTATTTGTGATCGTTGGAATGGCAGTCTGCCTTTTTTCTGCGTATGTCAGCAGTTTCTTTATGGGATATTATGGAGTGGATCAGGCAAGAGCAGTGATCGAGATCACACCGGCATGTGAGGAAGTTATGAAAATCCTGCCACTGTTGTTTTATCTGGCAGTTTTTGAACCGGAGCAAAGATCTATTGTCTCTGCTGCTATAGGAATTTCGGTTGGTTTTGCTACCTTTGAAAATGCCTGTTATCTTACAGAAAACGGTGCGGAAAATTTTTCTGTACTTCTGATCAGAGGAATTTCTGCCGGAGCATTGCATATCCTGTGCGGAATTGCCATTGGATATGGGATCGCCTATGTTTTCCGTAAAAAATGGATTACTATTACCGGTACAGTAGGTGCGCTGGGAGCCTGCGTTGTGTTTCATGGTGTATATAATCTGCTTATCAGTGGAGGTGGAACATGGGAATTCATTGGCTATCTGTTCCCATCTGTGTTGATTTTGATCCTGCATATTTTGAACCAGGTATTTTCACGGTTGAAAATTGATATCGAATGAAAAAGTCACTTATGAAATATGTCTGTACAAAAACAGGCATATTTTTTTATTCTATAATTTGGGTGAAAGGAATCTGGAAAACATGTCTTTATATAGATAGAAGTAACTATTCAGAAGGTAGTATCCCGCGAGGTGTTTTGGCATGTTTTTTGCCA
>URXG01000027.1 GCA_900551715.1 uncultured Blautia sp. | reverse complement strand
GGACCGTATGGTAGGTTATGGAATTTCTCCTCTTCTCTGGGCAAAGGTCAAGAGAGGTTTAAGTGCAGGACGTGTCCAGTCAGTAGCACTTCGCATTATCTGCGACAGAGAGGACGAGATCAACTCTTTTATCCCGGAAGAATACTGGAGCCTTGAAGGCACATTCAAAGTAAAAGGAGAAAAGAAACCTCTCCTTGCCAAATTTTACGGAACAGACAAAAAAATCCCTGTCCATAACAAAAAAGAGATGGATGAACTTCTTGAGAAACTGAAAGAAGAAGAGTACGAGATCACAGAAGTAAAGAAGGGTGAACGTATCAAAAACGCACCACTTCCTTTTACAACCAGTACCTTACAGCAGGAAGCAGCCAAGACACTGAATTTTTCCACACAGAAGACCATGCGTCTGGCACAGCAGCTTTATGAAGGTGTAGATATCAAAGGCAGTGGTACTGTAGGTGTAATCACTTATCTCCGTACAGATTCCACCCGAATCTCACAGGAAGCGGAAACAGCAGCAGAAGAATACATTGGTGCACAGTATGGTAAGGAATATGTGTCCACCACTGACAAAACAGTAAAGAAGGAACAGCGTATCCAGGATGCCCATGAAGCCATCCGACCTACAGATATCAGCAGGACACCGGTGATGATCAAAGAATCTCTTTCCAGAGACCAGTTCCGTCTTTACCAGCTGATCTGGAGACGTTTTACAGCTAGCAGAATGGCAGCTGCCAAATACGAGACTACCTCTGTAAAAATCGGTGCAGGTGAATATACGTTTACAGTAGCTGCATCCAAGGTTGTTTTTGACGGGTTTATGTCTGTTTATACGCAGGATGATGAAGGCAAGAAAGGTAATGTACTCAGCCAGAGCCTGGAAAGGGGCATGAAGCTTAATCTGACTGAGCTGAAGCCGGAACAGCATTTTACCCAGCCGCCTGCACATTATACAGAGGCTTCTCTGGTTAAGGCACTGGAAGAACAGGGAATCGGACGGCCAAGTACATATGCGCCGACCATTACTACCATTATCAGCAGACGCTATGTGGCAAAAGAGCAGAAAAATCTTTATGTTACAGAACTGGGCGAAGTAGTAAATAATATTATGAAGCAGGCGTTCCCGAGTATTGTAGATGTGCGCTTTACAGCTATGATGGAAGGACTTCTTGACTGTGTGGAAGAAGGAACTGTCCAGTGGAAGACTGTTGTACGGAATTTTTATCCGGATCTGAAACGTGATATAGATGAAGCAGAGAAAGAACTGGAAAAAGTAGACATCCAGGACGAAGTGACAGACGAGATCTGCGAAGTCTGTGGCCGTAATATGGTGATCAAGTATGGCCCTCATGGAAGATTTCTTGCCTGCCCGGGATTCCCGGAATGCCGAAACACCAGACCATATTATGAAAAGATTGGTGTGGCATGCCCGAAATGTGGCAAAGATATTGTCCTCAAGAAAACACAGAAGGGCAGAAGATATTATGGATGTGTGGACAATCCAGAATGCGATTTTATGTCCTGGCAGAAACCATCTTCCAAAAAATGTCCTGTCTGTGGCAGTTATATGGTAGAAAAAGGAAACAAACTTGTCTGCAGTGAGACTGCCTGCGGTTATGTAGAGCAGAAAGCTACAAAAGAAGATTGAATGTGAATTTTCTGAAAAAGCCGATAAAATTGAAAATTATAGAAAAATATCTTGTATTTTCCAGATAAAGCGTGTAATATAAGAAATATAATAAGGTTTATGGAGAATACAGAGAAGGAGGCAGAAATGAGCGTTCAGTTATTAGATAAGACAAGAAAAATTAATAAACTTTTACACAATAGCAGTTCCAGTAAAGTAGTGTTTAATGATATCTGCCAGGTTTTAATGGAAACATTAAGCTCTAATATTCTGGTGCTGAGCAAAAAAGGTAAAGTACTTGGAATCAGTTTATGTCCTGGCGTAGACGAGATCACCGAGTTGATAGAAGACAAGGTGGGCGGACATGTAGATTCCCTGTTAAATGAGCGTTTTTTAGGTGTTTTATCAACAAAAGAGAATGTAAACCTTCAGACTCTTGGATTTGAGCATGTAGACAGCAGATGTCAGGGTATCATTAACCCTATTGATATTGCAGGTGAACGGCTGGGAACTGTATTTATGTACAGAAACGACAAGCCATATGATATCGAGGATATTATCGTCAGTGAATACGGTACTACAGTGGTTGGTCTGGAAATGATGCGTGCTGTACACGAAGAAAATGCAGAAGAAGACCGCAAGCAGCAGGTTGTAAAATCTGCCTTTAATACACTGTCATTTTCGGAGCTGGAAGCCATTATCCATATTTTTGATGAGTTGGATGGCGAAGAAGGAATCCTTGTAGCCAGCAAGATTGCTGACAGAGTAGGTATCACCAGATCTGTTATTGTCAATGCTCTCCGTAAGTTCGAGAGTGCAGGTGTTATCGAATCTCGTTCTTCCGGTATGAAAGGAACTTACATTAAGGTTCTTAACGAAGTGATCTTTGATG
Organism: uncultured Blautia sp.; assembly: GCA_900551715.1. Classification (GTDB taxonomy): domain Bacteria; phylum Bacillota; class Clostridia; order Lachnospirales; family Lachnospiraceae; genus Blautia_A. The sequence goes on along the minus strand of URXG01000027.1, from coordinate 26,431 downwards.
AACTGGAAGAAATCAAAGCACAGCGTAACAAGAAAGCATAATAAATACACAAAAGATCAGGAACTCTTTTCCTTTTGGAAGGGGGTTCCTTTTTTGTGTTAAAAATTTCTAAAAAACAGGAAGATGAGAAAAAATGAGAAAACAGGAGTTAAATAAAGAGATAATAAGAAAAAACAGATATAATCGCTTCTGAAAAGAGTTGCAGAAAAACAAGGAATTCAATAATATAAGGACAGTGATTAGCACTCAGACAAAATGAGTGCTAGTAATTCAGGAAAGGCAATGAATAAAGGAGGACATAGATCATGAAATTAGTTCCATTAGGTGACAGAGTAGTATTAAAACAGTTAGAAGCAGAAGAAACAACAAAATCCGGTATCGTCCTTCCGGGTCAGGCACAGGAGAAACCACAGCAGGCAGAAGTTATCGCTGTAGGACCTGGTGGGGTTGTTGATGGCAAAGAAGTAAAAATGGAAGTAAAAACAGGTGATAAAGTTATCTATTCCAAGTACGCAGGAACAGAAGTCAAACTTGACGGTGAAGAATATATCATTGTAAAACAGAACGATATTTTAGCTGTAGTCGAATAACAGGAGGTAGATGATCATGGCAAAAGAAATTAAATTTGGCGCAGAAGCAAGAGCAGCACTTGAAAGTGGTGTAAACAAACTTGCAGATACAGTAAGAGTAACCATTGGACCAAAAGGAAGAAACGTAGTACTGGATAAAGCATACGGTGCTCCACTTATCACTAACGATGGTGTTACTATTGCAAAAGAAATTGAACTGGAAGACAGATTTGAAAATATGGGTGCCCAGCTGATCAGAGAAGTTGCATCCAAGACCAATGATGTAGCAGGTGACGGTACTACAACAGCTACAGTTCTTGCACAGGCAATGGTTCATGAGGGAATGAAGAACCTGGCAGCAGGTGCCAACCCAATCATCCTTCGTAAAGGAATGAAAAAAGCTACAGATACAGCTGTAGAAGCAATCAAAGAAATGAGCCAGAAGATCAGTGGCAAAGCACAGATTGCAAACGTTGCATCTATTTCTGCAAGTGATGAAGAAGTTGGACAGCTGGTAGCAGACGCTATGGAAAAAGTTTCCAACGATGGTGTTATTACAGTAGAAGAATCTAAAACAATGCACACAGAACTGGATCTGGTAGAAGGTATGCAGTTTGATCGTGGATATATTTCCGCTTACATGTCTACAGACATGGAAAAGATGGAAGCAAATCTGGATGATCCATACATTCTGATCACAGACAAGAAGATCAGCAACATTCAGGAAATCCTTCCATTACTGGAGCAGGTTGTTCAGGCAGGTGCCAAACTTCTCATCATCGCTGAGGATGTAGAAGGTGAAGCTCTTACTACTCTGATCGTAAATAAATTAAGAGGTACTTTCCAGGTAGTAGCTGTCAAAGCCCCTGGATATGGTGACAGAAGAAAAGAAATGCTTCAGGATATCGCTATCCTTACAGGTGGTCAGGTAATTTCTGAAGAAGTTGGTCTGGAACTGAAAGAAGCTACTATGGATCAGCTCGGACGTGCAAAATCTGTCAAAGTTGCAAAAGAAAATACAGTTATCGTTGACGGACTTGGCGACAAGAAGGCAATCGCTGATCGTGTTGCACAGATTCGTGGTCAGATCGAAGAGACAAAATCTGATTTCGACAGAGAAAAATTACAGGAAAGACTTGCAAAACTGGCTGGTGGCGTAGCTGTTATCCGCGTTGGTGCTGCAACTGAAACAGAAATGAAAGAAGCAAAACTTCGTCTGGAAGATGCTCTTGCAGCTACAAGAGCAGCAGTAGAAGAAGGAATTATCGCAGGTGGTGGATCTGCTTATATCCACGCCTCCAAGAAGGTTGCTGAACTGGCAACTACTCTGGAAGGTGACGAGAAGACAGGTGCTAACGTTATCCTGAAGGCTCTGGAAGCTCCGTTATTCCACATTTCTGCAAACGCAGGTCTGGAAGGCTCTGTAATCATCAATAAGGTAAGAGAATCTGAACCGGGAGTAGGTTTCGATGCCCTTAATGAAAGATATGTAGATATGGTTGGGGCTGGTATCCTTGATCCTGCAAAAGTTACAAGAAGTGCCCTTCAGAATGCAACAAGTGTTGCTTCTACACTGCTTACAACAGAATCTGTTGTTGCAACCATCAAAGAAGATACTCCGGCAATGCCTGCAGGTGGAGCTGGAATGGGTGGCATGATGTAATAAAATGCTGTAAGAACCACAGTAGTTAAGTTACTGTGAAGGTCGTGAACAGTAACATAGTTAAAACATTCATAAAATAAAAAGGTTGGTGTCATAGACGCTGACCTTTTTTTATGATAAAATTAACATAAAAACAAGGAGGATAAAACATGGGAGATTTGTATTCAGAATATCTTGTAAAGAAAAAACCTACAGCTTTAGATGCAGTCATTAAATATGGTCTGATCATTCTGACTGTTCTGGCTGCTCTGGCAGGGCTTTTTGTAAGCCCGGTGATTCTGGTTCTGGCTGTGATCCTTGGGGTTGTCAGTTATCTTGTGATCCCGAAGACAGACATAGAATATGAGTATCTTTTTGTAAACGGGGAGCTGGACATAGATATGGTCATGGCAAAGACAAAAAGAAAGAAAGTCAATACTTTTGACCTTCGGGAGGCAGACCTTATTGCACCTGTCAATTCTCAGCGTATGGCTTATTATAACAATAATTCCAAACTGAAAATACTGGATTATTCTTCCGGCGATGAAAGTCACAGACGTTTTGCTGTGATCATCAGAGCAGACGGAGATACCTGCAAAGTGATACTTGAACCAGATGATACCATGGCACAGGCTATCAAAAATTCAGCACCCAGCAAAGTTTTTTTGGATTGACACTGATTGTTATTTTTGTTAAACTAGGCTACAAATCTAAAATATAAACTACACAAGGGAGGAAATGAAATGGGCACTATCATCGGTGAAGGTATTACATTTGACGATGTTCTTTTAGTACCGGCATATTCAAAGGTAATTCCGAATCAGGTAGATGTAGCAACGTATTTAACCAAAAAGATCAAACTTAACATTCCTATGATGAGTGCAGGAATGGACACTGTTACCGAACACCGCATGGCGATTGCAATGGCAAGACAGGGTGGAATCGGTATCATTCACAAAAACATGTCCATCGAAGCACAGGCAGATGAGGTAGATAAAGTAAAACGTTCTGAGAACGGTGTTATTACAGATCCATTCTTTTTATCCGCAGACAACACTCTTGAAGATGCAAACAATCTGATGGCAAAATTCCGTATTTCCGGTGTTCCTATTACAGAGGGACGTAAGCTGGTAGGTATCATTACCAACCGAGACCTGAAATTCGAGACAGACTTTTCCAAAAAAATTCGTGAGTGTATGACTTCTGAGGGTCTGATCACAGCCAAAGAAGGAATTACACTGGAAGAAGCCAAGAAAATTCTTGCAAAATCCCGTAAAGAAAAATTACCGATCGTAGATGATGATTTTAACTTAAAAGGTCTTATCACCATCAAGGACATTGAAAAACAGATCAAATATCCGCTGGCAGCCAAAGATGCACAGGGACGTCTTCTCTGCGGTGCAGCAGTTGGTATCACAGCCAATGTCCTGGCTCGTGTAGACGCACTTGTAAAGGCAAATGTTGACGTTATTGTTATTGATTCTGCCCATGGTCATTCAGAGAATATCCTGAAGGCTGTACGTCAGATCAAAGATGTATATCCGGATCTGCAGGTTATCGCAGGAAACGTTGCAACAGGAGCTGCTACCAAGGCTCTTATTGATGCAGGCGTAGATGCTGTTAAAGTTGGTATCGGACCTGGTTCCATCTGTACTACACGAGTAGTTGCAGGTATTGGTGTACCTCAGATCACAGCTATTATGGACTGCTATGAAGTAGCGAACCGCTTTGGCATTCCGATCATTGCAGATGGTGGAATCAAGTATTCCGGTGATATTACCAAGGCTATTGCAGCTGGTGCCAACGTATGTATGATGGGAAGCATGTTTGCAGGATGCGATGAGAGTCCGGGAACATTTGAACTGTATCAGGGACGTAAATACAAAGTTTATCGTGGTATGGGATCTATCGCAGCTATGGAAAACGGCAGCAAAGACCGTTATTTCCAGGAAAATGCCAAGAAACTGGTTCCGGAAGGTGTAGAAGGCCGTGTAGCTTACAAGGGCCATGTAGAAGATACTGTATTCCAGCTGATGGGCGGCCTTCGTTCCGGTATGGGTTACTGTGGAGCTGAGAATATTGAGACCCTTAAGACAACAGGAAGATTTATCAAAATTTCAGCTGCTTCTCTGAAAGAGTCACATCCACATGATATCCATATCACAAAAGAAGCACCGAACTATAGTGTTGATGATAAATAATTTTACCCCTTGAAAATTAAAATAAAGTATTGTAAACTAAACATAACGACTGCATGACTGGCGGAAGTAGGATTACCTACAGGGAGTGCAGTATGAATGAAGCCGACCGCCTGGGCAGCCTGAATGAACAGACTAACTAGGTCGTCGGCTCTTTTTGTATTCTTATGGGTTGTATATTCAGGTAATCACTATTTATTGCAAAGGAGAATGATCATGGAAAAAATTTCACTGGAACAGGAACTGAAAAACAATTCTTATCCCGGAAGAGGAATCATCATTGGACGTTCTGCTGATGGAACCAAAGCTGTAACTGCATATTTTATTATGGGACGCAGTGAAAACAGTAGAAACCGTATCTTTGTTGTTGATGGTGAAGGAATCCGCACAGAGGCTTTTGATCCTTCCAAACTTACAGATCCAAGTCTTATCATTTATGCTCCTGTAAGAGTACTTGGAAACAAGACAATCGTAACTAACGGTGACCAGACAGATACTATTTATGAAGGTCTGGACCGTCAGATGACTTTTGAACAGTCCTTAAGATGTCGTGAATTTGAACCAGACGGACCGAATTATACACCACGTATTTCTGGTGTTATGCATATCGAAAACGGTGAGTACAGCTATGCGATGTCCATTCTGAAAAGTGATAATGGAAATCCGGATGCCTGCCTTCGTTATACATATGCTTATGAGAAAGCGGTTCCGGGAGAAGGACGTTTTATCCATACTTACAAATGCGACGGAAATCCTCTTCCAAGTTTTGAAGGAGAACCAAAGCTGGTAGACATTCCGGATGATATGGATGCATTTACAGAACTTCTGTGGAACAGTCTTAATGAGGATAATAAAGTTTCTTTGTTTGTTCGTTATATTGATATTGCAACAGGCAAATATGAAACTACTATCGTAAATAAGAATCGTTAAGGAGGAAATCTAAAAATGAAAGAACTTCAGTTAAAATACGGATGTAACCCTAATCAGAAACCTTCCAGAATTTATATGGAGGACAATGGAGAGCTTCCGATCAAAGTATTAAGCGGAAAACCGGGATATATTAATTTCCTAGATGCTTTTAACGGATGGCAGCTGGTTCGCGATCTTAAGAAAGCTACAGGGCTTCCGGCAGCTACTTCTTTCAAGCATGTATCTCCGGCAGGTGCGGCAGTAGGGCTTCCTCTTACAGAAACTCTGGCAAAGATCTACTGGGTAGATGATATGAACTGGAAGGAGTTTTCTCCTCTTGCCTGTGCTTATGCCCGAGCCAGAGGCGCAGACCGTATGTCATCTTTTGGTGATTTTATTTCTTTGTCTGACGTCTGTGACAGGGATACAGCGCTTCTGATCAAAAGAGAGGTTTCAGATGGTGTGATTGCACCTGGTTATACAGAGGAAGCTCTGGAGATCCTGAAACAGAAGAAAAAAGGTAATTATAATGTAATTGAGATCGATCCGGAATATGTACCAGCTCCGCTGGAACATAAGCAGGTATTCGGGGTTACTTTTGAACAGGGCCGTCAGGAGCTTGCGATTGATGATGAACTGATCTCTAATATTGTTACAGAGAATAAGGAACTCAGTGAAGAAGCTAAGAGGGATCTGAAGGTTTCTCTTATCATTCTGAAGTATACTCAGTCCAATTCTGTATGTTATGTAAAGGATGGACAGGCGATTGGTGTTGGCGCAGGTCAGCAGTCTCGTGTACATTGTACCAGACTGGCGGGGCAGAAAGCAGATAACTGGTTCCTTCGTCAGAGTCCGAAGGTGTTGAATCTTCCGTTTAAGGATACCATCAGCAGAGCTGAGAGGGATAATGCCATTGATGTTTATATTGGCGATGAATATATGGATGTTCTGTCTGATGGAGCATGGGAAAAGACCTTCACTGAGAAGCCTGCTGTATTTACAAAAGAGGAGAAAAGAGCATGGTTGGATCAGATGAGTGATGTGACTCTTGGTTCTGATGCATTCTTCCCATTCAGTGATAATATTGAGCGTGCTCATAAGAGTGGGGTTAAGTTTATTGCGCAGCCTGGTGGTTCTGTCAGGGATGATGCAGTGATCGAGACCTGTAACAAATATGGAATGGTGATGGCGTTTACGGGTATTAGATTGTTCCATCATTGATTTATTATTATTGTTAATGTAGATTTACGAAATCCCGGTATATATGTATCTGTTATGAAACCGGTCAATTTCTCTATATGTGAAAACAGCTTCAGAAACTGAAATTTCTAAGATACAATAAGTCTGTTAAAAGCACAAAATAAAAATGCAAACTCGCTATGCTCAGACAGTGCATTTTTATTTTATAACACAGCCTGATTGTATCAAAGAACTTTCAAGTTTCTTCCAGAGGTTTTCCATATAGAGTAAATTGCCGGCTTCTTCACATGATAGCATATATACCGGGATTTCTGCCGACAGGAATATTATAATAAAAATCAAGGGATGGAAGAGCAGGGGAAGTGTAGGGAGTTTAGGTTGTAGACAGCATGAAAAGAATGAGAGCGAATGATAGTGATGGAAGTTTTTTGAAATAAAAAAAGAATCAGGAAGAATCCTGATTCTTAAGAGCGATAGACGGGGCTCGAACCCGCGGTCTCGACCTTGGCAAGGTCGCGCGTTACCAACTACGCCACTATCGCATCTCTTTTGTTTTGCTCGAAGTTGTTTACCTCAGCGACAAGATATACTATACCAGACAAAGTTTGGTTTGTCAAATGTTTTTTTGAAAAAAATTAAAAAATTTTAAAAAACTGCATAATAGAAAAAAGTGTGAGGGACAGAGGACTATTTTGGGTGATAATAGCGTAGTACATGTTCAGGATAATATTGATCTCCGTAGTCCCATGGACCGGCAGTATTATAATAAGTATCTTCCTGGGAACGGGCAGTATTACCGCTTGCCATCTGCGCAAAGGCTTCTGAACTGGATACAGACCATTCAGTGATTCCATGGTTCCGGAGATAATTGAAATAGGAATCTGCACCGAAATTATAAGCCTGAAGTGCAAGTTTGATATGGAAAATATCTGAGGGAGAAGTTACACCGGCTTTTTCCATAGCATATTTCAGTTCCTGAATACCACAGCGGATGGAATAATCTACATCAGTGATTCCGTTGGGTTCCTGAGGATATTCTGTGTTATAGGCTCCTTCTGATGATTGCATAACATCGGCTCCATGTCCGGAACTTTCCTGCATCATAAGAGCAAGAATCAAATCTGTATAATCAGACATATCATATTCTGCGGCAATCTGTTCTACATCCGGACGGTAATTTTCGCAGGCTGAATTAACAGAAGGAGAAACCGGCTTTTTTCGCAGAAAGATCAATCCGATACCGGCAGCACCTATGAGCAGGAACAGAAGAACCAGGAGCAGGATTTTTTGTAACAATACCTGTCTCCGGCGTTTCTTAAGTAGCCGGGAGGACCTTTTTTTGGAAACTGTTTTTTTGGTGGATTTTATCGTATGTGTTTTCATGGCTTTATTGTAACTTCAAATACGAGGATTGAAAAGGAATTCTTTCTTAATAATTCTTAAAAAAAAGTGAAAAAACTGTGTAAATTTGAAATGATGGGGATACCTGTGCTACAATAGCAGAGTCATCAGGAAGAAATTGCCGGACGACAGGGTTGCTGTAAACAGTAACGAGAAAGAAGAGGTGACAGACAGGTGAAGTATAAATTTCAGGCAGTCTTGCTGTCTGCAGCTATTTTGTGCCATGGAACGTGGGTTTATGGTGCCATACCAGATTATGATACAGTTATGAAAGAAGCGAAGGACAAGTCAAAAACAGTACAGACTTTTGAGACGACGGATGACAGCGGGAATGCAGTCAGTGTGGCGGCGTCTCAGGAGAATCTGTATGTGACAGCCAGAATTGCAGATATTTACATGAAGCCAGATGATAAGAGTGAGGTTCTGGCAAATGTTGTTCTGGGAGACGAAGTCCAGCAAAACGGGATCTGTGATAATGGCTGGAGTAAGGTGGCTTATGAAAATAAGGATGGTTCCAGAATTAATGGTTATATCCAGAACCAGACTCTCAGTGAGGATATTCAGATCCAGCCGGTGGACGATGAGGTGGAAGTAAAATCTGATGTCAATATCCTGGATTACCCGGGACGCAAGGATGGAGAAGTAGTAGGTGAAGCGCTGCAGCTGGATGAGGTAAAGAGGACAGGCACTGTAAATGATGTGTGGAGTAGAATCGAATATGAGGATACAGATGGGACTACGAAGTCCGGGTATATTCCTACCAGCTCTCTGGATTTGCCTGATACAGAGCAGTCCGATGAAGAGAATATCGATAAAAAAGAAAATGCGGGTACTCTTCATGAAAGTTCCGGCAAGGGCGTCTTTGCAGATGCCATAGACGCAGGTGGCACAGTAAGCGAAGAAAACGGAGTACAGATCGGAACACCGGTGGCAGCATCTTCAGATGCAAATCTGAAAGATCTTGGCACCTTTAAGATCACTCATTACTGCCCTTGCAGTATCTGTTGTGGACCATGGTCCAATGGTATTACATCTACTGGTGTAATTGCTACTACCAATCACACCATTGCAGTAGATCCTTCACAGATTCCATATGGAAGTAAAGTAGTGATCAATGGACAGGTTTATGTTGCAGAGGATTGTGGGGGTGCCATCAAGAACAACTGTATTGATATTTATGTGGCTACACATGCAGAGGGGGAAGCCAAGGGTGTTTATTATACCGAAGTATATCTGATCCAGTAAAAATAAAAAAAGCCTTTCCAGTATCAACAGAGTGATATCGTGGAAAGGCTTTTTTACTTTATAGGAAATTACTCCGTAATGTTCCAATAAAGCAAAAAACATATAAATGTGACAGAAAATTATCGGGCCATCTGATAGATCTTTTCCATGTCTTTCATGTTTAACTGTGTGAAAACACCAATGGTGCGGGTGTCTTCGTAGCTGCATTTGAATGCCAGCTCGTGAATCTGTTTATCTGTAAGATCCAGACCAAGTTCTTGGAGGCTGGTAGGCATGTGAACAGACCGGAAGAAATCTTCCATGGATTCAATACCGGCCAGAGCTGTTTTGTTAAAATCTGTGCAGCAGGGAATGTCAAAAACATTAGTAGCAAACTGAGCAAAACGTTCTGGATTGGCCGCATATACATATCTTGCCCAGCTTCCCCAGATGGCAGCAAGACCGGCACCATGTGCCACATCATAAAGCCCGCCAAGTTCATGTTCCAGCTGATGACATGCCCAGTCACCGCCACCGGTGCCACATCCGGTAAGACCATTGTGGGAAAGACTTCCTGCCCACATGATCTCTGCACGGGCATTGTAATTACCTGGTTCTTTCAGAAGAATTCTGGCGTTGTATATGACAGTCTGCATAAGAGATTCGCTGATACTGTCAGTGATCTCCATGGTTTCGATGTTGACAAAATAGCGTTCCATGGTATGCATAAGGATGTCCACACAACCACTTTCTGTCTGATATTCAGGAAGTGTATAGGTAAGACGTGGATTCATCAATGCAAACTTCGGACGACAGAGATCGCTGCGGGCTGAGCTTCGTTTCAGCCATCCCTCTTCATTGGTTATTACACAGGAACCACTCATTTCGCTTCCGGAAGCAGCTATGGTAGGAATGGCACCTACAGGGAGACATGCAGTTGGTGTTTGGGTGCGGAGAAAGAACTCCCATACATCTACATCGGGATTGGCGACACCATAACCGATGGCTTTGCAGGAGTCAATAACGCTTCCACCACCTACTGCCAGGAGAAAATCAACCTTCTCATTTTGGCAGAGAGTAATTCCTTCACGTACTTTGGAAAGCCGGGGGTTGGCAACTACGCCGCCAAGAGTAACGAAATCAATACCTGCTTCAGAAAGGCTGGACTTGATCTCATCAATAAGACCGGAGGCAACCGCACTGTGGCTTCCATAATGGATCAGGACTTTATGACAGCCATATTCTTTCAAAATGGAACCTGCCATCAGATGCTTGTCTTTTCCAAAAATAACCCTGGTAGGGGTATAATATTCAAAACTTCTCATATAATGGATACTCCTTATAAATGTGTGCAAAATATCATTTTTATCATACCATAAAATAAAATATATTTGAAGAAAAACGCAAAAAAATGTGGTATGCTTCTATTATCAACAGTGAAAAGACTGGATATTTTTGAGGGATTGTAGTATGATGACATAATAGAAGTAAATAGAGACTAACAAGGTCCACATTTATAAAGGAGGTCACAATGGAAAATGTGATCATTATCGGTGCAGGCCCGGCAGGAATCTCTGCTGCACTGTATGCAGCCAGGGGGAATCTGAATCCTCTTGTGATTAACAACGGTATCGGTGCATTGGAGAAAGCAGAAAAGATCGAGAATTATTATGGCCTGGAGCAGCCTCTCTCCGGCAGTGAATTATATGAAAGAGGGCTGGAGCAGGCAAGGCACCTGGGCGTACGGATTCTGGAAGCACAGGTTCTGGGTGTTGGAGGATTTGATACTTTTACAGTAAAGACAACCGAAGGCGATTTTGATACTGTCAGCGTGATCCTTGCTACAGGTGGTAAGCGTTCCACGCCGAAGATTCCCGGTATACAGGAATTTGAAGGCAGAGGAGTAAGCTACTGTGCTGTCTGTGATGCTTTTTTTTACAGAGGCAAAGAAGTGGCAGTTCTGGGGAATAGTGATTTCGCCCTTCATGAGGCAGAAGAACTGGAACATGTGGCTTCCGGAGTTACCATTTATACAGACGGAAAAGAACCAGATTTTTCCAGAGAGCATCCCATTGCAGTGAATACTATGAAAATCCAGGCAATCGAGGGAGAAGACAGAGTTTCCGGTATTCTTATGGAACAGGAACTTTCCGGTCAGGCAGATGAAGAGAAGAAACCTTCTTTTTATCCGGCAGATGGCGTTTTTGTGGCGCTGGGGACGGCAGGAAGTACTGAAATTGCCAGACAGATGGGGGCAGAACAGACTGAGAAAGGTCATATCAAAGTAGACGAAACTATGTCATCTACCATCCCCGGTCTTTTTGCAGCAGGAGACTGTACAGGAGGGCTTCTTCAGGTTTCCAAGGCTGTGTATGAAGGCAGTATGGCGGGACTCAGTGCAGGCAGATATGTCCGCAGCCGCAAAATAAACAGGCATAAATTATAACAGCAGACTGATATACCACAGATGATAAGGGTATACTGAATGATATCATAAAGAAAAGGAGATCATTGATCATGGAAAAAATAATCACAAGTGAAAATTTTGAAACAGAAATTCTAAAATCAGAAAAACCGATCCTTATTGACTTTTGGGCAACATGGTGTGGTCCATGTATGCGTCAGGGTCCTGTTGTAGAAGAACTGGCTCAGGAAGGTTACAGTGTAGGCAAGGTAGATGTGGATCAGGAACCAGGTCTTGCACAGCAGTTTAAGATTATGAGTATCCCGACCCTTCTTATTTTCAAAGATGGCAAAGAAGTGCAGCGGTTCATTGGTCTTACGCCAAAGGACACTCTTAGAAAATTTCTGGAGGGCTGATGGCATCTGCCTGAAAAATTATGAAAATATTATTAGCAGCATGTAACGCAAAATATATACATTCCAATCTGGCAGTGTATGATCTGAAGGCGTACGCATCCACTTATGAGGATGACATCCTTCTGAAGGAATACACCATTAACCAGACAAAGGATGAGATCCTGAAGGATATTTACAGCAGCAGAGCAGACATTGTCTGCTTTTCCTGCTATATATGGAATATTTCTTTTATTGAAGAACTGATGGAAGATCTGCCAAAGATCCTGCCGGAAACAATATTCTGGGCAGGCGGACCGGAAGTATCTTATGATGGAGTACAGTTCCTTCAGAAAGTTCCGTCCATGACAGGTGTTATGCGGGGAGAGGGAGAAAAGACATTTCTGGAGCTGGCAGATTATTATATAGGTGGCAAAGGTTCTCTTAAAGAGATTCCTGGTATTGTATACAGAGAGAACGGAGGAATCCGGGACAATGGATGGAGAGAACTGACAGATCTCAGTGAGATTCCTTTTGTGTACGAAAACCTGGACAGATTTGAGAACAGGATCATTTATTATGAAAGCAGCAGAGGATGTCCTTTTTCCTGTAGCTACTGTCTTTCATCCATAGACAAGAAGCTACGGTTCCGCAGTCTGGATCTGGTAAAAAAAGAACTGCAGTTTTTCCTGGATCATCGGGTCCCACAGGTGAAATTTGTAGACCGTACCTTCAACTGTAAGCATGAACATGCTATGGAGATCTGGAAGTACATTCTGGATCATGATAATGGCATCACAAACTTTCATTTTGAGATTTCAGCAGATCTTCTGAGAGAAGATGAAATGGAACTTATGAGCCATATGCGTCCAGGACTGATTCAGCTGGAAATCGGTGTTCAGTCTACCAATCCGGATACCATTCATGCCATTCACCGTCATATGGATCTGGATAAACTGAAAAGATCCGTTGCTACTGTACACAGTTTCCGGAATATCCACCAGCATCTGGATCTGATCGCAGGGCTTCCATATGAAGATTATGACAGATTCCGCCAGTCATTTGATGATGTTTACGCAATGGAACCAGATCAGCTTCAGCTGGGCTTTCTTAAGGTACTGAAAGGTTCCAGAATGCAGGAGGAAGCAGAACAGTACGGGATCGTACATAAAGAGAGAGAACCTTATGAGGTTTTAAGCACCAGATGGCTTTCTTACAGCGAGATCCTGAAACTGAAGATGACAGAAGATATGGTGGAAGTCTACTATAACAGTGGTCAGTTTGGACATACGCTGACATATCTTTTACCGTATTTCTCGGACTCTTTCAGTTTCTATGAGAAACTTGGAGAATTTTATGAAGAAAAGGGATACAGTGAGATTTCTCATTCACGTATGCGGCGTTATGAGATATTGCTGGAGTTTCTAAGTGAAGAAACAGAGATCCAGGCAAAGGAAGCGGCAGAATATATGTTGTATGATCTGTATTTAAGAGAACGCCTTAAGAAACGACCTTCTTTTGCCCCAGATCAGAAACCATATGAAAAAGCTGTATGGGATTATCGTAAGGCACACCATATTCCTAAAACTGCACATATAGAAGTTTTTAAAGAAAACAGAGTGGTATTGTTTGATTATGAGAACAGAGATCCATTGTCCAATAATGCGAACGCAACAGAGATAGATTTATCTGACAGATAAAGGTTGTAAGGAGGAGACTAAAATGGGTATATTTGATCCGAAGAAACGTAAAATCATCACTGCGGTGATTGTAATTATCCTGGTACTTGCCATGGTGATTCCAAGTATTCTTTCCATTCTTCTGTAAAGGAGACAGGATATGAGACTTGGACCAGAAGCAATGGAAGCATTGCAGGCAGAAATTACAGGAAAACTGAAAACAGGGGATGATCTGGTAGTAGCCGGTCCGGTAGGGCTGGAAGGAACCATACAGATTATAAAAGAAAGGGAAGAGTTTCTGAAACAGTATTTTTCCACAGGTTTTCTTTATGAACTGATTCGTCTGGAACCTGAGATCCGGGGGAAACTGCCGGAACAGGAAACGGACAGCCTCTACGAAATGGGAAAGGGAGGTGTTCTTGCAGCCTTATGGAAAATGGCAGAGGTTTCACAGATAGGGCTGAAAATAGATCTTCGCAAAATTCCTATCCGTCAGGAGACGATAGAGATCTGCGAAAGGTCTGACAAAGATCCCTACAAACTGTTTTCAGGAGGCTCTGTGCTGATTGGCTGTACAGATGGACAGAGTCTGGCAGAGTGGTACAAAGCACAGGGAATTCCGGCAGCTGTTATAGGAAAAGCTGTAAAAGGGAATGACCGGCTTTTATACAGCGGAGAACTGATACGATATCTGGACAGACCGGGAAAGGAACAATAGACAGTTATGGCAAAATTAAACATTGTATTGCTGGAGCCGGAGATTCCGGCAAATACAGGAAACATAGGAAGAACCTGCGTAGCTACAGGTACAAGACTTCATCTTATTGAACCCCTTGGATTTTCATTAAGTGAAAAGGCTCTGAAAAGAGCAGGGATGGACTACTGGAAAGATCTGGATGTGACTACTTATCTTGATTATGAGGATTTCCTTCGGAAAAATCCGGGAGCCCAAATTTACTATGCAACTACAAAGGCACTTCAGACTTATTCAGATGTAAACTATGAAGAAGACTGCTACATTATGTTCGGAAAAGAAAGTGCAGGGATACCGGAAGAAATTCTTATGGAACACAAAGATCAGTGCGTAAGGATTCCCATGATCAATGAGATCCGTTCCCTGAATCTCAGCAACTCTGTGGCAATCGTTCTCTATGAAGCACTGAGACAGAATCATTTCAGTCATATGCAGATGCAGGGACAGCTACACCATCATCACTGGGAATAAAGTCTCAGATCATAAAAATCAAAATTAAATAAAGGAGGGTACCATATGGAACTGGAGAAATATCGTATTTATTCAGAAATGGCAAGAGGAATCCGTAAAGCAGATTTGGTTTTCAAAAATGCAAATGTATTTATGGCACATACCGGGGAATTTGTCCAGGGGGATGTGGCTGTTGCAGATGGAATGATTCTTGGAGTAGGGTCTTATACAGGTCTTGAAGAAAAAGATATGACAGGAAAATATCTGTGCCCTGGTTTTATTGACAGCCATCTCCACCTTGAATCTACACTTGTTACCCCCGGAGAACTGATTCGTCAGGCAGCACAGTGCGGAACAACTACGTTTATTGTGGATCCTCACGAATCCGCCAATGTATCAGGTACAGATGGCATTGATTATATTCTGGATCAGACAGCAGACGTTCCCGCCAATGTTTATGTGATGATGCCGTCTTGTGTACCTGCTACACATGTGGATGATAACGGATGTGTGCTTACAGCAGGCAGGATGAAAGGATATCTGGATCATCCCCGTATTCTGGGGCTTGGAGAGGTAATGGATGCAGTATCTGTGGTTAATGGTAATGTGTCTATGCATGAGAAGCTGTCATTGTTTCAGAATAAAGTAAGAGATGGACATGCCCCATTTCTTTCGGAAGGGGATCTTTCTGCATATGCATTGGCAGGAATCTCTACAGACCATGAATGTGTTACTTATGAGTATGCCCTGGAAGAAGCCAGAAGAGGAATGCAGGTACTGATCCGTCAGGGCAGTGCAGCCAGAAATCTGGAAGCCATTATAAAGGGCATCGTGGAAAATAATACAGACACATCTTCTTTCTGTTTCTGTACTGATGACAAACATATTGAAGAGATCCGCAAGGAAGGCCATATTAACTATAATATCAGACTGGCAGTGTCTCTGGGACTGCCTGTGGAAGTGGCTCTTAAAATGGCAACCATACAGGCTGCCAGATGTTATGGGTTGACTTCCCTGGGAGCGATCGCACCGGGATATCAGGCGGATCTGGTAGTACTGGATGATCTGGAGGACTTTAATGTAACGGAAGTATATCACAAAGGAACAAAGATCATCCGGGATGAAAAGAAAGAAATCCGTGCATGTGATCCGAAGCTGAAAAATACCGTACACATCATTAATTTTTCCGAAAAACAGCTGGAGCTTCCCTGGAAAGAGGGCAAGGCACATGTTCTCAGAATGCTGGAGGGACAGATTGTTACAGAAGATATTCTGGAAGAACCCTCATACACAGAAAAAGATGGTCGGAAGTTTTTTATCTCCGATGATCATTTTCAGAAGATTGCAGTGATTGAAAGACACAAATGTACAGGAAAAAACAGTGTAGGTATTGTGTCAGGGTTCGGCCTCCGGGGAGGAGCCATTGCTTCCAGTGTGTCTCACGATTCCCACAATATCATTGTTATTGGAGACAATGACCATGATATGTATCTGGCAGTACAGGAACTGATTCGTACCCAGGGTGGATATACACTGGTAAAAAATGGTCAGGTATTTGATACACTACCGTTGAGTATTATGGGACTTATGAGTGATCTGGGCTATGAGAAAGTAAACGAAATTTTGGGCAGAATGATACCGGAAGCTCACAGAATGGGAATACCGGATGGATTTGATCCATTTATTACCTTATCGTTTATGGCACTTCCGGTAATACCGGAGATTCGGGTAACACCGAGAGGAATTTATCTGGTAAAAGAGGACAGGCTTTTAAGAGATCCTTACGAAAAATAAATAACATACAAAAAGGCAGAGTAAATTTTACTTTGCCTTTTCAAAAGTAAAAACTTAACTGATGACAGTGACTAAATCATTGATTTTACAGCGTTTCCAGACTTTACAAAATTCAATCAGACAGCAGATTATTACAATGTTATCACAAATGCTAAAGAAATTCATAAAAATATCGAGATCAGACATATTGATTTACAGAAATGCATATGCTATAATTGCCGTAGGCAAAAGAGATTGCAAGTCCATGGGACAAAAAAGAGTGAAGCCCTCAGTACCGCAAATACTGGGGGCTTCTTCTTGTTTATTTATAGTAGACAAGAAACTACTAGGCTAGTGTTGTCTCACTTATCACCATCTAACCATTTGCAAACATAATAGGCGGCTATGCTTGCCAGACAGGAGATAAGAAAAGAGATTGCAATGTTTTCCAAGGAAACTACACCTCCTCCCGTTGCCGGGTATCGGTTGGACAACATGATTAGTATAGCATGCTTTAGAACAAAATGGAACATACATAAATGATTACCCGGTACAAATTAATGCGTCGGGCGTTTTTTGGGTCTTTTGGTCAATTCAGCAGCAGGACACAGAGATATACCATTGACACCAGCGGCAAAGAAAGCCCTGATAATGGAAAAGGAATTGGATTTTGCTTTAGGCAGGAGGGCAAAGGAACAAGAAGTTGCCGGAAGGTCTGGGATAGTGTTTATTAATAACAGAGGCATGGCTTTAAATTCATACAGTATTGACGGAACAATTAAAAGAATAATAAGTGTCTATAACCAGAGGGAGAGTAAAGAAGCAGAGACAGAAAATAGAGAGCCGGAACTGCTACCGCATATATCTGTGCATATCCTGCGACATACTTTTTGTACACGATCTGTTGAGAGCGGTATAAACATTAAAACAGTACAATATCTTATGGGACATTCAGAGATTGCAACAACATTAAATATTTATACGCATGTTAATGCCGAACAAGTAAAGAGTGAAATGAAAAAACTTGAAAATATTATGTAAAAAAGAAAGCCATTCCCTTATTATCGGGCATGGCTTTTCTGTCGAAAAAATTATCACAAAAATTATTACAAATGAAAGAGAAAAGACGAAACGAGACGAAATATAAAAATTGCTCAGAAGTCTTCAAACCATTGATTTTACAGGCTTTTCAACACTTGATAAAACCAGACAAAACCTATAGTTATTTAGCCTTTTCTAATGTGAAGATAAATTTAGAGCCAACGCCCTCTGTACTGATCACATTGATATTCTGTCCATGAGCATTGATGATTTCTTTGACAATGGCAAGTCCCAGACCGGTGCCTTTCTGGTCTTTGCCTCTGGAAGTGTCGATTTTGTAAAAACGTTCCCAGATCTTTTGAATACTGGACTTTGGGATGCCGATACCATGATCCTTTACTGATACGAAAATTTTGTCGTTTTTTTCGGTAGTCTCTATGGTGATAGTTGAGTTGTCCGGACTGAATTTAATAGCATTATTAAGGAGATTGTACAGTACCTGTTGAATCTGTTCAATATCGGCCTGGGCATAAAGCTCATGTCCGGAAAGAATCAGTTCCAGAAGGATATTTCTGGTAGTACAGGAACCTTCAAAACTTGCAGCAGTGTTCTTGATGACTTCATTGATATCAAATTTCTGGATATTCAGCATACGCTTCTGGATGTCCAGTTCATTAAGAGTCAGAAGTCCTCTGGTAAGCTTTTCCAGACGTTCTGCTTCAAAGGAGATGATCTTAAGATATTTTTCCTGCATTTCCACAGGAATGGTCCCATCCAGCATGGCTTCCACATATCCTTTGATAGAAGTCAGAGGAGAACGGAAATCATGAGAAATATTGGAAATAAACTGCCGCTGATATTCTCCGTTTCGGTTCAGTCTGTCTGCCATATAATTCAGATTCTGCGCCAGATACCCCATTTCGTCTTCGGAATTCAGAGGAATCTTGTAGGAAAGATTACCATTGGTGAATTCAGTGACTCCATTGGTGATCTTCTGAAGAGGGCGGGAAACATGTCTCTGGAAAAAGATCACCATGATGCCGAGCAGTGCATAAATAAGGAAAAACAGAAGCTGGGTAATAAGCAAAAGACCACTTCGCCGCTGGTAAAGATCACTCATAAGATAATGAGCTGCCACATAACCTTTGGTCACCATATTATCAGTGATAGGAGCAATGGTACTGAGAACAGTCTCATCAAAATAACCATAAAAATTACCGATTTGATAATAGTTACTGCCCCAGGATGCAGGGTCAAAATCACTGATATCAATAGGATCATCGACCAGATTACCCACTCTGGTACTGAGGATGATCTGTCCGTTGTTGTTGATGATCCAGAGTACAGAAGAGGAATTACCGGAAGCCAGCATAAGATCGTCTCGGATGGATTCAATATTGGAAGAAGAAATATTATTTTCAACCAGATCGTTCTCCGCAATGTCATGTGCTGACTGGTATAATTCTTTGCTGATGAGTTTTTCCAGATGATATTCCAGCATATAGGAGCCTGTCAGGGTAACGAGAAGAAAACCGAAAACTCCCAGAAGCATATAAGAGACAAGGAAATTAAAAGACAGTTTTCCTTTCATTTTTTGACCTCGAATTTGTAACCAATACCCCATACGGTAGAAAGACTCCATTGAGGATGATCTTTGATCTTTTCACGAAGACGCTTGATATGCACATCTACGGTACGTGTGTCGCCAATATATTCATATCCCCAGATATGATCCAATAGCTGTTCTCTGGTAAATACCTGGTTGGGAGAGGCTGCAAGGAAGTAGAGAAGTTCCAGTTCCTTTGGAGGCATATCAATCTGCCTGCCCATGTAGGTAACAGAATAATTGGTCAGGTTGATGGTGAGATCCGGATAGGATACACATTTTTCGTTGGGGTTTTCCACTGGCTGTTTTACTTTGAATCTACGGAGAACAGCACGTACTCTGGCAACCAGTTCCTTGGTGTCAAATGGTTTGATAATATAATCATCTGCGCCCAGTTCCAGACCGAGAACTTTGTCAAAAGTCTCGCCTTTGGCAGAAAGCATGATAATAGGAACATCTGAAATATGACGGATCTCTCTGCAGACCTGGTAGCCGTCAATACCCGGAAGCATCAGGTCCAGAAGAAGAAGATCAGGATGAAAGACTTCAAATTCTTTCAGCGCCTGTTCGCCGTCGTTGACAATTTTGGTTTCAAAACATTCCTTTGTAAGATATAAAGAAATCAGTTCTGCAATGTTGTTGTCGTCATCTATGATCAAAATTTTCTGTTTTGTAACCATGATCTCCTCCTGATAATAGACTGCTGCAAAGAAAAAGACAGCAGTTGTTTATTTTTTGAACTCTACAATAGTTACTCCTGCATCGCCTTCGCCAAATTCTCCAAGGCGGAAAGACTGTACATGTTTCTGACGTTTCAGGTAATTATGGACACCTTTACGAAGTGCACCGGTACCCTTGCCATGAACAATACGGACGGTCTTTAAGTGGGCGATATAGGCATCATCCAGATATTTGTCCAGTTCTGCAACAGCTTCATCCACAGTTTTGCCAAGAAGGTTGATTTCTGTGGAAACACTGGCTGATTTGGACATACGGATCTTACCTGCCCCTGTTTTCTGGAAAGCAGTGGTGGTGATCACTGGTTCGTCAATCAGTTCCAGATCAGAAATGCTGACTTTGGAACGGATGATTCCCATCTGTACAAAAAGAAAACCCCTGGAATCCGGGCGGCTGCTTACAGTACCTTTCAGGTTCATACTCAAGACTTTGACTGCATCTCCGATATGCAGGTCATTGGCTGTCAGCTGTTTCTTTGGTTTCTTTTTCACTACAGGCTGGGACATTTTCTGTTCTGTTTTGTTGAGGCGCTTACGGAGCTCCTGACGTTCTCGTTCTACAGCAGAAGTATCTACAGCAGTTTTCTGGAACTTGTGGAAAAGTTTCATGGTCTGGTCTGCATAATCTTTGGCTTCCTGTAGAACCCTGTGGGCTTCTTCGTTGGCTTCCCTGATGATGCGGTCCCGCTGCACATCTAGTTTTTCCTGTTTACTTTCCAGCTGTTTCTTGAGATGTTCTACTTCATCTTTGTAGCGGGCGATCTCCTGACGTTCATTTTCGATAGTGATACGACTTTCTTCCAGAGAAGAAAGTACATCCTCAAAAGATTCGTCCTGCTCGCTGATCTGTTCTTTGGCATGCTGGATAATAGAATCCGGAATGCCCAGTTTGGAGGAAATAGCAAAAGCATTACTTTTGCCAGGGACTCCAATCAGCAGGCGGTAAGTAGGACGGAGAGTATCCACATCAAATTCGCAACAGGCATTTTCCACACCGACAGTAGAAAGTGCGTAGACCTTCAGCTCACTGTAGTGAGTAGTAGCCATGGTACGAATGCCTCTTTCGTGAAGGAAGGACAGGATAGAGATGGCCAGAGCAGCACCTTCTGTAGGGTCTGTTCCTGCACCTAGTTCATCAAAAAGAACAAGAGAGTGCTCATCTGCCTTATTCAGAAAAGAAACCGTGTTGGTCATATGGGAAGAAAAAGTACTTAAAGACTGCTCAATACTCTGTTCATCTCCAATATCTGCGTATACTTCATGGAAAAGTGCCAGTTCGCTGCGGTCAAGGGTAGGAATATGCAGACCGGACTGTCCCATAAGTGTCAGAAGTCCTACGGTTTTGAGAGAAACGGTCTTACCACCGGTGTTAGGTCCTGTGACAATGAGAAGATCAAATTCATCACCCAGCCAGATGTCAATCGGTACAACAGACTTCTTTGGGATCAGTGGATGGCGGGCTTTTTTCAGCCGGATCCGTCCTTCGTTGTTAAATACAGGCTCTGTTGCATTCATATCCATGGCAAGAGCAGCCCTTGCAAAAATAAAGTCTAGTTCAACCATGATCTGGAAGTCCAGGGCGATGGCATCGTGTTCAGATGCAATCTGTTCACTTAAACCGGCAAGGATAACTTCGATCTCTTTCTGTTCTTTCAGCTCCAGTTCCCGGATATCGTTGTTCAGTTTGACTACAGACATAGGCTCAATAAAGAGCGTAGCTCCTGTAGATGACTGGTCATGGATCATGCCTGGAACCTGACCTTTGTATTCGGATTTTACAGGAATGCAGTATCTGCCATTTCGCATGGTGATTACAGAATCCTGCAGATAATTACGTGCGCCGCCGTTGACCAGGTCATTAAGCTGTGTATGGATTCTGTCGTTGGTGATCTTCATACTGCGACGGATCTGGCGAAGGGTGGGACTGGCATCATCGCTGATCTCTTCTTCTGAAAGAATGCATCTGCGGATTTCTGTTACCAGAGGTGTAAGAGGAGCAAGATCTTCGAACATATTGTCCAGACAGTCAGATGGTGCATCGCTGCGGTCCTTACGGGAGTATGCTTTCACTCTGGAAGTGTTTTCCAGGAGACTACAGATGGCAAGAATCTCAGGGATGCCAAGAGAACTGCCAATCTCCAGACGCTTCAGGGAACCGCGCACATCCTTTACACTGCCGAAAGAAATGGAGCCTTTCTGAAAGAGACGAGTAAGAGCATCTCTGGTCTGCATCTGCATCATACGGATTTTGCTGAGATTCGTATAAGGTTCCAGATTGCGGCAGAGACTCTTGCCCATAGGGGAAGATGCTTTGTCTGTAAGTTTATCTATGATTTTTGGGTATTCTAATGTATTTAATGCTTTTTGGTTCATTTCTGCCTCCTTATGTACTGTCAGCACACAAGTTCTTTCTTATTTTAATCTGTTACTGTTTGCAGTAACTGTAGACTTTTATTGTACATGATTTCTTTCATATTGAAAAGGAAAAAGTAGGGAATTTACTATGAAAAATTTATGCAAAGTGAATAAAAGAATTTCTGAAAAACACAAATAATTTTAATTAACTATAAAAAATTTTTCAAATGTTAATATTCTTTCATAAAATGTTCATAAAAATTTGCTAAAATGATTTCCAAAACATCAGGATTATCTTACAGGAGAGATTATATGACTGACCGGAATAACAGAAATTCCTTACAGGATAAACATCCATTCATAAAAGAAACCATTAAGGAACCTCCATCAGACAGAAAGTCAGTAGCAAAGAAACTTCTTCTGGCCTCTGTATGTGGAGTTTTGTTTGGGGCCTGTGCTGTGGCAACCATGGTTCTGTTTTACCCGGGGATTCTTCAAAAGATAGAAGGCTCAATGGGAAACACCGCTACGGTAACTTTATCACCGGAAAGGAATAAAGATGAGCAGGATAAAGAAACAGCAACAGAAAATACAGACAGGACAGAGTCGCAGAAAGAAAATAAGATGGGAATTCAGCATTCCGATGCACAGATGTCAGATATTCTGAGTATTGCAGAAGAATCAAGAAAGGCACTGGTACGTGTGGCTGCGTTTCGAAAAGATACAGATCTTCTGAATGATTCTTTTCTGGATTATGGAGATGAAGAGGGGCTTGTTTTCCTGAAAAATGCAGATGCTTTTTACATATTGACAGTGACAGATAATACAGAGGATGCCGACTCATTTCAGGTTACTTTTTCCAACGGAACATCAGCAGAGGGCAAATTATGCAAAAAAGATTCCAGAACTGGTTTTATGGTTTTGAGTGTATCTGTTGAGAAACTGAGTCAGCAGGTTATCGAAGAGATTCCGGCTGCTACGCTGGACTTGTCGGGGCAGATAGAACAGATGCAGCAGGTGATCGCTATCGGAAGTCCAGCAGGTAATTATGATTCTCTGGTCACTGGGACAGTTACTTCCACTTCAGGCAGACTGAAAGTAGCAGATGAAGAATATACCCTGTTTTCTACAGATATGGTAGGCAATAAAGATGGGGATGGTGCCCTTTTGAATTTGGAAGGAAAAGTAGTAGGAATCATTTATCAGTCAGAAGAGGAGGATACTGATGTGATACGGGCTATACCGGTATCACAGATAAGTTCTCTGCTGGAAGTACTGGCGAACAGACAGGAAATATGTTATATTGGAATACAGGGTGCGACAATTTCCAAAATTCAGTCGTCAAACCTTGAAATTCCCCTGGGAATCTACGTGAACAGCGTAGAAGCAAATTCTCCTGCCATGTCATCCGGCATTCAGAATGGAGATATCATACATACTCTGGGCGATACAGAGATTACTACCATGGAAGAATATTCAGAGAAACTTCAGTCCATGAATGCAGGAATCAGGACAACGGTGAGTCTTTATCGCAGGACTCCTTCAGGGGAATATGTGAACGTGATATTGGACATATCCATAAAAGAAAAATAGAAAGGCAAAATTTATGCGTTTTATTAATGAATTACACGAAGGAGACCGGATTAACGGGATTTATCTCTGCAAGCAGAAACAGTCTGCAGTAACTAAAAACGGCAAACCATATGAGAATCTGATCATTCAGGATAAGACAGGCGTAATAGACGGCAAGATCTGGGATCCCAATTCCCTTGGAATTGATGATTTTGATGCACTGGATTATATAGACATCGTAGGAGATGTAACCAGTTTTGCAGGTGCCATGCAGCTGAATATCAAGCGTGTTCGCAAGGCTTTTGAAGGAGAATATGATCCGGCAGATTATCTTCCGGTCAGCGAAAACAGCACAGATGATATGAGTCAGCAGTTGAATGCTTTTATTAAGAGTATAAAGAATGAATATCTGTCCACACTTTTAAATAAACTTTTTGTAGAAGATGAAGAGTTTGTCAAATCATTCCAGGAGCATTCTGCGGCAAAGACTGTCCATCATGGCTTTATCGGTGGACTTATGGAACATACCTTAAGCGTTACCAGGCTTTGTGATTACATGGCAGGTGTCTATCCGCTTCTGAACAGAGATCTTCTGATTGCAGCAGCCCTTCTTCATGATGTAGGCAAGACAAAGGAGCTTTCCTCTTTCCCAATGAATGATTATACAGATGCGGGACAGCTTCTGGGACATATTATCATCGGAGCCCAGATGATACATGATCTTGCCAGAGAGATTCCGGAGTTCCCTGTAGCCCTGGAAAACCAACTTGTTCATTGCATTCTGGCTCATCATGGAGAATTGGAGTATGGTTCTCCAAAGAAGCCGGCACTGGCTGAGGCCGTGGCATTGAATCTGGCAGATAACACAGATGCACGTATGGAGACACTGACAGAGATTTTTGCCAATGATAAGGGCAAAAAAGAATGGCTTGGATATAACAGATTATTTGAATCTAATCTTAGAAGAACAGGAGATTTCTGATTCCATGGAATATCGTAAAAATGATATGGTAACCCTGGAGATCGTAGACTGTGGAACAGACGGTGAAGGCATTGGCAAAGCTGATGGCTTCACTGTTTTTGTTAAGGATGCGGTAATAGGGGACGTTGTAACAGCAAAGATCATGAAAGCAAAAAAGAATTACGGATATGGTCGTCTGATAGAAGTATTGAAACCTTCACCATATCGGATAGAGCCAGTATGTCCTTCAGCCCGTCAATGTGGCGGTTGTCAGCTGCAGGCTCTTGCCTATCAGGAGCAGCTCGCTTTTAAAGAAAAGAAACTGAAAGGTCATCTGGAACGAATTGGTGGATTTACAGACCTTCCTATGGAACCGATCATTGGAATGGAAGAGCCTTATCATTACCGGAATAAAGCTCAGTTTCCGGTAGGCAGAAATAAAGATGGCAGGATCGTTGCAGGATTTTATGCAGGACGTACCCATTCTATTATTGAAAACAGAGACTGTGCTCTGGGTGTGAAGGTGAACCAGGAAATCCTGAACAGAGTACTGGCACATATGGAAAGGTTTCACATTGAACCATATAATGAGGTGACTGGTAAGGGACTTGTACGTCATGTGTTTATCCGTTATGGATTTTTTACAGATGAGATTATGGTTTGCTTGGTAATAAATGGGCAGCAGATTCCTCATGAAAAAGAACTGATCCGTTCTCTGTGTGAATTGAAGGGAATGACCAGTATCTGTCTGAACATCAACAAAAAACGTAATAATGTAATCCTTGGGGAGCAGATAAAGGTTCTCTGGGGACAGGGATATATTACAGATAAAATCGGCAATATCTCCTACGAGATTTCACCTTTGTCTTTTTTTCAAATCAATCCTTACCAGACCTGGAAATTATATTCCAAGGCACTGGAATATGCAGATCTACATGGAGAAGAAACAGTGTGGGATCTCTATTGTGGAATCGGCACAATTTCGTTATTCCTGGCACAGCAGGCAAAGTTTGTCCGAGGTGTGGAAATCGTTCCGGCAGCCATCGAAGATGCCAGACGTAATGCCGAACTAAATGATATCACCAATGTGGAATTTTTTGTAGGAAAGGCAGAAGAAGTTCTTCCCCGGGAATATGAGAAAAATGGCGTATACGCAGATGTGATCGTGGTAGATCCCCCGAGAAAAGGCTGCGATGAAGTCCTCCTTCAGACTATCCTCAAGATGCAGCCGGAAAGGGTCGTTTATGTAAGCTGTGACAGTGCCACTCTGGCAAGAGATCTGAGATATCTTTGCGATCATGGATATGAACTCCTGAAAGTTTGCGGAGTGGACCAATTCCCTCAGACAGTGCATGTGGAGACTGTGGTGGGACTACAAAGGAAAGATATCTAGAAATCCTTGAATTTACGCACTTTGTAGAGTTTTTCAGTTTCAACAAAATCGGTGAAAATCACAAGGAAAAGATACTTGTGCAGAGAGTAACCGTAGTTGTTGCCTTAGACCTCGGTACGGGGAACACAAAGAATCTTGAATATGAAAATGAATAGAGAGCTATCAGATCAT
>URXG01000026.1 GCA_900551715.1 uncultured Blautia sp. | reverse complement strand
ATATGGAGAACGAAAAAGGAAAGTAAACCTTTCCTTTTTTCTATATAGGAGGACTTATGCGAAGAAGGGAACAGAGAGAACATATTTTTAAACTGCTGTTTATGACACAGTTCAATACAGAGACAGAGATGTCACAGCAGCTTTCTATGTATTTTGAAGGACTTGGAGAGCTGGACGAGAAAGACCAGGAGGCAATGCAGGCAAAATACAGCCATATCCTGGAACATCTGGATGAGATCGATCAGGTACTGAATGATTTCAGCCGGGGCTGGAAGACCACTCGTATGAATCGTGTGGATCTGACAGCACTGCGTCTGGCAGTATACGAGATGAAATTTGATGAAGATATTCCTACAGGAGTAGCCATCAACGAGGCAGTAGAGCTTGCCAAGTCATTTGGCGGAGATGATTCAGGTTCTTTTGTCAACGGTGTTCTGGGCAAGATCGCCAGCGGCAAAAAAGACGATGGCAAAGAAACCAGGAAACCACATCGTCCTACACATTCAGCCAAAATCATCATCCGATCCAAAAAGGATCCAAAGAAAGCTGCTACTGAAGAAAAGAAGACAGATTCCGAAGAAAGCAACAATTAAATGAAAAACATATATTCCGTAGGGCAGGTGAACCGTTACGTCAAAAATATGTTCACACAGGATTTTGTTCTGCAAAAGGTATACGTCAAGGGGGAAGTATCCAACTGTAAATATCACCCAAGCGGTCACATCTATTTTTCGCTGAAGGATGAGACCGGTGTTCTGTCCTGTGTGATGTTTGCAGGACAGAGACGTGGACTTGCCTTCCGTATGAAAAACGGAGACAAGGTAGTTGCAGGTGGTTCTGTAGATGTGTATGAACGAGACGGACGTTATCAGCTTTATGCCAGGGAAATCACTCTGGAGGGAGCCGGTGCCCTTTATGAACGCTTTCTTGCGTTGAAGGAAGAACTTGAAGAGATGGGGATGTTTGCCCAGGAGTACAAGCAGCCAATTCCACATTTTATCCACAGACTGGGTGTAGTGACAGCACCTGCAGGAGCTGCAGTACAGGACATTCGCAATATTTCTCTGAGACGGAATCCGTATCTTCAGATTATTCTTTATCCCGCACTGGTTCAGGGCGAAGGTGCTGCTGACAGTATTGTCCAGGGTATCCGAATGCTGGATCAGGCCGGCGTGGATGTGATCATTGTGGGCAGAGGTGGTGGTTCTATTGAGGATCTCTGGGCCTTTAATGAAGAAAAAGTAGCCAGGGCGATCTTTGAATGTAATACACCTGTGATCTCAGCGGTGGGACATGAAACAGATTTTACCATTGCAGATTTTGTGGCAGACATGCGTGCACCTACACCTTCTGCAGCAGCAGAGCTGGCAGTGGATGATTTCAGACAGATCATCAGGAGCTGCCAGGACTATCAGGACAGATTACAGAGAAGTATGCAGAACAAACTGGATATCCTGAGAGCTTACCTGAAGCAGTACCAGATGAAAATGGACTATTTAAGTCCGGCTACACGCCTTCGGGATAATCGTCAGAGACTTGTAGATCTGGAGGAAGAACTGAGGGGTGCCATGAAAGAAAAAATAAAAACAGACAGGCATACTCTGAGTCTTTATCTGGAAAGATATAAGGGACTTTCGCCACTAAATAAACTGAATCAG
Source organism: uncultured Blautia sp. (assembly GCA_900551715.1). GTDB lineage: Bacteria > Bacillota > Clostridia > Lachnospirales > Lachnospiraceae > Blautia_A. The sequence continues at coordinate 27,990 of URXG01000026.1, read as the reverse complement.
GGATATTCTTTTGTAACGGACAGAGAAGGTAAGGCGGTTACCAGTACCAGTCAGGTACAGAAAGGGGAATTTCTTGAGATATCAGTTACAGACGGTGTGATAGAGGCAGAAGTTGTAAACAGCAGGAAGGAAAACTGGAATATATGACAGAATCACAGATGCAGGATACGGAAAAAGAAAAAACAATCGAAGAGGCTTTTCAGGAACTGGAAGCTCTGGCACAGAAGCTGGAGGACAGCAGTACTTCACTGGAAGACTCTTTTCGTTTCTATAAAGAAGGAATGGAGCTTCTGAAATTCTGCAGCAGCAGACTGGATACAGTAGAAAAAAAGATGCTCCAGATGGATGAAGATGGAACATTGCATGAATTTTAAGAACGAACTAAAAATCAGAACAGATTATGCAGAAGACGTGATCCGTCGTTTTCTGCCGAAAGAAGAAGGATTTGCCAGATCCATGGCAGAGGCAATGAATTACAGTATGTGTGCCGGCGGCAAGAGGCTGAGACCGGTGCTTCTTCTTGAGACCAGCCGTCTTTTTGGAGAAGTGGAAGCTCTTGCAGAGCCTTTTATGGCAGGAATTGAGATGATCCACACACATTCTCTGATCCACGATGATCTTCCGGCTATTGATAATGACGATTACAGAAGAGGACGTCTTACCACCCACAAAGTATACGGAGAAGCCATGGGTGTTCTGAGTGGAGTGGCACTTCTGAATTATGCTTATGAGACCATGTTTCAGGCATTTGGGATGACTTCTGACAAAGAAAAGGTAGCAGAGGCTCTGAGGATCATGTCATCCAAAACAGGGCTTTATGGTATGCTGGGCGGACAGAGTGTAGACGTGGAGAATGATGGTAAGCCCATTACCAGAGAAATGCTGGACTATATATACAAACACAAAACCTCGGCATTGATAGAAGCTTCTATGATGTGCGGGGCTGTTCTTGCAGGTGCAGATAAAGAAGAGACTGCATTGGTGGAGAAGGCAGCGTCTGATATCGGACTGGCTTTTCAGATCCAGGACGATATTCTGGATGTGACCAGTACCAGTCAGGAACTGGGCAAGCCTGTACGCAGTGATGAAAAGAACAATAAAGTCACTTATGTGACTCTTTTTGGCGTAGAAGAAGCGTCCAGGCAGGTAAAGACACTTTCCGAAAATGCTTTGAAAGTACTGAATAATCTGAATTACAAAAACGAATTCCTGAATGAGCTGATCTTGGAAATGGCCAGCCGCAGGAAGTGAAAGAAGGATACGAAGGATGCTGGAAAAAATCAATAAGCCCAACGATATTCACAAAATAGCCTTAGCAGATTTTCCACAGCTTGCCGAAGAAATCAGACAGTTTCTGATAGAATCCGTCAGCCATACAGGCGGACACCTTGCCTCTAATCTGGGAGTTGTGGAACTGACACTGGCACTTCATAATGTACTGGAACTTCCGCAGGACAAGATCGTCTGGGATGTAGGGCACCAGGCGTATACACACAAGATTCTTACAGGAAGAAAAGACGGATTCAAGAATCTTCGCAAAGAAGGTGGTATGAGTGGATTCCCCAAAAGAAGCGAAAGTGACTGTGATGCGTTCGATGCAGGACACAGTTCCAATTCTATTTCCGCAGGTTTGGGCTATGTAAGAGCCAGAGATCTGCAGGGGCAGAAATATCATGTGGTGTCTGTGATCGGAGATGGGGCACTGACTGGCGGAATGGCTTATGAAGCACTGAATAATGCAGCAGAACTTAAGACTAATTTCATTATTGTACTGAATGACAACAATATGTCTATTTCCAAAAACGTAGGAGGAATGTCCTCTTATTTAAGTGCGCTTCGTACAGCTGAAGTATATACAGGAATGAAACTGGGCGTTACCAAGACTCTCAAGAAAGTTCCCAGAGTAGGTACAGCTCTGGTGGATACCATGCGCAAGACCAAGAGCGGTATCAAACAGCTGATCATTCCCGGAATGCTTTTTGAGAATATGGGACTTACTTATCTGGGACCTGTGGACGGACACAATATGCGTCAGATGATGAAGCTCTTTAACGAGGCGAAAAGAGTTGAAGGACCGGTGATCGTCCATGTGCTTACAGAGAAGGGCAGAGGATACGAACCGGCAAGAAGACATCCGGACAGATTTCATGGAACAGGACCTTTTGATATCAGCACGGGCAAGCAGCTTTCTGTAAAGACAGTACCAACCTATACAGATGTTTTTGCAGATACTATGGTAAAGCTTGGAAGAACTCATCCCAGGCTGGTAGGGATCACAGCTGCCATGAAAGAAGGCACAGGCCTTAAGAAATTCGAGAACGAATTCCCGGATCGCCTTTTTGATGTGGGAATTGCAGAGGAACATGCAGTATCTTTTGCAGCAGGTCTGGCGCTGGGAGGAATAATACCGGTAGTTGCCATTTATTCTTCATTTCTCCAGAGAGCTGTAGACCAGATACTTCATGATGTATGTATGCAGAATCTTCATGTGATCTTTGCAATAGACCGGGCCGGGCTGGTAGGCGCAGATGGAGAGACCCATCAGGGATGTTTTGACCTGTCTTATATGACCATGATGCCCAATATGACGGTTATGGCACCAAAGAATCAGTGGGAACTGGCACAGATGCTGGAGTTCGCTGTGGAAGCAAAGGGACCGGTTGCCATCCGCTATCCAAGAGGAAGTGCATGGCAGGGACGGAAAGAGTTTGCCACACCGGTAGAGTATGGTAGGAGCGAAGTCCTTTTCCGGGGAAAAGACACAACGATTCTTTCAGCAGGCAGTATGATAGCTGTCTGTGATCAGGTTTATAAAGAAATGAAAGCCAGAGGGGAAAATCCCACCTTTGTCAACGCCAGATTTATCAAACCATTGGATACAGCGTTGCTGGATGAGCTGGCAGCCGATCATAAACTTTTTGTAACGGTAGAAGAAAATGTCAAAAATGGTGGATTTGGAGAACATGTGGCAGCTTATATGGAAGCCTGTCATCCGGAAGTCAGAGTATTGCCTCTGGCTGTCTGGAACCGTTTTGTAGAGCATGGAGATGTAGAAAGTCTTCGTGCCAAAATAGGTCTGTCAGCACCAGATATTCTGAGTGCGATAGAAGAATACGAGGAACAGAAATGAAAAAGAGACTGGATCTTTTGATGGTGGAACGTGCACTGGCACCTTCCAGAGAAAAAGCAAAAGCATATATCATGTCCGGAGAGGTATATGTGGACGGACAGAAAGAAGATAAAGCAGGAACCATGTTTCAGGAGACTGTAAAGATTGAAGTACGTGGAAATACACTTCCCTATGTAAGCAGAGGCGGGCTGAAACTGGAGAAAGCCATGAATAATTTTGGAGTTTCTCTTACAGACAAAGTCTGTATGGATGTAGGAGCATCTACCGGTGGATTTACAGATTGTATGCTTCAGAACGGAGCTACCAAAGTATACTCCATAGATGTAGGATATGGTCAGCTGGACTGGGGACTTCGTAATGATCCCAGAGTTGTCTGTATGGAAAAAACCAATATCCGTTATGTAGTACCGGAAAACCTGGAAGAACCGGCAGATTTTTCTTCTATTGATGTATCTTTTATTTCCCTTACCAAGGTACTTCTTCCAGTAAGGAATCTTCTGACAGAAGAAGGGGAGATTGTCTGTCTCATCAAACCCCAGTTTGAGGCAGGCAGAGAAAAAGTTGGCAAGAAAGGCGTTGTACGTGATCCTGCTGTTCATCTGGAAGTTATCGAGAAAGTCATGGATTATGCAATGAGCATTGCACTGGAGCCGGAGCATCTTTCCTTTTCTCCCATAAAAGGACCGGAAGGAAATATTGAATATCTGCTTCACCTTCAGAAAAAACCAGAAGGGGCAGAAGTACAGTCCTGTCTTTCCAAAGATCCGGAAACTGTAGTAAAGGAAGCCCATCAGCAGCTGGACTGAGGAAGGCAGACAGATATGGATAAATTTTATATTATAACAAACTGTGCCAAAGATCAGAATCTTCAGTTTACCAATCAAATTGTATCTTACCTGAAGGAACATGGCAGGGAATGTCCGGTTCAGCAGGCAGAACGTAAAAAAGAAGGAGCATATCATTATACAGATCCGGATCTGATACCGGAGGGAACAGAGTGCCTTCTGGTTCTGGGAGGAGACGGAACACTTCTGCAGGCATCCAGAGATGTGGTATACAGAGAAATACCCATGCTGGGAATCAATCTGGGAACACTGGGATTTCTGGCAGAAGTAGACAAGCATTCCGTATATTCTGCACTGGATCAGCTTATGGAAGATGATTATGAGATTGAAGAGAGAATGATGCTTACAGGAACAGTCTATCGTGGTGATAAAGTCATAGGCAGAGATGTGGCACTGAACGATATTGTGATCTGCAGAGAGGGAGCACTTCGAGTGGTTCGTTTCAAGAATTATGTAAACGACGTATATCTGAATTCCTACAACGCAGATGGTATTATCATTTCCACCCCAACAGGATCTACAGGATACAGTCTGTCCTGTGGGGGACCTATTGTTTCACCCAATGGAGCAATGACACTTATGACACCTATTGCACCTCATACTCTGAATACCAGAAGTATTATTTTTCCGGCAGAAGATGTGATCACAGTAGAACTTGGGGAAGGCAGACATGAGGACATGGAGAATGGTCTGGCCTCTTTTGACGGAGATACAGTGATCCCTATGGTAACAGGGGACCGTATCGTCATTCAGAAGGCTTCTGTCAGCAGCCGGATACTGAAACTGAACCATGTGAGTTTTGTGGAGGTGCTGCGGCAGAAAATGCGTGATCACTGAGTGTGCAGCATGTAAGGATCAGTATACTGGCACAATGGAGGATGTATTTTGAAGGTTGCAAGACATGAAAAAATTATAGAACTGATTCAGCAGTATGATATTGATACACAGGAGGAACTGGCAGCGAGACTGAATGAAGCCGGGTTCAAAGTAACTCAGGCTACCGTTTCCAGAGATATAAGAGCTCTGAAGATGACCAAGGTTGCAGGAAAAGATGGCAAGTCCCATTATGCGATCCTGAACAGTGCATCACAGGAGCTGGGGGACAAATATACAAGAGTGCTTCATGATGCACTTACCTCCATTGATATAGGTCAGAATATGATCGTTATCCGGACAGTACCGGGTATGGCAATGGGAGTGGCAGCAGCACTGGATGCACTGAACTGGAAAGAAATCCTGGGCTGTATTGCCGGTGACGATACAGTAATGTGTGTGTCTAGAGATGTGGAGCAGGCAAAAACAGCAGCTGACAAGCTGAAAGGAATCGTTAAATTATGTTAGTTCATCTTCATGTAAAAAATCTGGCACTTATCGAAGACATTGAGGTGGAATTCGGATCGGGGCTGAATATCCTCACAGGTGAAACTGGAGCAGGTAAATCCATCCTTCTTGGCTCCATGCAGCTGATACTTGGCAGCAGAAGTGCCAGAGATATGATACGTTCCGGAGCCTCCTATGCACTTGTGGAGCTTCTCTTTCAGGTAGAAAACAAACATGCAGAAGAAACTCTTCTTAATCTGGGAATCCAGCTGGAAGATGGTCAGGTACTTCTCACCCGCAAGATCCTGGATGGCAGAAGTATCAGCAAGATCAATGGAGAGACCTGTACTGTATCCCAGATGAAAGCAGCGGCATCCTGCCTTCTGGATATTCATGGCCAGCACGAACACCAGTCTCTTCTTTATCAGGATAAGCAGCTGGAGATTCTGGATTCCTATGGCAAATCCGAGATCGATCCGCTGAAAGAGAAAGTCAGAGAGGCTTACGGAGAGTACAGAAACTGTCTTCGTGAGCTGAAAAGTCTGGACATGGATGAAGAGCAGAGAAACAGAGAACGTGCTTTTCTGGAATTTGAGATCAAAGAAATCGAAAGTGCTGACCTGAAAAACGGTGAGGACGAGGAACTGGAAAGCCTGTACAGGAAATTGGACAATGGCAAAAAGATTCTGGATACCATGCAGGCAGTACACAGTCTTACCGGGTATGATTCCGGTCAGGGGGCAGGAGAATCTGTAGGATCTGCCTATCGGGAACTTACCAGGATCACGGAATTTGATCCACAGCTGGAAAGTCTTGCAGGAACTCTTCAGGAGATCGACGGACTCCTTAATGATTTTAACAGAGAAGTTTCATCTTACGTGGAAGAGATGAGTTTTGACGACGAGACTTTTTACGAAACCGAAAAAAGACTGGATCTGATCAATGGTCTGAAAGCAAAATATGGACAGAGCATTGAAGAAATCCGGAAGTATGGAGAGGTGCAACAGCAAAAACTGGATAAACTTAACAGATATGAAGAATGCTACCAGAATGCTCTTGCACAGGTAGAAAAAAGTCGTCAGAAACTGGACAGAATTTCACATGAACTTTCCAAAGTCCGGAAACAATATAGTACAGCACTTACAGAAAAAATCATAGAAGGTCTGAAAGATCTTAATTTTCTGGATGTGGAATTTCGTATTACATTCCGTGATCAGAAAGAGTATTCACCTAATGGATATGACAATATCGAATATGAGATTTCCACCAATCCCGGTGAAGCTCTGAAACCACTGGGCAAAATCGTATCCGGTGGTGAACTTTCAAGGATTATGCTGGCACTGAAAGCAATTCTGGCAGACAGAGACCAGATCGAGACGCTGATCTTTGACGAGATTGACACAGGAATCAGTGGAAGGACTGCACAGAAAGTATCCGAAAAGATGGCTGTGATCGGTGGCTGCCATCAGGTACTCTGTATCACACATCTGCCTCAGATCGCAGCAATGGCAGATATCCATTTTGAAATCGAAAAACACCAGAAAGGTACCGAAACCATAACAGAGATCCATCCGCTGGACAAGGAAGAATCTGTCAGAGAGCTGGCAAGACTTCTGGGTGGAGCTGAGATCACAGAGGCTGTTCTTCAGAACGCCAGAGAAATGAAAGAATTGGCACAGGTACATAAAAATGCAAGACTGAAATAAATGAATTTACAGATAATAAGAGAGGATGATCTGAGAGGATTACCTCTCTTTTACTTTGTAATTATTCAGTAGAACAGTTACGATACTTTACAAAAGAAGGGTGTGGTGAAATGGAGATAAAGAAACGATACAGAGCTTTTGTTTTATGCTGTCTTGTACTGGATCTTCTGGCAGCACTGTGGCTGGGATACAGATATCTGGACCGCAAGATACCAGATGAGATCCATATGTACAGAGGGCAGGAAAAACAGGTGGAAAAAGTACTGAATTATCCGCTGGTTACAGTGGAAAATGCAATTACCGTATCCAGTGATGGCAGTTATCTTCTGCCTCTGAAACTTCTGGGTGTGGTTCCATTTAAAGAGGTAAAAGTTCTTCCTGGAGAAAGTACTTCTGTGTATGTCAGCGGTAATACAGTAGGTATTTACATGGAAACAGAAGGTGTGATGATCATAGATACAGGAGAAATCATGTCGGAAGAAGGTACAAAAGAAGAACCAGCCAGAGATATAGTAAAACCAGGAGATTATATTGTGACTTTTAATCAGCAGGAAGTCCGAAACAAAAAAGATCTCATAAAAGATCTTACAGAACTGAAAGAACAGAATGTGATACTGGGAGTGGTGAGAGACGGAGAAAATATTCCGGTTTCCCTGACGCCGGTAAAAGATATCGAAGGAAAATATCGTCTGGGAATCTGGGTACGAGATGATACCCAGGGCATCGGAACTCTTACCTATGTGGATAAAAATGGTAGATTTGGAGCACTGGGACATGGAATCAGTGATATGGATACGGGCAGTCTTCTTAAGGTCGGACAGGGCAGACTTTATCAGGCTGAAATTCTTGGAATACAGAAAGGAACCAGCGGAAATCCAGGAGAATTGGCGGGACTGATTCGATACGAACCAGGGAAAGTCATCGGCTCTGTCAGTCAGAACAGCGAAAAAGGAATCTACGGAATTTATTATGGGTCAACTTCAGCTGTGAGTCTGCAGAAAATGGAGATGGCCTATAAACAGGAACTGGAGACAGGACCTGCATCCATTCTCTGCTGTGTAGATGGTACTGTAAAGGAATATGAGGCTGAAATTACCAAAATCGACATGAATCATGAAGACAGCAACAAAAGTTTTGTGATCCATATAACGGATCCGGCTCTTCTGGATATTACCGGCGGTATTGTCCAGGGAATGTCTGGAAGTCCTGTAATACAGAATGGAAAATTTGTGGGTGCAGTAACCCATGTATTCATTCAGGATGCAGCTACCGGGTATGGGATTTTTGCAGAAACTATGTTGGAAAATGAAAAAAATCGATGAGAAATATCTGTAGAAAAATGTAGATGGCGAAAGGAAACGAAAGAACGAATATTGTGTTTGATATAGTCAGAAAACCGCATAAAACCTCGATTTTAAGCGAACGAAAATCCGTCCATTCTCCCTGTTTCGGCTTGATTTCGCAAGGAGCAATCCTCTATAATATCTTTGTTGCAGCAAACAACAGAAACAGATTTTTGTGGATACATGGCTGAAAAAGCAGGTTAGGAGGAGACTGGTTTCATGGAAAAATTAAATGTGGCGATAGCAGACGATAACGACAAAATGGTAGAGATACTTGGGCGTATGATTGAAGAAGATAATGACCTTACACTGGTGGGAAAAGCACACAACGGAGAAGAAATATGTACCATTATCAGGGAAAAAGAACCGGATGTGGTAGTTCTGGATATTATTATGCCAAAGATGGATGGACTGACAGTAATGGAACGGTGTGGACATGACGACAAATTAAAGAAAACACCTGCATTTATCGTTGTTTCTGCTGTAGGCCAGGAGAGAATCACAGAAGATGCCTTCAACCTGGGTGCAGATTATTATATGCTGAAGCCCTTTGATCATGAGATACTTCTGAACCGTATCAAACACATAAGACACAATGGTGACAGAAGGACTATGAAAGAACCGGTATACCAGACTCTCAGAGAAGAACCAGTTTCCTATGGAAAACATGATCTGGAAGCAGATGTAACCAACATTATCCATGAAATTGGAGTACCGGCGCATATTAAGGGATATCAGTATCTCAGAGATGCGATCATCCTTGCAGTAAGTGATGTGGAAATGCTGAATTCCATTACAAAGATTTTGTATCCTACCATTGCGAAGAAGCATCAGACCACGCCCAGCAGAGTAGAACGGGCTATCCGTCATGCTATAGAAGTGGCATGGAGCCGGGGTAAAATGGATACCCTTGATGCCTTATTCGGCTATACAGTCAGCACTGGAAAAGGCAAACCTACCAATTCAGAGTTTATTGCACTGATAGCTGATAAGATTCGTCTGGAACATAAAAAACACTCTTTCCAATAGATGTTTTTTAGGTTATAATGTACAAAAGAGCCAATACAGAATGTCAAATCTGTGAAGGTTAAAGCAAAGTGACCAAGGAGGGGTATCTACAGATGAAAAAGATTTTATTTGCAACATCCGAAGCAGTACCATTTATTAAAACAGGCGGTCTGGCCGATGTAGCCGGAGCACTCCCGAAATGTTTCGATAAACGTTATTTTGATGTTCGTGTGATCCTTCCGAAATATGCCTGTATGAAACAGGAATGGAAGGACAAAATGGAGTATATTACCCATTTTTACATGGATCTGGGATACAAGAACTGCTATGTTGGAATTATGCATATGGAGTATGACGGAATACAGTTCTACTTTATTGATAATGAATATTATTTCAGTGGACCAAAACCATATGACAGTGCACCATGGGATCTGGAGAAATTCGCATTTTTCTCCAAGGCTGTACTTTCCGTACTTCCGGTGATCGGATTCAGACCGGACATTATTCACTGTCATGACTGGCAGACAGGTCTTGTACCTGTTTATCTTCACGATTCTTTCCAGCAGAACGAATTTTTCTGGGGAATCAAGACAGTTATGACCATTCACAACCTGAAATTCCAAGGTGTCTGGGATGTGAAGACTGTACAGGGTATCACTGGTCTGTCTGATTATTATTTTGCACCGGATAAGCTGGAAGCATACAAAGATGCAAACTTCCTGAAGGGTGGCATTGTATTTGCAGATGCAGTTACTACAGTAAGTAATACTTATGCAGAAGAAATCAAGACTCCGTTCTACGGAGAACGTCTTGACGGACTTCTTAATGCGCGTTCCCATGATCTGCGAGGGATTGTCAACGGAATTGACTACGACGTATTTAATCCCGAAACAGACAAATGCATCACACAGAATTACAATGCCAAGACATTCCGCAAAGAAAAAGTCAAAAACAAACTTCAGCTTCAGAGAGATCTTGGTCTGAATGAAGATCCGAAGGCGATGCTTATCGGTATTGTTTCCCGTCTTACAGACCAGAAGGGTTTTGACCTGATTGCATATATTATGGACGAACTCTGCCAGGATGCAGTACAGATCGTAGTACTTGGAACAGGGGAGGAAAGATACGAGAATATGTTCCGTCATTTCGACTGGAAATATCACGGCAAGGTATCTGCGCAGATCTACTATGATGAGCCACTGTCTCACCGTATTTATGCTGCATCTGATGCATTCCTTATGCCGTCACTCTTTGAACCATGTGGTCTCAGCCAGCTGATGAGCCTTCGTTATGGTACATTACCGATTGTTCGTGAGACAGGTGGCCTGAAAGACACTGTAGAGCCATACAATGAGTTTGAAGGTACAGGTACAGGCTTCAGCTTTATCAACTACAATGCTCATGAAATGCTTGCAACTGTTCGTAATGCAGAACGGGTATTCTATGACAACAAACGTGAATGGAACAAGATGGTTGACAGAGCCATGGCAGCAGATTTCTCTTGGGGTCATTCAGCAAAACAGTACGAAGAAATGTACAACTGGCTGATCGGAGAATAAAGCCTGAATATCAGAGCCGGGAATTCAGCGGATTCTTCCTGGCTTAAAATAAAAGATCCTGTAAGATAAGAGCGTTAACCCTGGGGACACTGCCTGAGAAAGGTGGTGTCCTTTTCTGCGAAAACAGAAGAAAAAAGACGAAAAGTTTTCCTTGACTTTGGAGACATTTTATAATAGCATATAACTAGAAAAAACACGAACATAGGTTTGGAAAAGATCAAGAATACATAATAAGGAGAATCATGGATATGATCAATGAAGAGAAACAGAAAGCACTGGAAGCTGCTTTAGGACATATTGAGAAACAATACGGCAAGGGTTCCGTTATGAAGCTTGGAGATTCCAGTTCCCATATGCAGGTTGAGGCGATCCCTACAGGCTCTCTGGGACTGGATATTGCACTGGGAGTAGGCGGCGTTCCCAAGGGACGTATTATTGAGATCTACGGACCTGAATCCAGTGGTAAGACTACCGTAGCCCTTCACATGGTATCAGAGGTACAGAAAAGAGGCGGTATTGCAGGATTTATCGATGCTGAGCATGCTCTGGATCCTGTATATGCCAAGAATATTGGTGTAGATATTGATAATCTTTACATTTCTCAGCCGGATAATGGAGAGCAGGCACTGGAGATTACAGAGACTATGGTACGTTCCGGTGCAGTGGATATCGTGATCGTGGACTCTGTTGCAGCACTGGTTCCCAAGGCTGAGATAGAAGGAGATATGGGGGACAGTCATGTTGGCCTTCATGCCAGACTGATGTCACAGGCTTTAAGGAAGCTTACCGCAGCTATCAGCAGATCCAACTGCGTGGTAATCTTTATCAACCAGCTTCGTGAGAAAGTTGGAGTTATGTTTGGTAACCCGGAGACGACTACTGGTGGACGTGCCCTGAAGTTCTATGCGTCTGTACGTCTGGATGTAAGACGAACAGAGACCCTGAAACAGGGTGGAGAGATGGTTGGTAACCATACCAAGGTCAAAGTAGTGAAGAATAAAGTTGCTCCGCCTTTCAAACAGGCAGAATTTGATATTATGTTTGGTACCGGTATTTCCAGAGAAGGAGAGATCCTTGATCTGGCAGCAGACTGTGATGTAGTAAATAAGAGTGGTGCATGGTACTCTTACAACGGTGACCGTATCGGACAGGGTCGGGAGAATGTAAAGGTATTCCTGAAAGAGCATCCTGAGGTATGCCAGGAGATTGAACGTAAAGTACGAATTCATTATCATCTTCTTCCTGAAGAAGCAGGAGCAGCACAGGAGACCACAGAGGCATCTGCTCTTTCTGAAGATACAGAAGAACTGGAATAATCAGATATTATGACATTGAACTATAACGAACAGAGAGAAGCCCGCAGGAAAGCCCTGCGGCTTCTTGAACATATGGACCGTACAGAAAAAGGTTTGCAGGAGCGACTGATACAGGGCGGCTTCTCAGAAGCGGCAGCAGAGGACGCAGTTGCCTATGTGAAAGATTATGGTTATGTGAATGACTACAGATATGCCCTGAATTATATCCTTTATCGCATCCACAGCAAGAGCAGACAGAAGATTTTTCAGGAGCTTTTGCAGAAGGGAATCAGCCGGGATGTGGCATCTGAAGCCTGGGAAGAAGCCAGCGACCTGGAAGAACCGGACGAGACCAGCCTTCTCCGGACCGCCATAGAGAAGAAATGCAGCCCTGGCGATACCCTGGATGACAAAGCAATGCGTCGCCTTTACGGATACCTTCAGCGTCGCGGCTTCCGAATGGGTGACATTACCGCTGTGCTGGATGAGATGGGGATCAGCCGGGAATGGTGATGTTGTTGATACCGTAGCCAAAGACATTGAGTGAAAATATATAATTCTACTGTAAACGATGTACTTACAAGGCATTGCAAGAATTGTGCAATTTCAGAAATTTCAATTCATGGTCTCAGGCATACACATGCGTCGTTACTGCTGTTTGCAGGAGTTTTCATTGCCAGCGTTGCTCGTAGACTGGGACATGCAAGTATGACAACAACTCAGAAGACATACCTGCATATTATACAGGAACTGGAAAATAAAGATGTAGACCTGGTAATGAGAACCTTATCCGGCTTATAAAATTAAGACAGAAATACTTACGCTGATTTTTATGTAAACTATCCTTCCCCATACCAGCCACTCCACCGCCCATTCCGGGATACATGAGAGAGCAGATGAATCTTAATATAAGATTCAAACAAAATAAGTATATGATTATCAGCTTCCCGAAAGATCAGAACAACAGAATTGAGCAATACCTGCGCAGATTCCGTCAATGAGATGCAGGCTAGCTGCTGTCACCGAGGGCAATGTCTGAACACCGAAGGTGTGAGTTCTGCCCGAATGACAGCAAATAAGCGCATGCATCGAATTAGGAAGCCAGCACCATTTGCGAAATCTGTTTTCTTGATCTTTCATGAAGCGTCAATCCACAATAGTTTACTTTTTACATTAAGATCCATTTCCTCTCCCATGAGGGACTCCAGGACCATCCCAAAACAAAATTAAACTACTCTTTTTAGGTAGAAAAACTTGACATAATTATCAAAAACAGCTAAACTTGTATTGTTGTATTTGTACAATGAAAACTAAATAAGGAGGTGCTCCTGTGGCAATGGTAATCATAGTTGCAATTGTCGCTGTAGTGGTCACACTGCTTATTGCGGTTCCAGTTACTTGCAAGGTTGCTGTTGACAACAAAGCCAAAAAAGACGCAGAAGTTGTCGGCACAGCAGAAGACAGAGCAAGAAGCATCATAGATGAAGCTTTAAAGACTGCTGAAACAAAGAAACGTGAAGCTTTGTTGGAAGTAAAGGAAGAATCTCTCCGAACCAAAAACGAACTGGAGAAAGAAACCAAGGAACGTAGAAATGAACTGCAGAAATACGAAAGACGCGTCTTATCTAAAGAAGAATCCGTAGATAAGAAGTCAGATGCAGTAGAGAAGCGTGAGGCAGAGTGTACAGCAAAAATTGCTGAATTGCAGAAGAGAGAAAAGAAAGTAGAAGAACTTGAAGAAAAAGGAGTACAGGAACTGGAAAGAATTTCCGGTCTGACCTCCGACCAGGCAAAAGACGAGTTACTCAAAAGTGTAGAAGATGACGTCAAGGTAGATGTTGCGAGACTTTACAAAGAACTTGAGAACAGAGCCAAAGAAGAAGCCGGTAAGAAAGCTAAAGAATACGTGGTTAACGCCATCCAGAAATGCGCTGTAGACCATGTGGCAGAAACCACAATCTCCGTTGTTCAGCTCCCAAGTGATGAAATGAAAGGTCGTATCATCGGTAGAGAAGGACGTAATATCCGTACTCTTGAAACCCTGACAGGTGTAGATCTGATCATAGATGATACACCAGAAGCAGTAGTACTTTCAGCCTTTGATCCAATCCGTAGAGAGATTGCCAGAGTTGCTCTGGAGAAACTGATCGTTGATGGACGTATTCATCCGGCCAGAATCGAGGAAATGGTTGAAAAGGCACAGAAAGAAGTAGAAGCTCAGATTCGTGAAGACGGTGAGAATGCAGCCATGGATGTTGGTGTACATGGCATTCATCCTGAATTACTGAAACTTCTGGGTCGAATGAAATTCCGTTCAAGTTATGGACAGAATGCCCTGAAACATTCTATCGAAGTTGCACAGCTTTCAGGAATCCTTGCAGGAGAAATCGGTGTGGATGTCCGAATGGCAAAACGTGCTGGTTTACTTCATGACATTGGTAAATCTATCGACCATGAAGTAGAAGGTTCACATATCCAGATTGGTGTGGATCTCTGCAAGAAGTATAAAGAATCTGCTGTAGTGATCAATACGGTTGCGTCCCATCATGGCGACTGCGAACCAGAATCTCTTGTTGCATGCATTGTTCAGGCTGCTGATGCGATTTCGGCAGCAAGACCAGGCGCAAGAAGAGAAACCTTAGAAACCTATACAAATCGTTTGAAACAGTTGGAAGATATCACCAATGAATTCAAAGGAGTAGAAAAGTCCTTTGCTATACAGGCAGGCAGGGAAATTCGTGTAATGGTAGTACCAGAACACGTAACAGATGCTGATATGGTTCTGCTGGCCAGAGACATTGCAAAACAGATTGAAGCTGAACTGGAATATCCAGGACAGATCAAGGTAAATGTAATTCGAGAGAGCAGAGCAGTAGACTATGCGAAATAATACAGACAGGTGTGGATCACAATCCACACCTGTTTTTCGTATCCGGCAAAACATGTTCTAAATAGTTTTACCCCATCGTAGACTGGTACAGGGTGAAATTATGAGAGAGAATATCAGAAAATATAAAAAAACATATTTTCCAGCAGTCTGGATCTACAGTGGCAGTTTCCTTCTGGGTATTCTGATACCCAATATCATATGGAAAACAGCTTGGAATCAGAAAGCAGCAGCGTCCATTTATCTTCTCAGTATTTTTGCAGGAAAAGATCTGGAAGATCAGAAATATTTTATACAGGTACTGAAAATGCGTGCAAGTATTTTTATACTGGCTGCTCTCTGCGGAATTACTGTTTTCGGAGTGGTGATCGCGATTGCAGGCCTTTTGGGAAGCGGACTCCTTTTGGGAATGGTCCTTACCATGTCAGTGCTGGAATTCGGGATCCCAGGCTGTGCAGTAGGTATAGGGCTGGTATTTCCCCAGTATATTTTTTATATTCCATGTATGTTGCTGCTTTTTACAGAAATATACAGACAGTCTTTGGAAACATGGAAAAACCAGGGCAGAATGTCAGCAGACATAACCGGATATACAGGGCGGATACTCCTGTGTGGGCTGGGATACAGCCTGGGAATTTTACTGGAGATCTACTGCAATCCCAAAGTGATGGAGTTCCTGATGAAAAACATCAGTATATTTTGACAAAAATACAGCCAAAAGTGTAAAATATACAGAGAATGTACAGTATGTGGGGGATTTTAACATAATATATAAATAAAAATAATTGCTTTTATGTGAGATCCACCGTATAATTAGTTTTACATCAAAAAATTACAAACTATTGGCGAAAACAGGAAGCGAAGACTTATGGAGAAAGTAATTTCAGATATGATTGCATATCTGCATGACAGGAAACACATATCAAAAAATACAGAAATATCTTATGAAAGAGATCTTCGGAAACTGGTCAGATATCTGGAAGAACAGAAAATACAGAGCTGGAAGGAAGTAACGACTCTGGATCTGCAGGGATATCTGGGACTTCTGAAAATGGAGAATCTTGCCACATCTACCATCTCCAGAAATGTTGCTTCCATCAGATGTCTCTTTCAGTATCTGCAAAAAGAACGCTGGATTGAGGAAGATCCTTCCGAGACACTGAAACCACCCAAAATAGAAAAAAAGCCTCCGGAGATCCTGACTGTCCAGGAAGTAGACAGATTGCTGAAACAGCCCAATACAGATACAGCCAAGGGGATTCGGGACGCTGCCATGCTGGAGCTTCTGTATGCAACAGGAATGCGTGTCAGTGAGCTGATCCATCTGCAGGTATCAGATCTGAATTTTCAGTTTGGCTATGTGATATGCCATGATACAGAGAAAGAACGGATCATACCAATCGGAAATGTCAGCAGAAGCGCACTGGTTCGATACATGGATCATGGAAGAGCATTTTTTGTAAAAAACAGATCCGAAAAAGCTCTGTTTACCAACTGCTCAGGCAGAAGCATGAGCAGACAGGGATTCTGGAAGGTTCTGAAAGGATATGTTTACGATGCCGGTATTCAGAAGGATATCACTCCCCATACGCTGAGGCATTCTTTTGCTGTACATATGTTGCAGAATGGTGCTGACATCAAAAGTGTTCAGGAAATGCTTGGACATTCAGATATTTCTTCTACCCAGATTTACCTGGGACAGAATATGGCAAAAATGAGAGATGTATATATGAAGGCGCATCCGCGCCACTGAAAAAGGAGCATGGTCATCAGGATCATGCTCCTTATTTGTTATCACATTTCTATCAGCACATTTCGGCAATTGTGTACAGAAGTTTCTCGGATTCTTCCCATCCAAGACATGGGTCTGTGATAGATTTACCGTAAACATGGTTTGGCCCGATCTTCTGGTTGCCTGGTTCAATGTAACTTTCGATCATCAGACCCTTTACCAGAGTATGCAGTTCCGGATCTACGATACGACTGTGGAGAACTTCTTTGGCAATACGAACCTGCTGTTCGTACTGTTTGTTGGAGTTGGAGTGGTTGGTATCCACAATAACAGCCGGATTCTTAAGTTTCTTTTCCTGATATTTTTCCCAGAGAAGACGAAGATCCTCATAATGATAGTTCGGGATGGTTTCTCCATGTTTGTTGACTGCACCACGAAGAATAGTATGAGCCAGCGGGTTACCGGTAGTTTCTACTTCCCAGCTTCTGTAGATAAAGCGGTGAGAAGCCTGTGCAGCAGTAACGGAGTTCAGCATTACGCTGTAATCACCGCTGGTAGGATTCTTCATTCCGGCAGGAACATCCATACCACTTACAGTAAGACGATGCTGCTGATCCTCTACAGAACGTGCACCAACAGCAACATAGGAAAGAATGTCAGAAAGATAACGATAGTTTTCCGGATAAAGCATTTCATCAGCACAGGTAAAACCACTTTTCTGGATTGCATGAATATGCATCTTACGGATAGCTATAAGACCTGCCAGAAGGTCAGGAGCTTTTTCCGGGTCCGGCTGATGGACCATACCCTTGTATCCTTCTCCGGTAGTACGTGGTTTGTTGGTATATACTCTGGGGATGATCAACACTTTGTCAGCAATCTTATCCTGTACTTTGCGGAGACGCAGAAGATAGTCGATAACTGCTTCTTCATTGTCAGCAGAGCATGGACCGATGATTGCAAGAAATTTATCTGATTTTCCGGTAAAGACATCCCGGATTTCCTGATCCCGTTTTTCTTTTAATGCCTGGATCTCAGCGTCAATCGGATATTCATTGCGGATTTCGGCTGGTGTAGGCAATTTTTTCATAAATGTAAATCCCATTTTTCTCCTCCTTTTTGTCCGGGATTCCGAACAAAGTTATGTTGGTCTGTAACTGCCTGATTACACTCATTGTTTCATTATAAACGATAGAAAATCTGTTGTCGATAGGTACAGGATATATTTTGTCGAAAATTGCAGTTTTACCGCATGAAAGTATTCTAAGACTTTATGCGGTAAAGTGCATAAATATGAAGAATACTGACCAGGATCTCACTGAAGAGTATGCCATAAAAATATCCACGAATACCAACAGAGGGGATGGTAAATAATACAAAAGAGATCCGCAGAAGAATCCCCAGACTACTGTGGAGAAGACAGGTTCCGGTACGACCAAGTCCATGAAGAATACCGGAAAGAGCAGTGTTCATATAGAGAAAAGGGCAGATAAAAGCCATGGCACGTATGTAAGTACCGGCGGTGATACTGTGAAAAAGAAAACTGCCAAGGAAAGGACCGAAAATAAAAAAGGCAGCTGTAGAGAAAACGCCCAGAAGGATACAGAAATTTACGGTATATCTGGTGACATACCGGATCCGGCGGTGGTTTCCCAATGCCTGCATTTCTGCAACAGAGGGCATAAGCATGGCAGAGGCAGAATTTGTCACAGTAGAAGGAAACAGGATCAGAGGCAGAGCCATTCCTGTAAAAATACCATAAACAGCCAGCGACTCTGGCTGCGTAAGTCCATATATACGGAGCCTTTGGGGCAGAAGTACAGCTTCTATGGCAGAAAGCAGCGTAAGGAAAAGACGGTTGACCGTCATCGGCAGGGCGGTAACAGAAATATCTCCAAGTGTTTCTGCCAGGCTGATCTTATGCAGGGAAGAAAAGAAATTGCCCTGGAACATACAACTGATAAAAATAAGCGAGATCAGTGCAGCGAAAAGTTCTGAAACCAGTCCACCGGCAGCTGCAACAGAGGCAGTGACAGGCAGGTTTCCGGAAAGGAGGATCTGAAAAATAAGCCAGGAACTTCCAATCCGTACAAGCTGTTCTACAAGCTGCGTGGCAGCAGGAAAACCAGGTTTTTTATCAGCCATACAGTAACTGTTTACGCAGGCATGGAGGGCAGCAAAAGGAAAACTGAAACACAGGATCCGTATAAGAGGTGCTGCAGAAGCTTCTTTCAATATTTCCACAGCAAAGAAATCTGCACATTTGTACAGAATAAAACCTGTAATGGCAGAAAAGCCTGTAGAGATCACTGTTCCTGTCAGAAAACATCCCCTGGCTTTCTGACGTTCTCCCAGAGCAAGCATAGAAGAAACAAGGCGAGAGAGGGCTGCCTGGATTCCGGCTGCTGTCAGAGACAGCACAAGACTCTGGAGTGGAAGGACCAACTGATAAAGTCCAATTCCCTCAGCACCAACCGTATGAGAGAGGAATATTCTATAGAAGAACCCCAGGATCCGGCTCAGGATACCGGCAGCAGTAAGAAGCAGTGTTCCCCTGAAAAAATATTTTTTTGACATAACAGCCCCAAAAAAATCCTTTTTGCCAGTATATGTAGGAAAGTACCTTGACAGAACAAATGTATTCTGCTAAAGTAAGAAATGAAAATTCCGACAAAAACACTGGGAATTAAAGAGGTGAGCAAATGAAACTATCAACAAGAGCCAGATACGGTCTGAAAGCACTGGTAGATCTGGGGCTGCACTGTGAGACAGAAGCAGTTTCCATTCAGAGTATCGCAGCCAGACAGGGACTGTCCGACAGCTATCTGGAACAGCTTATGGCAAAACTGAAAAAAGCCGGACTTGTAGAAAGTACAAGAGGAGCCTGTGGAGGATACAGACTTGGCAAAGCGGCAGACAGTATTTCTGTAGGGGATGTTCTGAGAGTCCTGGAGGGAAGTCTGGAGGCAGCACAGTGCCCGGGCAATGACGAAACACAGAGCTGCGAAAGAGAAGATATCTGTGTGACGAAATACGTGTGGAAGCGGATCAATGACAGCATCACAGAAGCGGTGGACACTCTGATGCTCAGTCAGTTGATAGAAGAAAGCCGGAAAAAACAACAGGAAAGAATATAATAATCACTATTATATCAGGAGGAAAAGAAATGAGTAAATTGATCTATCTGGACAATGCTGCTACAACAAAAACTGCTCCGGAAGTTGTGGATGCTATGCTTCCATATTTTTCAGAATGTTATGGAAATGCATCCAGCATATATGAACTGGCAGGCAAGAGCAAAGACGCTATCTCCAAAGGAAGACAGCAGATCGCAGATGCTCTTCACGCCAAAAAAGAAGAAATTTATTTTACAGCAGGCGGAAGTGAAGCTGACAACTGGGCTCTGAAAGCTACTTATGAAGCTTACAAAGGCAAAGGCAACCATATCATCACTACAAAGATTGAGCATCATGCGATTCTTCATACCTGCGAATACCTTGAAAAAGTCAGAGGTGCAAAGATCACATATCTTGATGTTGATGAAAACGGTGTTGTACGTCTGGACGAACTGGAAAAAGCAATCACACCGGAGACAATTCTTATTTCTGTAATGTTTGCAAATAATGAGATCGGCACCATTCAGCCAATCAAAGAAATCGGAAGAATCGCCAAAGAACATGGTATTCTTTTCCATACAGATGCAGTGCAGGCATTCTGCCAGGTTCCTATTGATGTAGATGAATACAATATCGATATGCTCAGCTCAAGTGCACACAAGATCAACGGACCGAAAGGAATCGGTTTCCTTTATATCCGTAAAGGCGTCAAGATCAAATCTTTCGTTCATGGTGGTGCACAGGAACGTAAACGTCGTGCAGGTACAGAGAATGTTCCTGGTATTGTAGGATATGGTGTTGCAGCAGAACGTGCAATGAAGTCCCTGAAAGAACGTACCGGCAAAGAAATCGAACTGAGAGATTACCTGATCCACAGAATCGAAACAGAGATTCCATATGTGAAAGTAAACGGTGATCGTGTTAAGAGACTTCCAAACAACGTCAATGTCAGCTTCCAGTTTGTAGAAGGCGAATCCCTTCTTCTTATGCTTGACAACAACGGTATCTGTGCATCTAGCGGATCTGCATGTACATCTGGTTCTCTGGATCCGTCTCATGTACTTCTGGCTATCGGACTGCCTCATGAGATCGCACATGGTTCCCTGAGACTGACATTAAGTGAAGAGACTACCAAGGAAGACCTTGACTTCACAGTAGACAAATTAAAAGAAATCGTACAGTATCTGAGAAATATGTCTCCACTGTATGAGGACTTTATCAAAAAACAGAAATAATCAGTACTGCTGCTACAGCAACGGAAGTTACTGTGAAGGTATTGAATAGTTACAACAGAAGATTACAACACAGAATAAGCGGAGGAAAATATCATGTATAGTGAAAAAGTAATGGATCATTTTCAGCATCCAAGAAATGTAGGAGAAATCGAAGATGCAAGTGGAGTAGGAACAGTTGGAAACGCAAAATGTGGTGACATCATGAGAATGTTCCTTGATATTGATGATGAAACACATATCATCAAAGAATGTAAATTCAAAACATTTGGCTGTGGTGCAGCAGTTGCAACCAGCAGCATGGCAACAGAAATGGTCAAAGGAAAGACTATCGAAGAAGCTATGCAGATCACAAACAAAGCAGTAATGGAAGCACTGGACGGACTTCCGCCGGTAAAAGTACACTGTTCACTTCTTGCAGAAGAAGCAATCCACGCAGCACTCTGGGATTACGCTCAGAAGCATAATATTGTTATCGAAGGACTGGATAAACCAAAGAGCGATATCAGTGAAGGTGAAGAAGACACTGAAGAAGATTATTGATCAGATCGAGAGGTGAAAGGTTGACAGGGCTTACAGACGAGCAGGTTAGGGAAAGGATTGAAGAAGGAAAGGTCAATGCAGACGAAAATCCAAATACCAGAACATACAAACAGATTGTTAGAGAGAACACACTGACATTCTTTAACTTTCTGAACCTGGTACTTCTTATTCTGGTGCTTGTTGTAGGTTCCTACAAAAACGCATTTTTTGTGGGGATCATCATTATAAATACACTGATCGGTATTGCACAGGAAATCAGGGCAAAGATAACCATTGACAAACTTGCGATCCTTACAGCAAGGAAATCCATTGTCATCAGAGAAGGTCAGAAATGGACCGTTCCCACAGAGGAACTGGTCCTGGATGATATTGTCTGTCTTAAGACAGGGGATCAGGTACCGGCAGATGCCAGGATACTGGAGGGTAGTCTGGAAGTAAATGAATCTCTTCTGACAGGTGAATCAGACAACCTCCCCAAGAATGAGGGAGATGAGCTTTTTTCCGGAAGTTTTGTCACTTCCGGAGAAGCCTGTTGTCAGATCATACACGTTGGAAAGGAGAATTACGCATCACAGATCACCAGTGAGGCAAAAGAGTTCAAGCGGCATAATTCAGAACTGAAAAACTCACTGAACGCGATACTGAAAGTAATCAGTATCATTATTGTTCCTCTAGGGGGACTTTTGTTTTACAAGCAGTATTATCTTGCAGGAGACAGCTTCAGGGATTCTGTTGTCAGCATGGTGGCAGGTGTCCTTGGGATGATCCCGGAAGGCCTTGTGCTTCTTACCAGTGTGGCATTGACACTGGGAGCACTTGTTCTTGCAAACAAAAAGACACTTGTCCAGGAGTTGTATTGTATTGAAACACTGGCAAGAGTAGATACACTCTGTCTGGATAAGACCGGTACCATCACAGAAGGTACCATGTGTGTGGAACGTGTGGAACCCTATATTCCCGGATCAAAACCAGCAGAAGAAAACAGTGCAGTTCCTCTGGAGATATCGGAAGAAAATACAGATCAGCTGACCGAAATCGAAAAGATTATGGCTGGCCTGATGCATGTGCTGAAGGATCAGAATGCTACCATTGATGCACTTCGCAAACGCTTCCCGGCAAAGCAGAATCTTACTCTGGAGCATGTGATTCCTTTTTCCTCAGACCGTAAATACAGTGGCGCTGTATTTGAAGAGACAGGAACCTGCCTTATGGGGGCGGCACAGTTCCTTTTTCCGGAAGAGAACAGCGAACTGACAGCATGCTGTCAGCAATATGCAGAAGAAGGACTTCGTGTCCTTGTTCTGGCGGTAAGTCCGGAGAAGGCAGAAGGTACAGAACTTCCTGAAGGACTGAAACCTCTGGGTCTGCTTCTTCTTACAGATGTGATCCGTCAGGAAGCACCGGATACTCTGGAATTCTTTGACAGCCAGGAAGTTGATCTGAAAGTAATTTCCGGTGATGACCCTGTGACAGTCGCTTCCATAGCCAGAAGGGCAGGACTTAAGAACGCAGACCAGTTTGTGGATGCTACCACACTGGAAACAGAGGAACAGCTTTATGAGGCAGTTTCCCAGTACAGTGTTTTCGGGCGTGTAACGCCTCAGCAGAAGAAACAGATGGTGCAGGCACTGAAGGCACAGGGTCATACCGTTGCCATGACTGGTGACGGTGTTAATGATGTTCTGGCACTGAAAGAAGCGGATTGCAGTATTGCCATGGCACAGGGCAGTGATGCTGCCAAGAATATTGCCAATGTAGTACTTCTGGATTCCAACTTTGCATCTATGCCTCATATTGTGAATCAAGGACGACGTGTGGTAAATAATATCCGCACAGCAGCTTCCATGTTTCTGATCAAGACCATGTTTTCTGTTATGTTATCATTGCTGACGATCTTTTTTGGAAACTCCTATCCATTTGAACCTATTCAGATGTCACTGATCAGTGCATGTGCAGTAGGAATCCCTACATTTCTTCTGGCACAGGAGAATAACTACGAAAAGATCGATCATACATTCCTGCGGCATGTATTCCTTAATGCATTTCCGGCAGCAATCACGATTTCTTCCTGTGTGTTTGCCATTATGCTGGTCTGCCAGAATGTATACCATTCCAATGCCATGCTGAATACAGCATGTGTACTGGTAACAGGATGGAACTATATGGCTGCACTTAAGACAGTTTACGCACCGTTGAACAGATATCGAAAGATCGTTATTTACGGTATGCAGTTTATTTTCTTTGCAGCGGCGGTAATCTTCCAGAAGCTGCTTTCACTTGGTTCGCTGGACTTTGGAATGATCATTCTGGTGTTTATCCTTATGACATTTGCACCGGTCCTCATTGACGTGATTACAGGCTGGATCCGGGGGATCTACGCAAGATCACTGGATCAGGAAGAACCAGGAACATTAACCACTATCGCGAACAAACTAATAAAATAATTAAAAATTCCTGCAGAAACCAGAGATTTTACTCCGGTATCCTGCAGGAATTTTTTGTCTGTAGATTATTTGAATTATTTCTTTCTGCACAGCCAGAAGCATCCGAATGCAGGAATCTGCACTCCTTTGGCTTCGAGTTCGCGGCCGGAGATCAGGTCGGTGTACATGCCGTCGTCTTCGTTGATCCATGCAACCTTGTCAAATTCGCTGAAGTTATAGATACCGATGAAT
Source organism: uncultured Blautia sp. (assembly GCA_900551715.1). Taxonomy (GTDB): domain Bacteria; phylum Bacillota; class Clostridia; order Lachnospirales; family Lachnospiraceae; genus Blautia_A. The sequence continues at coordinate 3,599 of URXG01000026.1, read as the reverse complement.
TTCTCATCATCGTTTTCACGTACGAGAGCAAGGATAGAATCATCCCAGGTATCAATGGTGCGGATCGGTACATCACTGTTGAATACACTGTGTTCCATACGGAGATGTTCCAGCTTGTCAAGTACAGGGAAGAGTTTGCCCTGAACAGTTTCCGGACGATTACGGTTCTCGGCGAGATCCCATCGGAAGTTTCCTCTGTGGAGGTAACGGGAATCGGCAGCTTTGTCCGGATCATCCTTGTAGGAGTAATCGTTGAGCTGTGCAATCTCATCACCGCTGTAAATGACCGGAATACCGGACTGTGAAAGCATGAAAGCGTGCAGGGTAATGTCATAGCGGATCGCACGGTCAACACCTTCTTCGTTCTGTTCAAATCCAAAACGTTCAATTCCGCAGAGGGAAGCGGTGGTACCGCAGAGTCTTGCATCGCCAAGACGCGGATCGTCATTGTACAGTTCACCTCTTGCGAAAGAATCCGGGTACTTTCCGGTAAGGAAATCATTCAGATATTTCTTATGAGGAACTTCCTGGATTCCGAAGTTCTCAAGGTAGTCATAATCCAGACCCCAGCCGATATCATCATGGCAGCGGAGATAGTTCTGGAATACGTAATCTCTCGGAAGTCCGGCAACAATATCAAGCTGACGGCGGAGCAGAGAAACATCTCTGGTTGCAACGGTGTGCCAGGTGCTTGCCATGGTTGTTACGTTGTAGAGAAGATGGCATTCCGGTTTATCTACAGTTCCGAAATATGGAACAACCTTTTCAGGAGCCATAACGACTTCTCCGAGAAGAAGGACACCCGGGCAGACAATTTCGCAGATCATACGCATCATACGAACGATAGTGTGTACCTGGGGAAGATTACGACAGTTGGTGCCAATCTGTTTCCAGATATATGGAACGGCATCAAGACGTACAATATCTACACCCTGGTTTGCAAGGTACAGCATATTAAAAATCATTTCGTTAAGAACTATCGGATTGCGATAATTCAGATCCCACTGGTATGGATAAAAAGTTGTCATAACATGCTTGTGTGTATCTTCCAGCCATGTGAAATTACCAGGGGCTGTAGTAGGAAATACTTCCGGGCATGTTTGATCATATAATGAAGGAATATCATAATTGTCAAAGAAAAAGTAACGATCCTGATATTCTTTTTCACCATTTCGTGCACGTTTTGCCCATTCGTGATCTTCAGAAGTATGATTCATAACGAAGTCGAGGCAAATATTGATACCACGTTTATGGCATTCGGAAGTAAGATGTGCAAAGTCATCCATGGTTCCAAGATTTTCCTGAACTTTGCGGAAATCTGCGACAGCGTAACCACCATCGCTGCGACCTTTTGGAGAATCCAGAAGAGGCATAAGATGAAGATAATTAACGTTGCACTCTTTTATATAATCCAGTTTGGATTCCAGACCCTTCAGGTCTCCGGCAAAAGCGTTCACATACATCATCATACCGGTAAGATTATTACCCTTATACCATGCCGGATTTTTTTCACGACTGAAATCAGAATTCTTCAGATCATTACCTCGCATGTTATAGAATTTCTTCATAACGTACAGAAGATCATTCAGGTGAGTAGTAACATAGGGATTGTCCTGATAAAGTTCACAGTAAAGCCATTTCAGCTCGTCCAGATGGCGGGCAAGACGTTCTTTGTAGATGCTGTCGCCATCTCTTGCCGGGATCTCAGGAACCGGTGGTGCTGCCTCAACTTTAACAGGTTCTGTTTTTTTTGTCTCGACTTTCATGGATTCTGTTTTTGTGGTTTCGACTTTGAAAGGTTCCGTCTTCTTTGTCTCGACTTTAACAGGTTCTGTCTTTCTGGTCTCTACTTTCAGAGGCTCCACTTTCCTGGTGGTTACTTTCAGTGGTTCTTTTTTTGTTGTTTCAATTTTGGCGGAAGCGGTTCTGGCTGCTTCTCTTTTTTTCTGAAGGCGTTTTTTTGCCATAATAAATCCTCCTTGTGTTGTATATAGTTACATCCTTAAGGATGGTTATGTCTTATAATGGAATAAATTCAGGTTTTCTGTCTTTGAAGGATGTGTAATAGCGGAACCCACAGTCTTTCAGTATTGCAAAGGCCTTATCAAAATCATAGGCTACTTTATCCGGGGTATGGGCGTCAGCACCTACAGTGATGATCTCGCCACCCAGCTGATGATAGCGCTTCAGTACAGCACGACAGGGATTCGGTTCACCGAGTCCATAGTGGAAACCGCCGGTATTCAGTTCAATACCACATCCTTTGGAGATGACAGTACGAAGGATCTCGTCAAGGATATCCTGATATCTTTCATAAGAATATTCCCGGTTTTGATTGGGACCATAACGTACTACATAGTCAATATGACCATAAACATCCATTTCAGAAAATACAGCAAGATTTTCAAGAATGGATTCGAAATATTCCATATAACATTCAGATTCTTTACGTCCCTTAAAAAAGCTGGGATAATAGGGGTCTGCTCCATGGACAATATGAGAAGAGCCGATTACAAAGTCAAAGGGATATTCTTTCAGAAGCTGGCGAAAATAATCCTTCAGATGAGGCTGAAGTCCAATCTCGATTCCAAAGCGGATATCCAGTTTGTCTTTATATTTTTCACGTAAAGTCTGAAGTTGTTTATGATAGGCAGGAATGTCAAGAGAGAAATCAATCTTTTCCGGCGTGTCCGGATAATCAGGATCCAGATGTTCGGTAAAACAGATACCGGTGAGTCCCTGCTGGATGGATTTCAGTACCATATCCTCCATGGGAGTGGAGGAGTCCACTGAGAAGGAAGAGTGCATATGACAGTCCCATAAGATCTGATCTGACATGAAATAAACCTCCTTTATTATGAGATAAAAAGCCGGTACGCCCAGCGCATCTATTATAGCATGAATCTGGTTTCTGTGCCATGGGTCATGGAACATTATACCCCAATTTTATAAAATTGTGATGTTTTTTAAAAATGGTCTTGAATTTTTGTATGAGATTCGATACAATATGCAATAGGTTGACGTTTCTTTAACAAACATGAAACGCCATAATCAACCACTTAATTCATAGGAGGAATTTATCATGGCAGTAAAAGTTGCAATCAATGGATTTGGCCGTATCGGTCGTCTGGCTTTCCGTCAGATGTTTGGAGCAGAAGGATTTGAAATCGTTGCTATCAACGACCTGACATCCCCGAAAATGCTGGCTCACTTATTAAAATATGACTCAACACAGGGAAGATACGCTCTGGCTGACAAAGTTGTTGCAGGAGAAGATTCTATCACAGTTGATGGAAAAGAAATCAAAATCTATGCTAAAGCTAATGCTGCAGAACTTCCATGGGGAGAAATCGGCGTAGATGTAGTTCTTGAGTGCACAGGTTTCTATACCTCCAAAGAAAAAGCTCAGGCTCATATCGATGCAGGTGCTAAACACGTTGTTATTTCCGCACCAGCTGGAAACGATCTTAAAACAATCGTTTACAATGTAAACCATGAAGGACTGACAAACGAAGATAAGATTATCTCCGCAGCTTCCTGTACTACAAACTGCCTTGCACCAATGGCTAAGGCTCTTAACGATCTTGCACCGATCAAAT